>DATNHZ010000125.1:0-9193 GCA_035604655.1 Steroidobacteraceae bacterium | reverse complement strand
GGCGTGAAGATCGTCACCACGCGCTTGGGTCCCCCCGGTCCGCGCGGCCGCCGGCTGACCGAGAACGTGCCCGGCTCCGAGGAGATCATTGCAGCCGACGCGGTGATCGTGGCGTTCGGCTTCCTGCCGAGCCCGCCGGATTGGTTTGAGCAGCACAACATTGCTCTGTATCCGGGTGGACGCGTGCGCGTCACCGCAGCGAGTGCGCGCCCGTTCCAGACCACCAATCCGAAGGTGTTCGCCGGCGGGGACATGGTGCGTGGCTCGGACCTGGTCGTGACGGCAGTCTTCGAGGGCCGCGAGGCCGCCGGCGGCATGCTCGAGTTCCTCGGCGTCGCCCCGGCGGTGCGGGCGGCGTAAGGTGCCGGGGGCGAGACCGGCCTTATTGAGATCAGGAGTTGCGGATGACGACACTCAATCGGCGCATCGTGCTCGCGTCGCGCCCGAGCGGCGCTGCCAGCGAGGCTAACTTCCGGCTCGAATCGGTGCCGGTCCCGGAGCCGGGCCCTGGGCAGGTGCTGGTTCGCCATCACTACCTGTCGCTCGACCCTTACATGCGCGGCCGGATGAATGAGCAGAAGTCCTATGCTGCGCCGCAGCCGCTCGATGCGGTGATGATCGGCGGAACCGTCGGTGCGGTCGTTGCCAGTCGTCACCCGGGCTTCGCGGTCGGCGACTCGGTCGTCAACAGCGGCGGCTGGCAGGAGTACGCCGTCGCCGACGGAGCCGACGCTGCTGCGCTGCGCAAGGTCGATGCGAGCCGGATCCCTCTGTCGGCCTATCTGGGCGCGGTCGGCATGCCCGGCGTCACGGCGTGGTACGGCCTCAATATCATCTGCGAGCCGAAGGCAGGCGAGACCGTGGCGGTCAGCGCCGCCTCCGGCGCCGTCGGCGGCATTGTCGGGCAGCTCGCGAAAGCCAAGGGCTGTCGCGTCGTTGGCATCGCGGGTGGCGCCGAGAAGTGCGGCTACGTGGTCCGTGAGCTCGGCTTCGATGCGTGCATCGACTACAAGACGGCACCCGATGCCAAGGCGTTTGGCGCGTTGCTGCATGCCGCGGCGCCGCAAGGCATCGACGGCTACTTCGAGAATGTCGGTGGCATGATTCTCGATGCGGTGATGCTGCAGATGAACGCCTTCGGCCGGATCGCAATGTGCGGAATGATCGCCGGGTACGACGCCGCGCCATTGCCGCTCAGCTATCCGGGGCTGATCCTCATGTCGCGCCTCAAGGTGCAGGGTTTCATCGTCTCGGAGCATCCCGGCATCTGGCCGAAGGCGCTCGCCGAGCTAGGCGCGGGAGTCGCGAGCGGCGCGATCAAGTACCGTGAGTCGGTGGCCAACGGACTCGAGAAAGCGCCGGGTGCGTTCCTCGGGCTGCTGAAGGGCCGGAATTTCGGCAAGCAGCTGGTGAAGCTGATCTGACGCGCCACTGGCCTGCGCGCCGGTGACGGGCGGGAGGCATGTGCTGACCGTGGTGGCCGGCGCCGGACCCGTTCCGGTGCCGGTCGACGCAGCGGCGGCAGCACTGCTACTCTGTGCGCTGGCGGCCGTCCGGCCCGCGATGATGCGCGACGCGGAGCGACACCCATCATGACCACCAATGCGGAACTGCAAAAACTGCGCGAATCGGCCGTGCCTCGCGGCGTTGCGAGCTTGCTGCCAGTGTTCACGGCCCGTGCGGGCAATGCCGAGCAGTGGGACGTCGAGGGCAAACGCTATATAGACTTTGCCGCGGGCATCGCGGTCCTCAACACCGGGCATCTGCACCCGGCGGTCAAGGCCGCGGTAGCCGCACAGCTCGAGAAGTTTTCGCACACCTGCTTCCAGGTGACGCAGTACGAGAGCTACGTGCGCCTCGCTGACCGCCTCAATCGCCTCGCGCCCGGGCCGACGCCCAAGAAGACGATATTGTTTTCGACCGGCGCCGAAGCCATCGAGAATGCGGTCAAGATCGCGCGCGCCCACACCAAGCGCACTGCGGTCGTTGCTTTCTCGGGCGCGTTCCACGGTCGCACCTTCTATACGATGGGCCTGACCGGCAAGGTCGCCCCGTACAAGGCCGGCTTCGGCCCGATGCCGGGTGAAATCTTCCACCTGCCGTTCCCGGCCGAGTACCTGGGCGTGTCGCAGAGCGAGTCGCTGCACGCGCTCGAGACGCTTTTCAAGGCGGACGTCGACCCCTCGCAGGTCGCGGCAATCATCATCGAGCCGGTGCAGGGCGAGGGAGGGTTCTACGCGGCGCCGGTCGAATTCCTGCGCGAGCTCCGGCGCATTGCGACCTTGCACGGCATGGTACTGATCATCGACGAGGTGCAGACCGGGTTCGCCCGCACGGGCCGGCTGTTCGCGATCGAACACGCCGGCATCGAGCCGGACCTGATGGCGGTCGCGAAGAGCCTCGCCGGGGGATTCCCGCTGTCGGGTGTCATCGGCAAGGCGGAGATCATGGACGCACCGGCGCCGGGCGGCCTCGGCGGAACCTACGCCGGCTCGCCGATCGCCTGCGCAGCGGCTCTCGCGGTGCTCGAGATCATCGACAAGGAGAACCTTTGCGGCCGCGCCCAGGCGATCGGTGCGATCCTCAAGCAGCGGCTCAACGACCTGCGCGGCAGGCATCGGCTCAGCTGCATTGGCGACGTGCGCGGCCTGGGGGCGATGGTCGCGCTCGAGCTCGTCAAGAACAGCGACGCCGCGCAGCCGGACCCGGACCTGGCCAAGGCCTTGGTGCGGCGCGCGGCAGCGAATGGGCTGCTGATCCTGTCCTGCGGCACGCGGGCGAATGTGATTCGATTCCTCGCGCCGCTCACGGCGAGTGATGCGATCATCAGCGAGGGGCTCGACATCCTCGAGCGCTCGTTGCTCGAGGTGGCCGGGTCGGCCAGGGAAGCGAAGCGCGCCTAATGCAGCTCAGCTGGCCGGGCCCGGCCGTTCTGAGCTCTTCATCAGGGGCTTCTTGAGAAGCCGCCGCCGGTGCGCAGCGCGCGCACCGCCTCAGCCTAGCGCGGCACCGGTCCGCACCAGCCTGGCAGGTAGTCGGCGTCCTCGCTCTTGGCGAGTCGCAGCGCCACCTCGAGCGCCTGCGTGAAGTTGTTCACGACGCGGCTGCGCTTGATCCGGCGACGCAGGAAGTCGGCCCACAGAAACTCGCTGTACGACGTCGTGTCCTTGGCGAATCCCCCGGCGCGCCGCAGCTCCCCGGCGAGGCTCCGATAGGGATCGTCGATGAGCTCCGTGACGCGCCGCGGCAGGTCGGCGTACGGTCGGCGGCGACCGCGGGCATCGTAGGGGTGCAGCCACCCGCGGTTGTCGAGGTACGTCCAGAACGCCTCCTTCTCAAGCTTCCTCAAGTCCGCGACCACCATGATCGCAATCTGCCGCACCCCTTCCTCGTGCAGAGCGAGCGAGAGGTGATGGTGATCGATGATGTAGTAACGGTCCTTGTAACCGTGGATGACAGGGATCAGGTGGTTGCCGAGGAATTTCCCCTTGTGACCGGCGTCCCGCCAGTTCTTGCGCTTGGCACGCACCTCACGCATACCGACTGTGATCTGGGTCGGACGCAGCTCTTCGATGGCGACCGGGTGGAGCCGCGGCTCACGTGCGATTTGCATGGTGTCAGCGCTCCGGGCGTTCCGGCCAACGGCCGGCGCGCAATTCCGGGCAATGCGGCGGGGTGAACGCCAGCAGATTCGCCGCCGTCACCGGTGCCGGCCACCCCGTTGCGACGCGTCGGGTACGGAACTCGGGCACCGGCCCTGCAGGTCGAGCGGATTTCATCGCGAGCGGTGGCGTCGAGCTCGTCAACTCCGCGGGCCTACGACGCCCGGTGCGGCAACCAGCACCACGAAGCTGTCCGGCCGCGGCTCCGGTCGCGGCTTGGGGTGCTCGGGCGTCGGCGGCGGGGGCGGGCCGAATTCAGCCGTCACCAGGTAGATCCGCCGCGTCGCCGGATCGAGCGCCATCGTGCGCGCGCCGCGCTGGGTGGCAAGCGTCGCCGCAACGGAATAGGCGTCCGCCGAATCCTGGCGAATGACCGTCAGCGTGCCATCGCCGTTCGAGCTGAACACGAAGCCATGCGCGGCATCGAAGGCGGCCGCGTCCGGGGCATCCCCGATCGCGACGCGCGCGACCTGGCGGCCGGTCTTCGCGTCCGTGACCGTCATCACATTGCTGCTGCAGACCGAGAACAGCCGGCCGTTGGCCGAATCGATCGCAAGTCCCGTCGGGCGCGTGCAGCCGGGAAGCGGCCAGGTGGCCGCGAGGGCGAGCTTCGCCGTATCGATCGCCACAATCTGGCCTTGCTCGCTCTCGATGTTGACGTAGACCCGGCCATGACGGCCGTCGGCGGCGAACTCGGGCTTGTCCGGCATCGGCAGGGTGGTGATGACGGTGAGCGTGCGCGCGTCGAAGACGGTTGCATCCTTGCTGCGGCCGTTGAACGTGAACAGGTGGTGATGCAACGGCTCGTAGAGGATCGCGTCGGGATTCGCCCCGGGGACGGGGACCTCGCGCAGCACGGCCAGCGTGTCGTAATCGAACTCCGTCACGGAGTTTGCGCGGCCGTTGCTCGTGTAGCCGCGCTTCAGGTCCGGGGCGAGCGCGACCCCGTGGACTCCGGCCGTGTTCGCGATCCCACCGATCACCTTGCCCGATTCGGAATCCAAAACCTCAACCCGGTCCCCGCGCGTGATGAATAACCGGTGTCGCGGCGCATCGATCGTCAGGTAGTCCCAGCCTCCTGCGCCTCCCGGCATCCAGCGATCAACGACCGTATACGCTGCATCGCCGGACGGCGCGGCTGGTGCAGGCAGCGCAATGAGTGCCGTGGCGAGGCACGCCGCGCGCAGCTGGCCCAGCGAGGTCGAGGTCCGAACGTGCTGCATCGCGTGCATAGCGGTCACCGTCGAAGCCGGTTGCCGAGGGGGGCGATTCTATCGACATCCCGACGGACCGAGTAGCTGTCGTGCGAATTCGCACCGGCCCCGCGCGAGGCAGCCGTCCGGGCGGCATTGCCGGGCGGCGGAGCCGGCAGCCCCGTGGGCCAGACCCTGCGGCCAGCGCAACTATCGCTCGCCGGCGCGCAGCGGGCTCGCGCGCGCTGGGCTTGCGTCAAACACGGATGAGTAATCGAGCACAGCCGCATCGCGCGGTCCGAGCGGCTCAAGGCCGAAGCGGTGTTCTAGCGTGGCCGCGATCGCGGTCGTATCGTGGCTCGCCGTATCGACGACGAACGGCGCGCGCAGCGCGGGCGCGAGAATCAGTGTCGGCACACGCGTGCCCGGTCCCCACTCATCGTGCGGCCCCTGCTCATTCCCTTGCCCCGGCGGCGGCAGGTGATCCCACTGACCTCCGAACTCGTCGTAAGTCACGATGACCATCGTGTCCTTCGGGCACGCGCTTCGAGAGATCGCCCGCAGCAACGCGACCAGGTGGTTGCTGCCGCGGGGCTCGCTCGCGTAGCCAGGATGTTCGTTCTCCTCGCCGACGGGCTTGACGAAGCTGACGGATTTCAGACGGCACGCGCGCAGCGAGCGCTTCACGAGCGCGATGAACTCGACCTCGTCGCGCAGGTGCTGAGCCCGATTGGCGGCACCGTCCGGGGTCCGCGGGTCGAAGGCCGCGAAGTAGCTGAGCGGCTGGTGGGGAAACTGGAACAGTGCGTCGGGGCAGTTCGGATACGTTGCACCCGCCATCGTGCGGGGGTCGGCGCAACGTCCGCCGGTGCCATTGGTCCAGCCCGGTGCGCCGACGGCGCCACTCGCATTCGACCAGCCGCCCGAATACCAGGCCCAGTCAATGCGGGCCGCGTTCAGCCGGTCGGCGATCGTCGGGTTCGTCAGCGGCGGCAGTCGTTTGAAGTCGGGCGTTCCCGGCTCGAACGGCTGCACGAATGGCTGGATCGTATTGATTGCATAATCGCCGCACCTACCGCTGCGCGGCTGCCCCGGGCCGCAGCGCACCGTCAGCGGCGCATCCCTGACGACGGTGCCGGCGGGCTCCGGACGGTACAGCGGATAGGCGGCCGGAAAGCCGTTCGCATCGACGATCGAGTGCAGGTCTTCAGGCCCGCCGTCCTGCACTGCGCCCGCGAACACCGGCGTCGCGGCCGCCACCAGCCACTGATGGTTCAGGAACGAGCCGCCGAAAGCACCCTGGAACGTCTCATCGGCAATCGCATACCGTGGATGTCCGCGCGCATGCAGGTAGCGGTAAATCGGCAGCCGGCGGGTCTCGTAATGACCCATCGCGAGCCCGACCGCGTCGCTGCCAGTGACGTAGCGGTCCTGCCGGCCACCGTCGAGCTGGTACTGCTCCTGGTAGAAGCGGTGCACGATATCGCGCGTACAGCCGCCGGCCAGGCCGGCGCCGTTCGGCACGCCTTGCCCGAACCTCTCGCCCGGCGGCGGGCAGGTCCGGTCGCCGGCGGCGATGTACGCGTCGATGGTGAACGGTGCGTTCGCAAACGCGCTCTGGAGGGGAATTGCGGTCGTCGTGTCGACGCAGGTGACGGGAAGCGGCGGGGCGCGCAGGTTGACGTCGGCCTGGGCGAGGCATTTGTACGGCACGGCGTGCTGATCGACCTGCCGCGCGCGCTCGGGTGATGCGTCCGCGAGACCGCGCACGCCTTCCCAGCCGCCGTAGAGGTTGTCGAAGCTGTGGTTCTCCTCGTAGATCACCACAAAATGCCGGATCGACTCGAGCGGGCCGGCGGCGGCTGCGGGCGGCAGCGGAGCGAGCGCCAGTGCCAGCACCAACGACCCTTGGGCCCCGCGTCCGAGCATGCGGTGCTCCGCTAGAACGCGTTAAAGCCCGTGAGCTCCCGCCCGATCGTCAGCTGGTGCACCGTCTCCGTGCCCTCGTAGGTGATTACGCTTTCGAGATTGAGCATGTGCCGGATTGGTACGTACTCAGCGCTGATGCCGGAGCCGCCCAGCATGTCGCGCGCATCGCGGGCCACCTCGATCGCCGCACGGCAGTTGTTCCACTTGGCGAGCGACACGTGGCCAGGCTTCATCCGGCCCGCGTCCTTGAGTCGCCCGAGTTGCAGCGACAGCAGCTGCGCCAGCGTGATCTTGCGGCTCATGTCGGCGAGTCGGATCTGGATCGCCTGGTTCGCCGCCAGCGGCCGCCCGAACAGCACCCGGTCCTTCGTGTACTCGAGCACCTGCGCGAGGCATGCCTGGGCGGCGCCGATTACGCCCCAGGTGATGCCGTAGCGCGCCTGCGTCAGGCACGACAGCGGTCCCTTGAGTCCGACGACCCCGGGTAGCACGTTGTGTTCCGGCACGACGACGTTGTCGAAGAACAGCGCGCTCGTCACCGACGCCCGCAGGCTGAACTTGTGCTCGATCGCCGGTGCCGAGAACCCGGGGGTGTCCTTCTCGACGATGAAGCCGCGAATGCCCTCGGGGGTCTGCGCCCAGCACACGCACAGGTCGGCGATCGCGCCGTTCGTGATCCACATCTTGGCGCCGTTGATGACCCAGTCGCGGCCGCGGCGCTTGGCGTGCGTCTTCATGTTGCCCGGATCCGAGCCGCCGTGCGGCTCGGTCAGGCCGAAACAGCCGATCAGCTCCCCGCGCGCCATCCGCGGAAGATATTTCTGCTTCTGATCTTCGCTGCCGTAGGAATGGATCGGGTACATGCACAACGAGGACTGGACCGACACGAAGCTGCGGATCGCCCCGTCGCCGCGCTCGAGTTCCTGGCAGATGAGCCCGTAGCACACCGCGTTCATGCCGGCGCAGCCGTAGCCCTCGAGCGAGGAGCCGAGCAGTCCGAGGCCAGCAAGTTCCGGCACGAGCTCGCGTGGGAAGGTGTGGTTCTCGAAATGCCGCTGGATGACCGGCAGCACCTTCTCATCCACGAGTCTGCCCACCGAGTCCTGCACGATCCGCTCGTCTTCCGTGAGCTGGCTGCGAACGCCATACAGGTCGAGCGGGTCGAGGGTGGAAATTGAACGGCTGTGGTCAGGCGGTGCGTCGGGACGTGAGGCGGACATGATGGGCTCCTGGAGCTGCGGCGCCATCCCGCGCGTCGGGGTGTCGGCCGCGGAATCATAGCCCAGACGTTTGGGCACCGGGCTCGCCGGCCCGGGCGCAGGCACGAAAAAGGCCGCGCGCCGAGGCACGCGGCCTATTTAGATGAGCAGGCGCTTGCGCCGGACAGTATCAGCCAGCGGGCTTCGCGGCGTCGCCGCTCATGCCGAGCTTGACGGCAATCTCGTCGAGTTTCGCTTTGGCGGACTTGGCCTTGTCGACGGCGGCTTGAACGTTGCCTGAGCCGAACGCGGTGCTGGCTTCGATCCAGGCGGCCTTCGCCTCCTCCAGACCAGACTTCGCGCTCGCCACAGCGTCCTTGGTGACGCCAGCCGGGAGCTTCTTGCCCTTGGCGAGTGCCGCGACGCGCGCTTCGGCCGCCGCCACGGATTGCGGCAGTGTCGTCGAGAAAGTGCTCCACTGCGCGTTCAGCGCATCCATCACTTCCTTTTTCTTCGCGGCGGCCGCATCGGCGAGAGCCCTGGCCTCGGTGAGGAGGGCCGGTCCACCCTCGATCACTGCCTTGTAGTCCTGCTTGTCGAACGCGGCCTTGAGATCCCCGAGCTTCTGGGTCACGGACGCGACCTGGTCGGGAACATACTGCTGGGCATCGGCGCCCGCCGTCGTCACCGCCGATTCCACATCGGCGAGCAGCTTCTTGGCAGGTTCCTGCTGACTGGCGCAGGCAGCGAGGACCAGGCTCGCGGCCAATGCAGCCCAAAACCTAAATGATTGAACGCGCTTCATCTTCAGGGTCCTCCAGGGCGTCTAGTGGTCGGGCGCCTCCGAGCGCCGGGGCGGGCGAGGTTACGCCAATCCAGCGCGCTGGGCAATGGTTCGGGCGGTCGCAGCGGCGGCGGGCCGGCCCCGCAGCGGCCTGCATCGGGCGGTCCGGGCCGCGGGCGCTGCGCACTGTCAAACAGCATACGATAGTCCTCCGACAAGCGTGGCGGTGCGGGCGTCGTGGAGGAACGGCGATGAAGATCCCCGAGATCCTGATGATCGAGACCATGCACCAGCCCGGGAGCCTCGCGGCGGTCCTGCAGGTGATCGCCGAGGCCGGGCTCACGATCGATCATCTGCAGGAGCTCAAGCGCGGCCAGGGGCGCACGCTGTGGGAAATCACGCTCGAGATGGATGAGGCCGAGGACC
>DATNHZ010000124.1:0-7427 GCA_035604655.1 Steroidobacteraceae bacterium | reverse complement strand
CTGGCGACGCTGCGCTACGCCAAGCAGCATAAGCAGCATGTGTTGTCCGTGGTGAACGTGCCGACCTCGACCATCGCGCGCGAGAGCGATGTGGTGATGCCGACGCTCGCAGGGCCTGAGATCGGTGTCGCCTCGACCAAGGCCTTCACCTGCCAACTTGCGGTGCTGGCGTGCCTGGCGATCGCCGCCGGCCGCGCGCGCGGCGAATTGTCGGCGGCCGACGAGCAGCACCTGGTGCGCGCGCTGATCGAAGTTCCGCGCCTGATGGCGGAAGCGCTTGCACTCGAGCCGCAGATCGAGAAGCTCGCCGAGGGCCTCGCGAAAGTGCACGACGTGCTCTATCTCGGCCGCGGCACCAGCTTCCCGATCGCACTCGAAGGCGCGCTCAAGCTCAAGGAAATCTCCTATATCCACGCCGAGGCCTATCCGGCCGGAGAGCTCAAGCACGGCCCGCTGGCGTTGGTCGATGCCGACATGCCGGTGATCACGGTCGCGCCGAACAACGACCTGCTCGAGAAGCTGAAATCGAACCTGCAGGAGGTCCGCGCGCGCGGCGGCGAACTGTATGTGTTCGCGGACCCGGAGTCGGGCATCAGCTCGTCGGACGGCGTCACCGTCATCAAGATGCCGAAGCACGTCAGCTACTTCCAGGCACCGGCCGTGTACACGATTCCGCTGCAGCTGCTCGCCTACCACGTCGCGACGATGCGCGGCACCGACGTCGATCAGCCGCGCAATCTCGCCAAGAGCGTGACCGTCGAATAGCCCGGGAGGCGCGCGATCGGCCGCTGCAGTCCCTGCAGATATACTTCTGCCTATGCCGGACCTTGCATCGGACCCCGGTTATTCGCCGGCGCGGCGGCTCTTGGTGTATGGCATCGGCGGTCTCGCCGCTGCGGGACTTGGCTATTACGGAGTGGCCTACGGGTTGCTGCCGGGTGTGTGGCGTTACTTCGAGCATCGCCATCCGGCACTCGCGGCGCTGGCAACGCGTACGGTGACGATCGACGGCATTCCAGGTGACCCGATCAATATCGCGGTCGTCGGCGACGAAGTTGCACTGCATCGCGCACTCGCGGCCTGCGGCTGGGAACCCGCCGATGCAGTCACGCTCGCCGCGGCACTGCGGATCGCCACCGACAGCGTTGCCCATCGGCCCTACGGGACGGCGCCGGTCAGCAGCCTGTACTTTTGGGGCCGCAGGCAGGACCTGGCCTTCGAGCAGATGATCGGCGGCGATCCGCGTCGCCGGCATCACGTGAGATTCTGGAAGTCGGCGCAGGTCGATGACGACGGCCGGCCGCTGTGGGTCGGTGCAGCGACCCTCGACACCCGTGCCGGCGTCAGTCACCGGACCGGACAGATCACCCATCACATCGATGCCGCGATCGATCAGGAGCGCGACAAGCTGCTCGCGGACTTAGGTCGCGACCTCACCACCACCGTTGAGTGGATCGACTCGTTTCAGGCGGCGCTGAGCGGAAAGAATGGCGGCGGCGATCGGTATTACACCGATGGCCGACTGGCCGTCGTGACGCTGGAATAGCTGCGAGCCGAATTCCGCACCGGCCCGGCGCGTCCCGCCGTCGTTCGGCGTCGCCCTATTATTACGAGTTGCCACATTCGTAATAATTGGGCAGACTGCATCCATGGCGACAGCGAAATCATCGCTCGCACGGCTGAGCCTCAGCCTGCCGGCCGAGCTCCTCGGCCGACTGGATGCGATGGTCGGTGCGCGCGCGCTGCCGAACCGCTCGCAGGTCATGGCCGAGCTCATTCGCCACGCGGTTGCCGAACACGATGAAGCCAGGGCACACGCGGTCCTCGCGGGCACGATCACGCTGATCTACCGGGCGGCAACCGATCGCGTTCGCCAGGAACTTGCCCACAAGCAGGGCGGGTTCGTCAAAGAGATCATTTCCTCTCAGCACGTCTTCCTCGAGGACCAACAGTCGCTCGAGGTGCTGCTCGTGCAGGGGCCCGCCGCGCGCTTGCGGGCGCTGTGCGACCAGCTGCGCAGCATCCGCGGCGTCTTGCAGATTGACCTTGTGACCACGACCGCGCTGCTGCCGCCGCTGCATACGCATGGCGCAGTGACATATGGACGCGAACTGCCGCGCTCCCACGGGAGGCCCCAGTGACCGATTCGAACACCGCCGATCCGTACGGCGCCAGGGCGCACGCCCGCGCAATGGCCGGAACGCGCGTCCCGGCCATGCCGACCGTCCCGGCAACCGATGCCACCGATCTCCCGGCCGGCGTCGCGCCGGAGGCCATGCTGTGGGCCGAGACCGTGGCGCCTGGGGGCTACGCTGCCAAGGAGCTGCGCCGCGGGGCACGGTTGCGCCTCACCGATCTCGACGGCGATGCCTGCGTGTCGATGTTGGTATTCAATGCCGAGCGCCCGAGCGAGCGGCTGAACATTGCCGACACCGTTAAAGTGCAGTGGAGCGCGTATCTTGGAGCGGGGCAGCTGCTGCTCTCCGACATGGGCCGCGCGCTGATGAGCCTGCTCGAGGACTCTGCCGGAGCGCACGACACGTTCTGCGGCGCGTCCAACGAGCGCTCCAATGCGCGCAAGTACGGAGACGGCAGCAACTGGGGGATACGCCCGAACGCCCGTGACCGGCTGATTCTCGCCGCCGCCAAGTTCGGCCTCGGACGCCGCGACGTCCATCCCTGCATCAACTGGTTCAAGGGCGTCCGCATCGCCGAAGACGGCACGACGCTGCTGAACCGCGGGCCCTTTGCTCCGGGGCGGCAGGTGACGCTGCGCGCCGAGATGGATCTGCTGGTACTGCTCGCCAACTGTCCCCACGTGCTCGACGAGCGCGCCGCCTACAGCATCACGCCCGTGCGCATCGCCGCCTGGCGCGGCCGGGTCACAACCGATGATGACGCGGTTCGCAACGCGACGCCCGAGGGCCTGCGGGCGTTCCTGAACACCGAAGACTACTTCCGTCGCTGAGGTGCCGATGAGCGATCCCGCGATTGACGGCCTTCCCGGGCGCATCGTCCTCGACGAAATCGTTGCTGCCCGGGCGCCATGGGACCACGCGCTGCGTACGGGCCAGGTGCTGCGCATTATCGACCTCGAAGGCAACCAGGCCGTGGATTTCCTGATGTACGGCCTCACCGATGATGCCGAGCGCTACAGCGCACAGGACACGATCGCCGCCCAGCGCAACGTTTTCCTGAAAGCAGGCACCGTTCTGCTGTCCAACGAGGGCCGCGCGATGGCGACGATCGTGTCAACCACGGTCGCCCGCCACGACACCATCGGCGGGGCGTGCAGCTGCGAGAGCAATACGCTCCGCTACGGCCATCACACCAAAGCCCAGCACGCCTGCGTCGAGAATTTCCTGCAGTCCAACGCACGCCATGGGCGCGGCAAGCGCGACATGGTCTCCAACATCAACTGGTTCATGAACGTGCCGGTAGAGGCGGACGGCGCGCTCGGCATCGTCGACGGCATCTCGGCGCCGGGCCTGTGGGTCGACCTGCGGGCCGACATGGACCTCACGGCGGTCATTTCCAACTGCCCGCAGATCAACAACCCGTGCAACGGTTTTAACCCAACGCCAGTGCGCGTCGTCATTGCGGGCTGAGCACGCCGTGTTCGCCAAGGTTCTGATCGCGAACCGCGGCGCAATCGCCTGCCGAATCATCCGCACGCTGCGGCGCATGGGCATCGCCTCCGTGAGCGTCTACTCCGACGCGGACGCCGGGTCCCGGCACGTCAGCGAGGCGGACGAGGCACTGCCGATCGGACCGGCCGACGTCGAGCACAGCTATCTGAATGCCGAGGCCGTTCTGGACGCCGCGCGGCGCAGCGGCGCCGACGCAATCCATCCGGGCTACGGCTTCCTAAGCGAGAACGCGGCGTTCGCCGAGCGGTGCGACGCGGCGCAGATCACGTTCATCGGACCGACTGCCGCCAATATCCGCATGTTCGGCCTGAAGCACTCGGCCCGCGCGATCGCCCGCGCCGAGCGGGTTCCACTGCTGCCCGGCAGCGACCTGCTGCGCGACGTGCCGGCGGCGCTGGCCGCGGCCGAAGCAGTGGGATTCCCGGTGATGCTGAAGGCAACGGCCGGCGGCGGCGGCATCGGCCTGCGGGTTTGCGAGGACGCGGGCGGCGTCGCGCAGGCGTTTTTGGCGGTCGCGCGGCTCGCGAGCAGCAACTTCCGCGATGCCGGCGTGTTCCTCGAGCGCTTCGTGCGTCGCGCGCGCCACATCGAGGTGCAGCTTTTCGGGGACGGCAGCGGTCGGGTCGTGGCGCTCGGCGAACGCGACTGCTCGCTTCAGCGTCGGCACCAGAAAGTCATCGAGGAAACGCCCGCCCCAGGCCTGCCGGCGACGACCCGGGCGGCGCTGATCGCGGCCGCCGTGCGGCTCGGGCAAGCCGTGCGCTACCGGTCGGCGGGCACCGTCGAATTCCTGTACGACGCGGACCGGGACGAGTTCTTCTTTCTCGAGGTCAATACGCGCCTGCAGGTCGAGCATGGCGTGACCGAGCAGGTCACGGGCGTCGATCTCGTCGAGTGGATGGTACGCGGCGCAGCCGGTGACTTCTCGGGCCTCGAGGCGTGGTCGGGAGCAGCGCACGGCGCCTCGATCCAGGCCCGGATTTACGCCGAGAGTCCGACGCAGGACTTCCGCCCCAGCAGTGGGGTCCTGACCGCCGTGCAGTTCCCGGCCGACGCCCGCGTGGACACGTGGGTCGAGGCTGGAACCGGGATCAGCAGCCATTACGACCCGCTGCTTGCGAAGCTGATCGTCACGGCTCCCGACCGGCCGGCCGCCGTGCGGGCGCTGCAGCGTGCACTCGACGCGACGCGCCTCTCCGGCCTCGAGACCAACGTCGACTGGCTGCGGCAGGTAGTACGGAGCGAGGTGTTCAACAGCGGCGAGCTCTCCACGAACGCCGTCGATACGATCGCCTACGAGCCGCGCACCGTGCGCGTGCTGAGCGGCGGTCTTTCGACCACGATCCAAGATTACCCCGGTCGGCTTGGCTACTGGGACGTCGGCGTGCCGCCGTCGGGGCCCATGGACTCGCTGGCCTTCCGGCTCGGCAACCGGCTGCTTGGCAATCCGGAAGCGGCGGCGGGCCTCGAGGTCACGGCGCTCGGCCCGGCGCTCCTGTTTACCGGTGCGGCAGTCGTGTGCCTGGCCGGCGCGGACGTCGCCGCGAGACTCGATGGCACGGCGCTTGAGCCGTACTCGCCCGCGGTCGTCGCGGCCGGCCAGACACTGAAGCTTGGCCGGGTGCTGGGCCCGGGGATGCGCGCGTATTTGCTGTTTAAGGGCGGGCTCGACGTCCCCCTCTATCTCGGCAGTCGCTCGACGTTTGCCCTCGGCGTCTTTGGCGGTCACGCGGGCCGTCCGCTCGCGGCGGGCGACGTGCTGCGACTGTGTGAGACCGGCGACACACCCGTCGGTGCGCCGCTACCCGTCGCCCGACGGCCCAAATTCACCCGCGACTGGATCCTGCGCGTGCTGTCCGGCCCGCACGGGGCTCCGGAGTTCTTCACCGAGGATGACATCGCGGCAGTGTGTGGTTCGCCATGGCGAGTTCACTACAACTCGAACCGCACAGGCGTGCGCCTGGTCGGGCCGAAGCCGCGCTGGGCGCGACAGGATGGCGGCGAGGCGGGCCTGCATCCCTCGAATATCCACGACAATGCCTATGCGATCGGCGCAATCGACTTCACCGGCGACATGCCGATCGTGCTCGGCCCCGACGGTCCGTCGCTCGGCGGATTCGTGTGTCCGTTCGTCGTGATCCACGCTGACCTGTGGAAGACCGGGCAGCTTGCGCCGGGGGATACCGTGCACCTCGAAGTCGTGGATGACGCGGCGGCTATCGCGGCCGAACGCACCCAGGACGAGCTGGTGCGCAGCCTCGGCGCGTCATCAGCGCCGCGCGCCTCGCGGATGGCCACGGTGCCGAGCGCGATTCTCGGACGCATGGCTGCGCAAGGGCCGCGCCCGGAGGTCGTGTACCGTCGCCAGGGCGATCGCCATCTGCTGGTCGAGTACGGACCGATGGTTCTCGACCTCGAGCTGCGTCTGCGCGTGCATGCGCTGCTGCTCGACCTCAAGCAGCTGCAGCTCCCCGGCGTCATCGACATTACGCCCGGGATCCGCTCCCTGCAGGTGCATTACGACCAGCGGGAAGTGCCGCAGGCGCGCCTGCTGCAGGAACTCGCCGCCGCCGAGGAGCGCCTCGGGAGCCTCGATGACTTCGAGATTCCGTCGCGCATCGTGCACCTGCCGCTGTCGTGGCTGGATCCGGCGGTGGACGAGACCATCCGCAAGTACATGGCCTCGGTGCGCGACGACGCGCCGTGGTGTCCGGACAACGTCGAGTTCATTCGCCGCGTGAACGGTCTCGGGTCAGCGGACGAGGTGCAGCGCATCGTTTTCGACGCCCGTTACCTCGTGCTCGGGCTCGGCGACGTGTACCTCGGCGCGCCGGTCGCGACCCCCATGGACCCGCGCCACCGGCTGGTCACAACCAAGTACAACCCCGCACGGACCTGGACTCCGCCCAATGTCGTCGGTATCGGCGGCGCGTATCTGTGCATCTATGGCATGGAAGGCCCCGGCGGCTACCAGCTGTTCGGCCGCACGATCCAGGTGTGGAACACCTATCGCGCAACGCGCGCCTTCATCGACGGCAAGCCTTGGCTGCTGCGCTGCTTCGATCAGATACGCTTCTTTCCGGTCAGTCACGCTGAACTACGCGAATGGCGCCGCGATTTCCCGCTTGGGCGACGCGACATCGCGATTGACCATGAGGTCTTCCGGCTCGCGGAGTACCGCCGTTTCCTGGCGACCAACCGCGCCAGCATCGAGACCTTCGAGTCGAAACGCCGGGCGGCATTCGATGCCGAGCGCGCGGACTGGGAACGGCGTCACGAGTTCACGCGTGTAGAAACGCTTGCCGAGGTCTTGCCCTCGCCGGCCGCGGTGGCAGCGCTCGAGGTGCCTGCCGGGGCCGAGCTCGTCGAGGCACCACTCGGCGGCAACGTCTGGAAGGTGCACGTTAGGAACGGCGATCGCGTGCTGAAAGGCAGCGTGATCGCCGCGATCGAAGCGATGAAGATGGAATGCGACGTGCACAGCCCCGTCACCGGCATCGTGCGCGCGGTCTACATCCAGGATCGGCAGGCAGTCGCCCCGGGAGCGCCGCTGATCGCTCTAGAGCCTGCGGCATAGGAGACGAGCGTCCATGCAGCACCACCTCGTGTCCGAGATCGCGGCCGACGTGGCTGGCGGACGCCGGACCGCCGAGCAGGCCGCCGCCGAGGCGCTGTCGCGCGCCAGCGCCTACGATGCCGTGCAGCCGCAAGCTTGGATCCACCGGGTCGCCGACGATGCTGTGCGCGCGAGCGCCCGTAGGGTCGATCGTCGCCTCG
>DATNHZ010000123.1:0-7325 GCA_035604655.1 Steroidobacteraceae bacterium | reverse complement strand
GGCGGGAGCGTTCTGCAAACCGTGAGGGCGCGCACGCGGTTGCGGCGGCGCCCGATCACCGCGCGCGCAGCGCCCGCCGCTGTCGCCGCCCTGCGACATAATCGACCGCGTCGCCGGCGGGAACCCGGCGGAACCTACGATTGACGCCGACCGGTGGGGCCGCCGGCGGCCGCCAGGGTCACGCCGCCGGCTCGTCGCGGCGATTGCGGTGCCTCAGAGGCCGGGTGAGCAATCGGACCGCCTGGAACAGCAGGTAAGGTCCCAGCAGCAGTGTCGTGGCGGCCGGGGACAGGGTCAGGAAGTCGCCGTACAGCTTGCCGAGAAAGCTTGGCAGACCGCCTTCGTAGGGCCCGAGCGTCGCGGCGCCGGCGAGGTACACGAGGAAGGGCAGCAGCACGATGCCGAAGCCGCCGACGATCCCGAAATAGACGAGTTCGCGCCTGATCATTGCGCGGCGCGCGAGGTCTCCCGCCGGGACGGCGGCGGACGCATCAGTCGTAGGTGTCGTCATGCTGCTCCGCGGGCTCGCCGGCTGGCCTGCCTATAATGGCGGGGGCTCGCCGCCGCCACAACCGGCGCGGCCTCCCCCAGGGCGCGCACGCGCCTTCGCAGGTGCAAGGCGGGTTCTGAAATGGGCGACGACGCGGACATACGGGCAGCGGTGATCGGGGCCGGGTATCTGGGCCGCTTTCACGCGCAGAAATGGGCCGGATTGCCCGGGTGCCGCCTGGTCGCGATCGCCGATCCCAACCCCGAGGTCCGGGCGCGGGTCGGGGCTGAACTTGGGGTCAATGCGGTCGCGGACTGGCAGCAGCTTCTCGGGTCGGTCGATGCCGTGTCGATTGCGACGCCGACGCCGTTGCACCATCCGATCGCCCGAAGCTGCCTGTCGGCTGGTGTCCATGTACTCGTCGAGAAGCCGATCACGATGACGGTCTCGGAGGCGCGCGACCTGATCCGGACCGCCGCCGGGGCCCAACGGATGCTGCAGGTCGGCCACCTCGAGCGCTTCAATGCGGCCGTGCAGGCGATCGAAGGGATCGTGACGCGACCACGGTTCATCGAATCGCACCGCCTGGCGCCATTCCGCCAGCGCGGCACCGACGTGAGCGTGGTCCTCGACGTGATGATCCACGACATCGACCTGATCCAGAGCATCGTGCGCTCGCCGCTGGTCGCGGTCGATGCGATCGGAACCTCCGTGTTCTCCGACGAGCTCGACATCGCGAATGCACGCCTGCGCTTCGCCTCGGGGTGCGTCGCCAACGTCACGGCGAGCCGCGTCAGCATGAAGACCGAGCGCAAGCTGCGACTGTTCCAGGACGACCTTTACCTGTCGCTCGACCTGCAGCAGAAGATCGTGACCGTGATCCGCAAGGGGACGGGACCTGCCGACGGCGACATGCCGCAGGTCGCGATCGAGGAGCGGACCTACGAGCAGGGCGATGCGCTCAAGTGCGAGATCGAGGCTTTCGCCGACTCCATCCGCACAGGGCGACCGCCGCTCGTCGACGGCGAGGCCGGACTCGAGGCACTCGAGACGGCGATCCGGATCGCGGCGCTCGTGCAGGGGGGCGCGGCGGCGCGCTGAACGCGGCCCGCGGCCGCGAGGCACAGGCGAACGCTTCAGCGCCCGAGGCGCGCCTTAAGCGATGCGACCAACGCCTCCTGCTCAGGCGCCGGCGGCGTGTAGCCCTGCAACGCCGCTAAGCTCGCCGCCTGCTCGCCGGCGGCCTCGCTGAGGAACGCCCGGCACAGTTGGTCCAGCCGGATGCCGGGCGGCGTGCGCGCGCCGAGCGCGTCGCACGCGATCGCGGCCCCGGCGCGGTCCCCGGCAACGAGGTGGGCCACCGACGCGAGGTTGAGGAGCTGCGCCTCTTGCATCGACACCGCGCCCCGCCACGTCGGATCGTGCGTCGCGAGGAACCCGGGCACGAGCGTGAGGCCGTGCTCGTACTCGCGCGCGGCTTCCTCCGGCCGGCCCGTCGCAAGCAGCGCCGCGCCGAGATCGAAGCTGGCAGCGAGGGAGTGCGCATCCTGCGCGAGCTCGCGGCGTGCAAACAGCGCCAGTTGCGCCGCGCGACCGGATTCGAGCAGCAGGTCGCGATACTCGCGCCGGCCGAGGCCGGGCTCGAGCCGCATCGACTCCTCGAAAGCTGCCAGGGCCGGATCCACATCGCCGCGCTCGGCCTCGATCCGGCCGAGAGCGAACCAGCCGCTCGCTTCGCTCGGGAATCCGCGGCTCAGAACGACGGGCCAGGTAATGCGCCGGTAGTCGCGCACGAACTCGCGGTAGCCGTCGGCTGCGAGCGGCAGGTTTCCCGCGCGCCACTGATCCCGGGCATCGAGAAAAAGCTGCTGATGCCGCAGCTGGCGGGTGCGCACTTCGTAGGCGGCAAAGGCGGCGAGGTGCAGGACCACAAGTCCCGCGAGCACGAGGCGGGCGATCCTGCGAAGGCGGGCGGAGCGTGCCACGGGCCGCTGTCAGGGGCGGCCGCTCTCGAGCGCCGCTGACTTGCCCGCGTTCATCGTCGAGTGGCGGAAGTAGGGTTTCGCCATGGCGGTTAGAACGCGACGATACCGACGATCGCGCCGGTCATGCACGAGGCGAGCGTCGCGCCGACGAGCGAGCGGAACGCCAGTTCGTTGAGATCGGTCCGTCGCTCCGGCGCCATCGTCGCGATCCCGCTGATCTGGATGCCCATGCTGGCGAAATTCGCGAAACCGCACAACGCGTAGATCGTGATCAGCCGGGTCCGGTCCGACAGCGCCCCGCGGCCGAGTTCGGTGAGCCGCAGGTAAGCGAGAAACTCGTTGAGCACGGTCTTGATCCCGAGCAAGCTGCCGGCCTGCGGCGCCTCCGACCAGGGAATGCCCATCAGCCATGCCAGCGGCGCGAACAGCCAGCCGACGATCCGCTCGAGCGACAGTGGCGCTCCGCCGACCGCGGGCAGTGCCGCGACGCCCATGTTCACCAGCGCCACCAGCGCGATCAGCACGATCAGAATTGCGGCGACATTGAGCCAGATGTGCATGCCATCCGCCGTGCCGCGGGTGAGGGCATCCATCGTGCTCGTATAGATCCGGCCGGGCTGCGCATGATCGGTCGATTGCGCCTCGTCCGGCAGCATCAGGTACGCGAACAGGATCGAGGCCGGGATCGACATCAGCGACTTGGTCAGCAGCTGCGACAGCATGTTATCGAAGTGGCTGGCGAGCATCGCCGCGTACACCACCATCATCGAGCCGGCGATCATCGCCATGCCGGCGGTCATCAGCAGCAGCAGCTCGAAGCGGGTCATGCGCGCGATGTACGGCCGCACGAGCAGCGGCGCCTCGACCTGACCGACAAACACGTTCGCGGTGACCGCGAAACCCGCCGGGCCGCGCGTGCCGAGCGTCCGCTCGAAGACCCAGGCGATGGCGCGGATCACGACCGGCAGCACGCGCCAGTACCACAGCACCGCCGACAGGGCCGACACGACGATGATGATCGGGATGACCTGAAAAGCGAACACCGCGAGCGCCGCGGGTCGCGTGATCACGAACGGCGGAGGCGCGCCGCCGACGTAGCCGAACACGAACGCCGTGCCCTGCCGGGTCGCATCGGAGAGCGCGGCGACGACGCGGTTGAGCGACGAGAGCGCCGCGCTGATCGGCGGCACCCGCAGCAGCACGAAGCAGATCGCGAACTGCAGCGCCACCGCTACCACGACGAGACGCCAGCGGATGCTCGCGATCCGCGAGCTGAACGGCAGGGCGAGCGCGATGAAGGCGGAAATTCCGGCGAGCGCTTGCAGGTTCAGGATCGGATCCATCAGCCCACCGAGTGGCCGCAGGCGCCGGCACATCGGGCGCGCGCCATCACGGCCGCCCGACGTAGAGGTAGAGGGCCGTGAAGCCGCCGTCCGCGACCCCGATGCCGAGATAGAGCGGCCCGAGCGCCGAGTCGGCCGACAGGAACGTGGACCCTCCGTACAGCTGACCGGGGCGCACGCCGCCGGGCCGCGCGCCTAAGTCGGCCGCCTCGAGCGAGACGCCGGCGTACAGCGCCGGCAGCAGCGCCGAGAACGTCGCCACGCGCCACCGGTAGACGGTGCGGAGGAATGCGATCCGGCTCGACAGCTCCTGATCGAGCGCGAGCCCGGAGAGGTTCTGGAATCCGCCCAGCGTGAACTGCTCGTACAGCGGCAGCTGACCGCCGAGTGCGGTCTGGTAGCGCGCCTCGATCAGCAGGCTCGAGCGCTCGGTGCCGAACGCCTGCTGCGCATCAATCGACACGCGGTCGTAGACGTCCTCGCCGCCCAGCATGCGGCGGGCGAGCTCGGCATCGCCCGTCAGCAGAAAGCCGCGCCGCGGGAAGTCGAGGCTGTCGAGCCGGTCGAATACCCACGTCGCGTACAGGGCGCCAATCCGGTGACGGACGTCGGGCCCGAGTGCCTCGCCAGTCGTGCGCGCGGCGGCGCCCGAACCGCCCTCGATGCCGGCAGTCACTTCGCCCAGGTTCCCGATCCGCAGGCCCAGATCGAGCCCGATCCGCAGCTGCTTGACGCGAAAGCTGCCGATCGAGTCGGAGCCGACGTACAGGTCATGCAGCTCGTTGGATCCGAAGAGCCGCGGTGCAACGAACACCGTCCGTGCCGAGTCGAGCGGTTGTCTCAGCTCGCTCGCCAGCGAGTCGATCTGCCCGAGGCTCCCGCGGTTGCGCCATTCGAGACCGCTGTCGTTGAGCCACGTGCGGCGCTGGTCGAGATAGAGCGTGAACGTACTCGTGCCCTCGAAGTTCGCCGTCAGCAGCCCCCCCACCCGCAGGTAGTCGGGGCCCCAGGGCTTCTCGACCGGCCGCAGCACCAGAGTCGTACCGTCCGGTTCGGGGTGCACCTCGCCCTCGATCAGCTCGAAGTCGTCCGTTCCGAGGAGCGTATTGATCGCGGCATCCGGGTTCGCCGGGTCCGGGTCGCCGCCGAGCAGGCGGCTGATCGAGGCCGGCGGGACGCGCACCAGCCGCGAGGTGTCGACGACGACGTGATCGTAGTGTGGCGCGACACGCGCGCGGCGCTGCGTCCTGCGCCACGCGGCGTAGTCCGCTTCGCTGAGCGCCAGTGGGGCGAGGGCCGGGGCTGCAAGACGCGTGGCCAGCTCGCCGGCGGGAATGAAGTCCGCGCCGTGCGCGAAATCGCCTACGCCGAGCGCGCCGAGATCCGGTGAGATCAGCACGTCCCGCACCCCGAGGCTCGCGAGCGACACGTCGACGTTCTGCTGCACCAGGATGAACAGGGTTTGCTCGGCAGCACTCAGCAGTGACCCGAGCTCTTCGCGTTTGAGCAATGGCGCGCCGACGTTCACGGCGATGATGATGTCGGCGCCGAGCTGACGGGCGACGTCGACGCCGAGATTGCGAACGAGGCCGCCGTCGACGAGTGTCCGGCCTTCGATGTCGACCGGGGCGAACGCCCCAGGCACCGACATGCTGGCGCGGATCGCGCCGGCCAGATCGCCGTGATCGAGCACCGCGAGCCGGCCGGTGGTGAAGTCGGTGGCCAGCGCCCGGTACGGGATCGGCAGCTCGTCGAACGGACCGCGGCCGGCAGGCGCGACCAGCGTCTGCAGGAAGAACTGCAAATGCTGGCCGATCACGACGCCGCGCGGCAGCCCGATCGAACTGCTGCGGATCCCGACCTCCCGGCTGCCGAATCGCGCGCGGTCGACTTCCTTCGCGTAGACGGAACGGTTGAAGCGGGCAGGCTGGTCGGTCAGCAGGTCGTCCCAGTCCGCCCCGCGGATCGCCCGCTCGATTTCCTCAGGTGAGGCGCCGGAGGCGTAGGCGCCGCCGATGACCGCGCCGGCGCTCGTGCCGACGACGCAGTCGATTGGCACACGCTGCTGCTCCAGCACCTTGAGGACGCCGATGTGTGCGATTCCTCGCGCGCCGCCACCCGACAGGACCAGGCAGATCTTCGGTCTTGGCGCCGCGTGCGCGGGCGGCCAGGCGGGTGACGCCAGGCCCGCGAGCATCACCGAGGCGAGCACGGTCCGCCGCACGATGACTGCGCGGTGCGCCGGACGTGCGGGGGAGGAACGAGTCATCGGCTGTCGTGCTCCGTCGACAGGTGGAACCGGTGCAGCAGCCGGTGCAGGACCGGTGCGAACAGCACCCCGGCGGCCACCAGCAGCACGAGGCCGCAGTACAACGCGTACGCGGACGCGAACAGCTTGCCGGCCGTCGTGTGCAGCGGATCCACTGGTCCCATGCCGCCCATCAGCATCGAGGCATTCAGCAGCGCGTCAACCCACGGCAGCCCTTCGAAGCCGTGGTAGCCGAGAACGCCGATCGCGAGCGAGCCCCCGACCAGGGATGCAGAGACAGCGGTGTGCGCGAGCAGGCGCCTCGTGAAAGTGGCTCGGGTTGCAAGGCGATCGTGGCGGGTCTCGTACATCAAGACAAGCCTCCGCTCCAGTACTGACAGCCTTAGGATCTCACGGTACGACCGCATCGATCGCGCCCCGCAGTGCCCGTAGCGCACACGGCGTCGTTCCGAGCAGCTGGCCGTCCGCCTCGACCCCGGCGGGACGGTCGGCGTCGATCGTCACGCTCGGGCCGCGCCCCGTGATCGCGACCGGATCGGTGGCGATGCCTCCAAGGTAGGCCTTCGGAAGTCGCGCGAACACGCCGAACGGCCCGATCGGCTTGATGGCGACGAGGTCGAGCAGCCCATCAGTTGGCGAGGCATCGGCCGCAAGCTTGAGGCCCCCGCCGCAGTATCGGCCGAGCGCGGCGAACGCCGCGAGCAGGCGCTCCTCGATGGTCTGGCCGCTGCACTCGACGCGAAACAGCGGCGGGTGATACGAGGCCAGGTTCGAGATGAGCGCCCACAGGTAGCGAAGCCGCTGCGGGCCGGAATGGGGCAATCGCTCGAGCACGTACGCGTCGTAGCCAGCGCCGGCCACATTGATGAACCGGCGCCGCCGGCGCTCGCCCCCGGAGGCGAACTCGGCGAGGCCGACATCGCAGGCCCGCCGGCGCTCGGCCCGGAGCATCGCGGCGATCGCCGCCGAGCCGCGCGGAATCCCGAGTCCCCGGGCCCAGTCGTTGGCTGTACCGAGCGGCGCGGCAGCGATCGCGCAGCGCTCGGCGTCCTCGTCAATTCCATTCAGCACCTCGTGGAGCGTGCCATCCCCGCCGACGGCGAGAAAGCGGCGGATGCCGCGCTCGTAGGCCCGCGCCACGAGTTCGCTCGCGTGGCCCCGACCGCGCGTCGTCTCCGACTCCGCGGACACGCCCGCTGCCACGAGAGCCGCCTTCAGCTGCGGCCACGCGCGCGCCG
>DATNHZ010000122.1:0-3070 GCA_035604655.1 Steroidobacteraceae bacterium | reverse complement strand
GATTCACGTAGGCGTAGGTGGCGAGCCGTGCCGGCGTCGTGTTCCGCATCAGGTAGCCGAAAGCCGTGTAGGCAATCCCTGAACTGAATATCGTCAGGAACGCGAGCGCGCCGACGCTGGGCCACGTGGCGTGCCAGCGGCGAATGTCGCCGCCGACGAGCCCGATCGCGTCAAGCGCGAGGCCACCGATCAGCATCTCGAGCGCCGTGAACATCAGCGCCGGCGTCACCGACCCGATGCGCCGGTAGTATTGTGTGCCGAGAGCCCACGCGAAGCAGCCGGCGAGGATCACGAAATTCCAGCCGACGTTTGCGAGCGCGAACCCGGCATGCGGCCACATCAGGACAACGACGCCGGCGAAGCCGAGCAGCAGCCCGACTGCGGCGCGCGCGGTCAGCGGGTGGCCGCGCGCGCCGAGCGTGCCGAGCAGCGGGATCCAGAACGCCGAGCTCACGTTGAGCAGCGCCGACTGGCTCGAGGCGACATGCCGCATCGCGAGCGCATTGAGACCGCTCGACAGCACGATCAGGAACAGCCCCATCACCGCGAAGTGCTGCCACTCGCGCGCGCGGCGCGGCAGGGCCGCGCCCCGCCAGGCCGCCACAACGGTGAGCCCGGTCCCGGCGATCGTGAACCGCAGGCCCACGGCGAGCAGCGGCGGAAGATCGTGCACGACCAGCTTGGTCGCGGCGAATGCCGAACCCCAGATCAGGTAGACGGCCGTGAAGCACAGGTACAGCAGCGTCGGATTCGGACGGGACGTGGTCATCGCGGGCAGGCCAAGGCGCTGGGCCGCCACAGCATGCCACGGATCACGCCGCCGAAATAAAGCGCCGGGGAGCCTCGCGGCACCCCGGCGCTGAGTCGCCGCGGCTCAGTTTTGCAGCACGACCGCGATCTGGCTGGCCGTGAACGTGTTCGATGCCTGATCGTACTGACCGGTTGCGAACACTCTCAGGACCTTGGTCGTGGCGGTCAGGTCGCCGCTGAGCGCGGTCTCGAAGCCCGCATACGAGTCATACAGGCCGAGGCCGGCCGGCATGCCGCTCTTCCAGTTGAGGATGGCGAACATGTCGGCACCGGTCGAATTCGGGACGATCTGCGGACTCGACGGCAGCGTCGTCAGATCGACTCTCTCCGGCCCGATCTTGATCACGTGTGGCGTGGAGCCGGCCAGGTTGACCACGAGGTCACTCGTGCTGACCGTCGTGAATCCCGTGGTCGAGCCCGCTCCGAAGCCGACGTCGAGCGTCGCCGATACCGCCGCGAAGTTGACCAGAGTCTGCGCATTGAAATCCGGCGGTGCCGAGCCAAATGGCTGCACGAGTCCGAAGAAGCGCAGCGGCGCCGAAACGGGGACCCCGGTCATCGGCAGGGCGCCGGTTGCGACGACATAACTCGCCGGGTTCGAGCTGCTACCCGTGAAGGTGAAGTCACTGGGTGGCAGGCCTTCAATCGCTTGCAGGTTGAGGACGACCTGCCCCGGGATTGTCGGCACCGGGAGCTGCAGGCCCCACAGCGTCGTGATCTCGAGACGGATCGCATCGCCGGCGGCGGTGGCGTCGAATGTCGGGTTGCCGCTCATATCGGTCCCGGCCATGCCGAATGCGGTGATCGCGCTGCCGATCGAGGGCCACGTGATGTTCGGCGTCGCGCTCGGCTCACCGGCCACCCTGAAGGTCGTCGTTGCGTCGATCGTAAGCGTCACGTCCTTGGCGCTGAAACGATCGCTCTGATCGGAGTGCAGGTGCAGCCTGCCCTTGCGCACGATGAGCGTTGCGCCGGTGGCGGTGTTGGTCCGCTGAATCACGACGCCCTGCAGCCTGTCGAGCGAGGGCGACTGGACGCTGCTGCCGGCCAGTACCGTCGCCGCGGTAAAGCTGCCGTCGGTCGTCGACAGCGTACCGAAAGCGACGGTCAGCGTGCCCGACGCCAGCGCCTGCATCGCCGTCATGCCCGCCGCGCCGCTGTAACTCGTCCCGTTGATCTCGTAAGTCGTCTGCGCGGTCGTGTTCACAGTCACCTGAATGCCGTCGTTGTCCTGATTGTCGAACGGCTCAAGATCGACGGTGTAGCTGGTGGTGTCGGCGCTCAGCAGCGCGCCGCGTACGCGGATCTGCTTGGTGTCGAGCGGCTGGATGCTCGCGATGAGCACCGGCTGCACCTCCACGACCGCCGAGGTCGCGGTGACGTCAGAGACCGCGTTGGACGCGGCGAGGTTGAAGTCGAGCGCGAGACGGGCGGGAATGCCAGGAGCGATGAACAGGTGATGAGTGCTGTCGAGCTGCACGGTGAGCGTCAGCGGTCCGTTCAGCGGGTTGCCCGAGCCGTCCTCGAGCGTGGCCGGCACCGACGTGCCGGCTGTCCCCTCGACCTCGACGTCAGGGCTGGCGGCGGTCGAGAAATCGAGCGTCATCGAAACCGCCACGTACTCGCCGGCGGGAATTGTCGCGGCCGTGAAGAACTCCGTAAGCTCGACGAGCTGGGTGAAATCGATGCGCGTCATCCTGGGCAGCGTCTCGACGACGGCGCCATCTGCTTTCGTCATCTGCAGCGAGGTGACGTTGACGGTGTAGGTCGTGAAGTCACCGGTGGCGTCGGTGATCGTCGTCATCATGCTGCCGCAGGTCGACGAAGTGCAGGCCGGTGGACCCGTGTTCGAGGCCGTCATCGAGCCGCCGCCGCAGGCCGCTAGCAAGATTGCCAGCGCGGGCGCGACCAGCCAGCGGGATGCGGCGCGCAGCCGCAAGAACAGATTTGACAGAATATCTAACGACATGATGGCGAGCCTCATGAAGTTGGGACGCGTACCTTAACGCGGCGCCCGCGGCGCCGTTTACGCCGGAAGCGTCGGCGGCCGGCGACAACCGCCCGGGACGGGGCGTTCAGCGGGCCAGAGCGGCCATCTCAGCCGGTCGATGACGGGCTTGCGATGGCGCTGCGGTAGAGGCGCCGGCCGATCACCGCGAGTCCCAAGAGGCCCAGCCACTGGCCGAAGCGCAGCGCCGCGGGCAGCGCGAGCACGTCGACGTCACCGCTCCACACGATCGGAATGGCGATCAAAACACCG
>DATNHZ010000121.1:0-4324 GCA_035604655.1 Steroidobacteraceae bacterium | reverse complement strand
TGCTGGGTGACCTCGATGGCCGCAATCCGGTGCCCAGCCGCCGTTGCGAGTGTCGCCGTCACAGGCTCAGTGCTCCGTGAGGACTGCGGCTGCGAACGTCAGCAGGTCCTCATCCGAGACCACCCGCCGGTTCGACTGGCGCATCGCGGCGTTTTCCGGCCGCGCCATCTGCGCGGCGAGCGCCGCGGGAGTCAGGTGGTCGTGGCCCTCGCCTGCCAGCGACACTTTGACACCGGAATCGCGCAGCAGCCGATCGAACGCCGCCGGGAGCCGGTGCGCCTCGCCCGCCTCGCCCATCGCCGCTGCGGCGGCAGCGAAGCGCCCGTCCGGGTCCTCGGCCGCGTTCCAGGGCAGCGTCGCCCTGAGTGCCAGCCCGACCGCGCGCCCGTGGTGCACGGGACGGAGCGAGGCGAGCGCGTGGCCGATGTTGTGGGCGATCGCCGTGCCGCAGTTGTCGATGCCGATGCCGGCGAGCGTCGCGGCCCACTGCAGTCCCGCACGTGCCGTCAGGTCCGCGGGCGCCGCGACCGCGCGGCGCAGGTGCCGCACCACGAGCGCGATCGCCCGGTGACAGTACAGGTCGTTGGCCTCGTTGGCATTGGCGTTGGTCGACGCCTCGATCGCATGCACCAGCGCGTCGATTCCCGTGGCCGCGGTCAGCGCGGCCGGGAGCCCCGTCGTCAGCACCGGATCGAGCACGATCAGCACGGGCTTGAGCTCATCGCCCCACAGCCACACCTTGGCGCCGTCGGCGGCGGCGAACACGGCCGTGCGCGTCGCCTCCGATCCCGTCCCGGACGTCGTCGGCACGCACACCGAGACCAGCCGGGTCGCCGGAAAAGGATTGGCGCAGAGCCCGTAGTGGCTCGCACCCGCGCGTCCCCCGGCGATGGCCGCGATCGCCTTGCCCACATCCATCGCCGAGCCGCCGCCAAGCGCGACCACCATCGCGACACGCTCGCGACGCGCGAGCTCGGTAGCCGCATCGACCTGCGCCATCGTCGGATCGCTCTTGAGGTCGCTGAAACGGACGACGCCGAAGCCCGCCCCGGCGAGCGCCGCCGCCGCCGCGTCGATGGCGCCGCTCGGACCGAGGCCGGGGTCGGCGACGAGCAGCACCGCGCTGCCGGCCGGCACGCGGCCCGCCAGCGCCGACCCGAGCGCCTCGAGCGACCCGGCGCCCTGCGTGATCTCGGGTACCCGTGCCAGTGAAATTGCGCTCATGTGATTCCCGTATGCAGCCTCGACGCAGCCCGTGGTTCAGCGCCTGCTGGGGTCGCGACCGTGCGCCCGTTCACCCCGTCCGCGCCTCGGGACGGCCCGGTGCAGGCCAGCAGCGTTCCACAGTTGCCAGGGCCGTAGAAGCCGAGAAATTGGATCGGGGGCATCGTAAAAAGGCATTGGCGGGCGCGCCGGCGTTGGCCCACGCTTCATAGCCTGGCAGCGGCGATGATGCAACGCAACGCCTTGGAGCGCGACGTAGAATGAGCACCGGTCCGCAAGGACCCGGGCCGAGGAGAGAGATTCGGATGGACAGGGTGCGGATCGACCGACGGTGGCTGCCGCTCAATGCGCTGCGCGCCTTCGAGGCCGTCGCCAAGCACGGCAGCTTCACCGGGGCGGCGAATGCGCTGCTGATCTCCCAGAGCGCACTGTCGCGTCACGTGATCTCGCTCGAGAAGCTGATCGGTGTGCAGCTGTTCGAGCGCCGGCCGCACTCACTCGTGCTCACCGCGGCCGGCCAGCACCTGTTGCCCGCGGTCGCCAAGTCCTTCGACCGTCTCGAGTACTCGCTCGATGAGATCAAGAGCTCCCGCGCGCCGACGCTGCGGACTCTCCGGGTCCAGATGCCGCCGACCTTCGCGGTCCACCTCGCAGTGCCGATCCTCAGGGACTTCCGCCGCGCCAACTGCGAAGTCGAGATCGATCTCGTCAGCCCCTACGGCGTCGGCCCGCCGCCCAATGACGTCGACGTCGCCGTGGTGTACTCGCGACCCACCGTCACGGACTCGGTCAGCGACCTGCTGTGGCCGGTCCGCCTCGGGATCCTGTGCCACCCCGGCGTCGCGGCCCGCCACGCGGGCAAGGATCTGGCGACGTTCATCCGGGATAACGAGCTCATCCACGTCCGCATCGCCGATCTGCCGCGTCATTACTTCTGGGGCCAGTTCGTGCGCCAGGCCAATCTCGGGCCCGTCGGCTGCGAGCGCGGCCTGGTCTTTGACACGGCCTTGCTTGCCGTGCAGTACGCGCTCAGCGGCGAAGGCCTTGCACTCGTCGACCTCAACCTGTTTCACGACGACATCGCGGCGGGCCGGCTGGTATGCCCGTTCGACAACACACTGGACGACGGCTTCGGCTACTACCTGATCACCGATCCCGAGGCGCTGAGCGACACGGCGATTGCGCTGTTTCGTTCGTGGCTGATCGAGCACTGCGGGCAACGCAAGGCCGGGGATGAGTCCCGCGTGCGCCTCGCGGTCTCGAATGCATGAGGCCGGCGTCCGCCGCGGCGCGCACCGCTCGATGCGATGCCATTTGCGCTGCGAGCGCTGTCTCAATCCGCTACCGCCCGCACGCAGCGCGGCGATCGGTCCCACGCAGACCCCCGGAGTAGTGCCCGCATGAGAGAGCGCGATGAGCAGGCAGGCCGCCGCAACCGGCGCCGGCCCGGCCAGACCGAGGCCAGCCACGCCGTGTTCGACCGCACCCGCTCGTACCGCCACCTGCAAAACCCGTTCGAGCCGCTGAAAGTGTTCTCCGAGGACGAGGTCGCCTCGATCCACGCCGCGGCGCTCACGATCCTCGAGACCCAGGGGATGCGGGTGCTGCTTCCGGAGGCGCGGCGGGTCTACGCGGGTGGCGGCGCAAGCGTCGATGAGGCGACGCAGATGGTGCGGATCGACCGCGGCCTGGTGACCGGCTCGATCGCGACCGCGCCCCGCGAGATCACGCTGCACGCGAAGGACCCGGAGCGACACATGCCGATCTTCGGCCGGCACGTCGCGTTCGCGCCGACCTCGGGGCCACCCAACATCATCGACACGAAGGGTGGGCGCCGTGCCGGAACGTTCGAGGACTTCTGCAACCTGATGAAGCTCACGCAAAGCTTCGAGGTGCTGCACGTGCTCGGCGGCGGAGTCGAACCCCAGGACATACCGGTCCAGGTGCGGCACCTCGAGACGACCAGGGCGATGCTGACCCTGACCGACAAGATTCCATTCCCCTATGCGCGGGGCCCGGGACAGAACGCCGACAACTTTGAGCTGATCCGGATCGCCTACGGCCTCAGCCCCGACGAGTTCCGCGCGCGGCCGTACACGGGCACCGTGATCAACACCAACTCGCCGCTGCAGCTCGACATCCCGATGGCCGGCGGCATCCTCGACTACGCTGCTGCGGGCCAGGTGCTGGTCATCACCCCGTTCACGCTTGCCGGGGCTATGGCGCCGGTGACGATCGCCGGAGCGCTAACGCTCGCGCACGCCGAGGCGCTCGCCGGGCTCACGCTCGCGCAGATCGTCCGGCCCGGAGCCCCGATCGTGTACGGCAGCTTCACCTCGAACGTCGACATGAAGTCGGGCTCGCCCGCCTTCGGGACACCGGAGTACGTCAAGTCCTCGTTCGGCGCCGGCCAGCTCGCGCGCCATCTCGGGATCCCGTGGCGGTCCTCGAACGCCACCGCCTCGAATACGCCCGACGCGCAGGCGGCGTACGAGTCTCAAATGAGCCTGTGGGGGGCGCTGATGGGCGGGTGCAACTTCATGCTGCACGCCGCCGGCTGGCTCGAGAGCGGCCTCGCGACATCCTACGAGAAGTTCATTCTCGACGTCGAGATGCTGCAGATGTTTGCGGAGACTTTCCAGCCGCTCGGCGCGACCGCGGCGGACCTGGCGCTCGAGGCCATCGCCGAGGTCGGTCCGAGCGGGCACTTCTTTGGCTGCGCACACACGATGGAGCGCTACCGCAGCGCGTTCTACGCACCGCTGGTCTCTGACTGGCGGAACTTCGGCCAGTGGACCGAAGCCGGCAGCCATACGGCCACCGAGCGGGCGAGCGTGCTGTGGCAGGAGACGCTGGCGCGTTACAGCGCGCCGACGCGGGATCCCTCCGTCGTCGAGGCGCTCGACGCCTACGTGGCGCGGCGCACGGCCGAGGGCGGCGCGCCGCCGGTCAGCTGATCGGGCAGCGCCGCACGCCCAGGGCCGAAAGCCCTGCGGCGCACGTTCTTCAAACAGTCAGGCAGGCGGGGACGGGTATGCGCACTCACGTGCAGGCAGCGGTGATCGGCGGGGGAGTGGTGGGCGCGAGCGTGCTCTATCAC
>DATNHZ010000120.1:0-2518 GCA_035604655.1 Steroidobacteraceae bacterium | reverse complement strand
TGCTTCAGGCACACGAATACTGGCGGATGAAGCAACTCGCGGTGGATCTCGTGATCCTGAACGAGCGTGCGTCTTCCTACGTCCAGGATATGCAGATCGCGCTTGAGACCCTGGCCCGGGCGAGCCAGCCGCCACCGCCGGCCGGCGTGGAGTGGCCGCGGGGGCGCGTGTTCGTGCTGCGGGCCGACCTGCTTTCAGCGGAAACCTGTGCCTTGCTCGCGTCGGTGGCGCGGGTCGTTCTGGTTGGACAACGCGGGTCGCTCGCCGATCAGCTCGACCGTGTGCCGGAACCCACAGACGCTGTCCGGACCGCTCGAAAGCGGGCGGGGGCCGGTGCGGAACAGCAGGTCGCACCGCCCCGGCCGGCCCTCGAGTTCTTCAACGGGCTCGGCGGCTTCGCGGAAGGCGGACGGGAATATGTAACGATCCTCGGGCCAGGCCAATCGACGCCGGCACCCTGGATCAATGTCATCGTCAATCCCGAATTCGGCTTTCAGGTGGCGACCGAAGGCGGCGGCTACACCTGGGCGGTCAACAGCCGCGAGAACCAACTCACTCCGTGGTCCAACGATCCGGTCAGCGATCGCCCGGGCGAGGTCTTCTATCTGCGCGACGACGACACCGGCGAGCTGTGGTGCCCGACGGCACTGCCGATCCGCGACGACACTGCCACCTATGTGGCTCGGCATGGCCGGGGCTACAGCCGGTTCGAGCATACGGCGCACGGCATCGCAGCCGATCTGCTTCAGTACGTGCCGCTCGGCGATCCGATCAAGATCTCGCGCCTCACGCTGCGCAACATATCGGGACGCACCCGGCATCTCTCGGTGACCGCTTACGCGGAATGGGTGCTTGGTCCGTCGCGCACCGCCTCCGCGCCGTTCGTGACGACCGAGATCGACCCCGACACCGGAGCGATGTTCGCGCGCAATCCTTGGAACGCCGCCTTCGGGTCGCGCGTCGCCTTAGCCGATCTTGGCGGACGCCAGACGGACTGGACGGGCGACCGGCGGGAGTTCATCGGCCGCAACGGGACACTGGAGAGCCCGGCGGCGCTCGCCGGCGCGGCGCCGCTGTCCAACAGCGTGGGCGCCGGTCTCGATCCGTGCGGCGCGCTGCGGGCGACGTTCGTGTTGCCGTCGAACGGCAGCGTCGAGATCGTGTTTTTCCTTGGCGAGGCCGCAAGCGCTCAGGACGCGCGGGGCCTGATTGCGCGCTACCGCGCGCAAGATCTCGACGCCGTGCTGTCCGAGGTCGGTCGTTACTGGGACGATGTCCTCGGCTCGGTCCATGTAAAGACCCCCGACCGGGCGATGGACATCATGCTAAACGGCTGGCTGCTGTACCAGACACTGGCCTGCCGCATCTGGGCCCGCTCGGGGTTCTACCAGGCAAGCGGTGCCTATGGCTTCCGCGACCAGTTGCAGGACGGCATGGCACTGGTCGCGGCGCAGCCGGCCATGACGCGCGGGCACCTGCTGCGCGCGGCGGCACGGCAATTCGTCGAGGGCGACGTGCAGCACTGGTGGTTGCCACATTCCGGTCAGGGCGTGCGCACGCGGATCTCCGACGACCGGGCGTGGCTCGCCTACGCCGTCGCCCACTATGTCCGCGCGACCGGCGATGCCGCCGTGCTGGACGAGGTGGTCCCGTTCCTGGAAGGCCAGCTTCTGCAGGCCGACGAGCACGACAGCTTCTTCCACCCGACGGTCTCCGACGCGGCCGGCACGCTGTTCGAGCACTGCGCGCGCGGTCTCGATACCAGCCTTGCGGTCGGCGTTCACGGGCTGCCGCTGATCGGTACCGGCGACTGGAACGACGGCTTGAACCGCGTCGGCGAGCTTGGTCGGGGCGAGAGCGTCTGGCTCGGCTGGCTGCTTTACGCGGCGCTCGGCGACTTCGTGCCGCTTGCCGAGGCGCGTGGCGACACGACCCGTGCCGCGGCATGGCGAACGCACGCCAGCACGCTGCAAGCCGCGTTGGAATGCGAGGCCTGGGACGGCGAATGGTACCGACGCGCCTGGTTCGACGACGGCACCCCGCTCGGTTCGGCGACCGACGAGGAGTGCCGGATCGATTCGATCTCGCAGTCCTGGGCGGTGATCTCGGGTGCGGCCGACCGCGAACGTGCGGGTCGCGCCATGGCAGCGGTCGAGCGCGAGCTGATCCGGCCGCAGGATCAACTGGCGCTGCTGTTCACCCCGCCGTTCGACAAGACGCCGCTCGATCCCGGCTACATCAAGAGCTACCCGCCGGGCATCCGCGAGAACGGCGGCCAGTACACGCATGCCGCCCTGTGGTCGGTCATGGCATTGGCCGCCCTTGGCGAGGGCGACAAGGCGGGGGCGCTGCTCTCGCTGCTCAATCCCATCAACCACGCCCGTACCCGGTCCGGCGTCCACCGCTACAAGGTGGAACCTTATGTTGTCGCCGCTGACGTGTACGCCGGTAAGCCGCATGTCGGGCGTGGCGGCTGGACCTGGTACACCGGCTCGGCGGGATGGATGCAGCGGGCCGG
>DATNHZ010000119.1:0-3491 GCA_035604655.1 Steroidobacteraceae bacterium | reverse complement strand
CGCCATTCCATCCCAGACGGTCCCGCCGCTGCCCTCTTCCCAGCGATGCCGCGGATTCCAGGTCTTGACCGCGGCAGCAAGGTGTGGCTGGTCCTGGGGACCTTCGGCCGGATTGCGCGGCACCGTGAAGAAACGCCAGCGCAGCGCCCCGCTCTTGAGGTCGTATGCCGACACATAGCCACGAACCCCGGCGAAGTCACCGCCAGCATTCCCGATGACGACGGCCTCGCCCGCGATCAGCGGCGCACCGGTCAGCGTGTACGGTTGGCGACGCTCGCGCCCGATCAAGGTGTCGACGCGCCACAGCGTTCGCCCCGTTTCGGCATCGAGCGCGTACAGCCAACCATCAAGGGCGCCGACGTAGACGGCACCCTGCCAGACGGCGAGTCCGCGGTTGACCACGTCACAACAGGCGAACCGGCCCCACTGCGGATCGAGATCCGGAATGAAGGTCCAGCGCTCGTTCCCGGTCTCCGCGTCGAGCGCGTAGACACGGCCCCAATTGCCTGTCGCAAACAGCGTGCCGTCGACGACAATGGGTGTCGCCTCGAGTCCGCGCGTGGTTCCGAGGTGGTATTCCCATGCAAAGCCGAGCGTGCGGACGTTGTGCGCATTGATTTGTGTCAGACGGGAGAAATACGCGCCGTCCGGTCCACCGCCGGCCATCAGCCACTGCTCGGGTTCCGCGGCCGCGCGCGCCTGGCGCGCGGCGCTGACATCTCCAGCGCGAGCGACGGGCGCGGGATTAGCTGGACTAGCCGGCGGAGACAACGACGTCGGGCCCCGACTGCAGGCCCCAAGCAGGGCCACCACGAGCGTAGCGACCGCGCACCACCCTCGACTGCTACCGCTGATTCGCATGCCGGTCCGCTCCGCTACCGCCCGCATGCCGTCATCGTATCGCACCGGGTATCCGTTACGCGGGATACGGTGGCGCCTCAGGCGCTCCGATCGGTTGTGTAGCGCGAGATGAGCACGACGCGTACGACGGTGACACTCAGGGCCGACGCCACGATCAGACCGATGGCTGCCCGCGGCGAGCCGTCGTGCAGGACGCCAAACAAGAGCCCGATGCCCGCGCCGCCCGACATCTGCAGGAAGCCCAGGATCGCCGACACACGCCCGGCGCGGTCCGGCTGCACGGCGAGAACCCCGGCCTGCGCGTGCGGTTGGACGACGGACCAGCCGAAGTTGTAGATCGCGACACCGGTCATGAAGCCCGCGAGCGTAAGCGCATTCCACTCCTCCAGAGCGAGCAGTGTGCCGCCACCGAGCAGCAGGGCCGCGGCACCCGCGGTCAGGATCGCGTCGGTCGAGTAACGCGAAAGCGCATGCGCACTCGCATACGCACCAATCGCGTAGGTGATCACCGGAATCGCCCAGTACAGACCGAATTGCGCAAGCGGTACCGAAAAATAGCCATACAGCAAGTGCGGCGCTGCCGAAATCCAGGTCGCGAGCCCGCCATAGCCAAACACGCAGCACAGTATGTAGCCGACCGCCGGCGGGTGGCGCAGGATGGCGAGAGCCGCGGCCCCCATCTGCCCGGGCGACAGTGCCCGCGGATCGCGGAGCGCGAGCGTTTCGCGGTACCACGCGAGCGTTGCAGCGAGGGCCGCCGCGAGGTAGACGACATAGGTAACGAGCGTCGCGCGCCAGCCAAACCGCGCCGCGACCACTGCGTTCACCGCTGGCACGGCCAGCGGGACGACCGCAAGCCCCATGGCGGCGAGGCTCAGCACGCGGGCTCCTTCGACACGCGCACACAGGTCGCGGACGACGGTCCGCGATAGCACCGGGCCCGCAGCCGCTGCGACCCCCTGCAAGAAGCGAAATGCGAGCAGCGTGCCAAAGGAAGAGGCTGTGCCGACGCCGATCGAGGCAACTATCAGCAGGCCGATTGCGGTCAGCAGCACGGGCCGCCGCCCGTAGCGGTCGGCCAGGACGCCGACGACGAGTTGCGCAGCGGCGAAACCGGCGAGCGCGACACTCGTCGCGAGCTGACCGCCGCCGACGCCGACGCCGAGCTCCGTCATCATTGGCCGAATTGCCGTCAGGAACCCGTCGGTGACGAGCGGCAAGAACGCGCCGATCATCGAGAGCAGCACGACAAGGCGCGGGCGCATGCGGGACTATTCGACGGCCGCCGGCAACGACTCGAAGCCACGGAAACGCGCCCGCCGGTTGCGGCGCGCACCCTCGGTGAGCCGCGCACCGGGGAAGCGGCGCAGAAACCCCGCGATCGCCATCTGGCCCTCGAGGCGCGCGACCGACATCCCGGCGCAGGCATGGCTCCCGGCGGCGAAGGCCAGGTGTCGATTGGGGTCGCGGCCGATGTCGAAGGTTGACGGCTCCTTGAACTCCGCCGGATCGCGGTTGGCAGCGCCGATGCACAGGGTCAGGTAAGTGCCGGCCGGCAAGACCCGGCCGCCCAGCTCCACCGGCGTGACAACCAACCGGTTGCCGAGCTGGTTCGGGCTTTCACACCGCAGGCATTCCTCGACGGCCGTGGCGATCAGCGCCGGCTCCTCGCGAAGGCGGCGGCGTGCGGCCGCGTCATCAAGGAACAGCCAGAGCCCATTGCCGATCAGGTTGGTCGTGGTCTCGTGACCCGCGTTCAGCAGAAAGATGCAGTTGTGCAGCAACTCGGTTTCGCTCAATGGCTCGCCCCCGGTCTCGTCCCGGATCAGACGGCTCAACAGGTCGTCGTCGCCGCGTAGCTGGCGACGCCGCTCGGCCACGAGCGTGCGGGTGAAATCCAGGAATTCGCTGACGCTGCGATTGCCCCGCTCCAGCGCTTCCGGCGACAAGGCCGGATCGAGCGCACCGAGAATCGACAGGGACCAGCCACGCAGAGCGCCGCGCTCGTCGCGCGGCACGCCGAGAAGATTGCCGATTACCTCGACCGGTATCGCCGCAGCAAAATCCGCGATGGCGTCGAAACGGCCCTTGGCCTCGATTGCATCGCATAGCCGTTCAATCAGGGCTCCAAGACCTGGCGTCATCGCCTTGATCGCGGCCGGCGACAAGGCGCCCACGATCTGGCGTCGGACCCGGGTGTGGTAGGGCGGATCATTGAACACGAGGCTCGTCGTGTGGTGGGCGTAGAGCGGCGAGTGAGATCCGAACTTCGGCGCGAATATGGCTCTCTTGTCGGAACAGAAATGGGTGCGGTCCCGATAGATCGCGTCGAGATCCGCATAACGCGTCAGGAAGTACGTGCCATCGGGGCAGCGGTGGACGGAATCGTGTGTCTGGAGCGCGGCGTAAGTAGGATACGGATCGGCGAAGAACGCGGTCGGCAGACGCTCAGGATCGAAACCGGCGGCAATCGTCTCGGCACCGCGTTCCTCGGCGTCGTTCGACGTCTGCATCGAGTCGTGCTCCCCCGCGAGCGCCTTGCGCGACGTGCCCCAGCACCCGCCGCTTGGTACGGTAGCATGACACTCGTGGCGCGGGATCCGGCGCCGGGGGGAGGATTGCGGGTGGCG
>DATNHZ010000118.1:0-3512 GCA_035604655.1 Steroidobacteraceae bacterium | reverse complement strand
GACGATGACCGCGACCATCACCTCGATCAGCGTGAAGCCGCGCGCCCGGCGTCGCGTCGACGGGGCGCTCACAGGCAGGCTCCTACGCCTTCGGTCTGGGTCGTCAGCTGGCCGACGATCGAGACCGCGAGGCAGCGCGTCCAGGCCGGGTTGTTGGTCGCATCGTGCAGCGCGATTGTCACGGTGCCCGGCAGCCCGAGCGCAAAGCCCTCGCGGCTGAACGTCACGGCCCCAATGGCGTTGCTGGCGGTAAACGTGTCGGCGGCAGTGAACGCCGCCTGCACGCGGAGCACGATTTCGCCGGCGTCGACCGTGTGATTTCCGTTCGCGTCCATGAACACGATCCAGCCGCTCTCCCAGGACGCAGAGCCGGAGCACGACGTGCCGGTGGAGGAGCTGCACACGGTCACCGTCTGACCTTCCTTGATCGCTTCCATCCGGGCCATCTGCATGTCGCCGAGCAGGCCGTTGACCTCGCTCGAGAGGCGATTGATGGTTCCGAAGTACTTCAGTGACGGAATCGTGATCGCGAACAGGATCCCGACCACTGCCATCGTGGTCACGACCTCGAGCAGCGTGAAACCCTTGCTGCGCCACGCCCGCAGCCGCGCGCGGGGCCGCGGGGGCCACGAGGCTGGCAGGGGGGCCGCCGTGTATCGGAGCTTCATGCGCCGGGACGCTAGGACCCCGGCCGACATCGCGCAACGCCGGCCGACGAACGGCAGCTCTCGGCGGATGAACGGCGCTCGGCAGGGCATTTCGTCAAACGAAATGCCTGTGTGACGCGCTTCACACCACCGTGCGATGACCGCCCACGTGGGGCGGCGGTCGGGGTCGGCCGGGCGGGCGGCGGCGCCCGTGCGTCGCTCGCGCCTGTTGCCTTACCTCGCGCCCGGAACCACCCGCCGTCCATTGGTGCTGGTCCGTGGAGCCCCGCCAGCATCGCAAAGCGTGCTCGCGCGCCGTGACGGCTCGCCGATCGCCCGCTATCGTAAGCGACCCAGGCCGAGTGCGGCCGTCGAGGAGAGGCGAGACGATGGCCGAGATCGAGATCCGCCACGAGCATGCGCACGGTGACGATCCGCTGGCGAAGCGCGTCGGCCTGATGGTCGGCCTAGTCGGCCTCGCGCTGGCTGCCGTGACGATCGCCGCGCACCGTGAGCACACCGCCGCAGTGCTCGAGCGGACCGAGGCCAACGACCGTTGGGCCTACTACCAGGCGAAGAAGATCCGCGAGCACACCAGCGATGTCGCCGCCCAGCTTGCCCTCGCGCTGGCCGCCGACCCGGAGAAGGTGGGACCGGCGGTCGCAAGGTTCGAGAGCTCGCGCGCCAAGTACGCGAGCGACGCGGAAAGCATCAAGAGTGAGGCCGAGGCCAAGGACCGCGCGACCGAGCACTCCGAGCAGCTGGCGCTGCGGTTTGATCTGGGCGAAGGCTTCACCGAGCTTGGGCTCGTGCTGAGCTCGCTGTATTTTCTCGGCCGGCGGCGCGTGTTCCCGGTCGCGGGCGGCATTGCGGCGATGCTCGGAGCGCTGATCGCCGCCTCCGTGCTCGTCGCCTGACGGGTAGCGCGCGGGCGCCGCGTATGTCGGCGATCGAAGTGGTGATGCACGCAGCGAGGTCGGGGCCAGCGGCCGCGCCGTGCGCGAGACGCTGGGGGCGGTCGCGGCGAGCCGGCGCCAGCGCTTTCGCCCGCCCGGCGCGCGGCTTGTCGCTCATCGAGGCGCTGGTCGCGCTGGTCGTGCTGTCGGTCGGGCTGCTCGGCATCGCGGCGCTCTATGCCGAAAGCCTGCTCTCCGTGCGCACGTCGTTGCAGCGCTCGCAGGCCGCGCTGCTCGCGAGCGACCTCGCCGAGCGGATCCGCGCCAACCGCGGCGGCCGTCCCGCCTATGTTGATGCGGTCTCGGGCGCCGGAGCCCTGACGACAGCGTGCCGGCAGGGTGGCGGAGGATGCCCACCGGAGCAGATGGCCAGGTACGACAAAGCCGAGTGGGCCGGCGCGATCAAGGCTTCGCTGCCGAACGGTACCGGTGCCGTCGAGGCCGGCGGCCCGGCCCGCCGGGCGTACACGATCACCATCCGCTGGACCGAGCCCGCGATGGGCGGGCAGACCTACGTGCTGAGCATCCAGCCATGAAGCGCGCCCGCCAGCGCGCTGGTGTCAATCCGGGCCGCCGCGAACAGGGCGTCAGCCTCGTCGAGCTCGTGGTCGCGATGCTGCTCGGAATCCTGCTGCTCGTCGGTGCGATCACCGTCTTCATGCAGGGTGACAGCGTCTCACGCACCGAAGCTCCCGCCGCGCGCCTCGAGGAGACGCTGCGCGCTGCGTTCAATACACTCGAGCCCGACATCCGCATGGCAGGCTACTGGGGTTTGACGAACCGTTCCGCACTCGTGACGAACGTCGCGGGGCCCACCGCCCCCCGCACCTCGCTCGACGCCCTGGTCCGCAACAACTGCGGCGTTAACTGGACCGCGAACCTCGCGCAGTCCATCGATGCACGGGATCACGGCAACTACGACCTGGCGTGCCCGGCGAGCCACGCGGCACCGTGGTCGGACGTGCTGATCATCCGCCGGGCGAGCGCGAGCCCGACGGCCCCGGTCGCCGGCAAGCTCCAGATCCAGACGAACCGGCAGGCCGGGGCGATCTTCGCCGACGGAGTGGTGCCCGGCAGTTTCGGCCCGCCACCGCGCTCCGCGACGCACGACCTGGTCGTTCACGCCTATTACATCGGGGCGAGCGCATCAACCACTGACGGGCCAGCGTCGTACGCGTTGCACCTGCAGACGCTGTCGCAAGATGCAGGCGGCCGCCCCGCTATCGTCGACAGAATCGTGGCCCAGGGCATCGTCGACCTTCAGGTGCAATTCGGCGTCGATACCGCGGGCGACAACAGCGCCGGCGTCTACGTCAATCCAGGCGCACCCGAGCTCGCCACCGGACGCGTCGTCTCGGTGAGGCTGTCGCTCGCGGCGATCTCCGACCACCCGGAAGCCGGCGCCGTCGACGGCTCGCAGCATCTGCTTGGCAATCACCATCTAGGCCCACCCGGCGATCAGCGCCGCCGGATCGTGATGCAGAAGACGATTGCGCTGCGCAACGTTGAGGACCCCTGACGATGAGCAGCACTGCCTCCGCGGTCCGTCGAGTCGGCGCCCGCGCGCGCGGCGCAGCGCTGGCAGTCGGGCTCGTGCTGCTGCTGGTCCTCACGGTGCTCGCCGTCGCGAGCGTGCGCACCGCGCGGCGCGACGTGGGCCGGTCCGCGGATGCCATGTATGAGACCGAGACGTTCGAGGCGGCAGAGCGCGCGCTCGGCCTCGCGATCCGAAGTACCGTTCCCAATCCCGGAGCACCGGCCGTGACGGTGCCGGTCGCTCGGCCGGGATCGGGCGGCGACAGCTACCGGGTGGAGTTCAATCCGGCAATCGGCGTGACGGGCGTACCGGACGGCTTCAGCCTCGGCGAGGGCGTCGGCTTCAAGGCGTTTCACTTGGACGTCACCGCCA
>DATNHZ010000117.1:0-3828 GCA_035604655.1 Steroidobacteraceae bacterium | reverse complement strand
GTGCCAACCGCCGCGGCACTCGCGGTGTTCGCGGCATTGAGTGTGGCGCTGCGCCTGCCGCGGCTGACCGGCAAGCGCCCGGCGCTCGCCCTCGAGATAGAGACCTGGGCGATGGCGGCGTTCATCACCGTCGTCGCCTGGTTCACCGGCGGTGCCCAGAGCCCGCTGCAGAGCCTTTACCTGCTGCCGATCGTGCTCGCCTCGCTGGTGCTGCCGACGCGGCGTCTGGCCCTGTTGCTGGCGGCGATTGCGGCGGCCTACATGCTGGTCGCCGGCTTCCGGCCGGGCGGTGTCGTGACGCCGGCGGCATTCGCAGGCCGGGTGCTCGCGGTACTCGGACCGCTGCTGGTGGTCGCCTGGCTCACGGCCCAGCTCGGAACCGCAGTGCTCGCCGGGCGGCGCCGCGCCGCGGCGCTGACGGATGGCGATGCGCTGACCGGGCTCGCGACTCGCCCGGTGTTTCTCGACCGGCTGACGCGCGAGCTCACGTATGGGACGCGGGGCGGCCAGCCGTGCGGGGCGCTGGTGGTCGACCTCGACGGGGCGCGGCGTCTGAACGAACAATACGGCGATGAGGCGGGTAACGCCGCCCTCAAGCTCGTGGCCGAGGCGCTGCGCCGCACGCTGCGCGAGACCGACCTCGCCGCGCGCTGGGGCGGCGACGAATTCGCCGTGTTACTGCCGGGCGCCGATCGCAACGCCGCGCACGTCGTCGCGCAGCGGATCCGCCACGCGGTGTACACCACGACACTGCAGTCGGGAGCGCGCCTTCTCCGATGCTCGGTCAGCGTCGGCGTCGCGGCCGCGCCGCGCGACGGCCGCGAGCCGCTCGCCCTGGTTGCGAGCGCCGAACGGCGCCTCGAGCGCGACCGGCAGCTGCGGCGCAGCTCGGGCAGCGCCGCGATGCTCGCCTAGACGACGCGAGGCCGGGCCGCGCAGGGACGTTCAGCCAGTGAAGACCGCCCGGGCCGCGCCGACGATACCGCCGAGCAACAGCAGCACGATCGGCAAGAACGACAGCCCGAAGCCCGGGCCACGCTTGGCAGGATCTTTGATGTAGCCGATTGAATACACGATGCGCCCTATCAGGTACACGGCCCCAAGTCCCGCGGCCCAGCGCGCGCTGACGTAGTAGGCGAACAGCGGCAGCGCCGGAACCAGCACCACGATCAGCTCGAGCGTGTTCTGCTGCACGCGGAAATAGCGCTCGAACGGTTCATTGCCGGTGACCGCCGGCGCCTTGACTCCGAAGCGGGTGCGGGCCCGGCCGACCTGGAAGCCAAAGTACTGATACTGGATTAGCGCTAGGCCCATCACGAGGTACACGACGCTCATGGATTTCCCCTTGAGGATTGGCAGTTCCGTTCGACGCCGCCACTCTATCGAGAGCCGCGTGCCGCGCGCAGAATACACGCTCGACGCCCTGGAAGCCCCATGACCAAAGCGGTGCGCGGTTACGCGCAGTTCGTCCAGATCCAGCGCCCCCCGAGCCGCGTGTTCAGTGCCTTCACGAGCAAGGAACAGCTGGAGAGATGGTATGCGGCCGAGGCCAGCGTCGAGCCGCGTCGCGGTGGCGCCTTGTGGGTGCGGTTCAAGGACGGCAAGACCCGCGATGCGCTCATCGACGTCTTCGACCAGGACCGCCGGCTGAGGCTGATCTACATGCCGGACCCGGCGATGCCACCGATGCCGCCGGCCGGGGGCGGGCCGATCGTCGAGGATGTGCTGTTCGACCCGAAAGGGGCCAACACGATGGTGCGCGTGCTGGGGGCCGGAGTTCCGGGTGAGCGCGAGTGGGACGCCTACTTCATCTGGTTGCGAGCCGGCTGGACCTACTGGCTGCACACTCTGAAGCTCACGCTGCAGGCCGATCGCCCGCCAGCGGCCCCGACGTGAGGCCCGGGTGGCGCCGCGTGGCTGCCGCCGCCATCGGCATCGGCCTCGCGTGGCCAGCGATGGCGGGCGATCTGCAGGCCCTGGTCGGAGGAATGCTGGTCGATGGCAGCGGCGGCCCACCGCTCGCAAACAGCGTGATCCTGATTGACGGCGACCGCATCTCGGCGATCGGGCAGGTCGGTACGCTCGCGGTGCCGGCGGACGCCGAGGTCATCCCGACCTGGGGTTTGACGGTACTGCCAGGCCTCTGGGACCTCGACGTGCGCCTGAGCCGGCTCGGTCACGGCGACCCTGTTCACTGGGACGAGACCTACCTGCCGCTCGCGGAACGCGTCGTGATGCCAGCCGCCGCGCAGCAGCTGCTGCGCGCCGGGGTCACGAGCGCCAGAGACATCGGCTCGCCGCTCGAGGCGGCCCTGTCGGTGCGCGACCGCATCAATGCGCAGCGGATCCCGGGACCCACTCTGTACATATCCGGGCCGACTCTCGAGAAGGATCCGCCGGCGCGCGCGCACGACTACCGCTGGTCGGTTCACGGTCCCGAAGAGGCCCGTCAGAAGGCCGAGCGGCTCGCCCGCGCCGGCGTCGATCTGCTCGTGGTCGCAGGCGCGAGCGAGTTCAGCGACGCCGAGCTGATGGCGATCGCCGCGGTGTCGCACGACACCGGCGTGCGCTGGCATGCCGAGGTGCGGCACGATGCTGATGTCGCCGCGGCCCTCGCTGCGGGGGCGACGGGTCTGCTCGATTTCGGCACCGACCTGTCACCGGTCCTGCCGCAGGCCGCGCAGACCGGACTCGAGACGCGCGCCGCGCGGAACGAACCGGTCGCCTGGACGGCAGGGGTGTCGGCACTGACGAACTACGAGTGGCTGCGCCAGAATCCCGGGCCGCTCGACGATGTGCGCTGGCGAGAAGGCCTGCCACCCATCATCGCTGACGACGTGCGCGCCTCGCTCACGGATATTGCGGCGCTCAACGCCTTCGAAACCCCGGCCCTCCGGCGCGCGGTCGTGGGGCCGCGGCTCAGGAGCGCGCGTGCCGCCGGCGCGCGTCTGCTGGTCGGCTCGCAGGCCGGCCTGCCGGCGCATCTGCAGCCCCGTGCCACCTGGCAGGAGATCGAGGCGCTGGTGCTCGACGGTGGGCTCACAACGGCCGAGGCGATTCGTGCCGCCACGCTGGAGGCTGCGATCCTGATGGGGGCCGAGCACGAAAACGGCAGTGTCTCGCCGGGCAAGTTCGCGGATATCATTGCGGTGCGCGGCGATGCGCTCCGGCACATCGAGCGCCTGCAGGACGTCGAGATCGTCCTGCGACACGGGCTGCGGTATCGCTAGGTCTCAGGTTCGGGGAGCGGATCAACGATGGGTATCCTGCTGCGCGGCGTGTTCGCCGCGGTCGGGCTTTGGATCGCGACCTTCTTCGTCGCCGGGCTCAGCTTCGACCGGCCCGCGACGCTGGTGATCGCCGGCCTCGCGCTCGGGCTCGTGAATGCGCTGCTGCGCCCGCTGCTCGTGATCCTGACGCTGCCGATCACGATCATCACGCTCGGGCTCTTTCTGCTGGTCATCAACGCCGCGATGGTGGCGCTGGTCGCATGGCTGATGCCGGGCATGCATCTGGCGGGTTTCTGGCCCGCGCTCGGCACGGCGGTGATCGTCAGCGTCATCGGCTGGATCGGCGGCGCCCTCGCGCGCGGCGGCTGAGGCCGGGCCGCACCAGGCTGCCTGCGGCCCCTCAAGGCGTCGCCTCGGCCGGCGGCGAGCCGCCGGCACTCGGCGCCGGGCCGCCGTCTGGGAGGGACACGAGCACGACGCCGAGCAGGATGATCACCGTGCCGGCGAGCTGCACGGTCGTCAGCCGCTCGCCGAGCAGCAGCCAGCCGACCAGCGCGGCCACGGCGGGATTCACGTAGGCGTAGGTGGCGAGCCGTGC
>DATNHZ010000116.1:0-3125 GCA_035604655.1 Steroidobacteraceae bacterium | reverse complement strand
CGGCTCTCCCGGATACTGCGCCCGCAAGTCCCTGAGCCGCTCCTCGAGGAAGACCTCGAGCGCCCTGTCATTCGCGTCGACCACGGCCTTGGCCTGCTGCAGGATCGGCTGCAGCGGTGGCGGCGGATCGAACCCCGGCGGAATCATCTGCAACGCGTAGCGGAAGGTCATGGCCGCCGCGCGCGGCTGGCCCTGGAGTTCCTGCAGCGACGCCTTCTGCAGCAGCGCGCGCATGTTGCGCGGCTCGCCCGCGAGGACCTTGTTGAGCGCCGCCATCTCCTCCTCGGGGCGCCCGAGCCCGCGCAGCGCCGCTGCGAGGTTGAGCCATAGCGATAGCTGGGAGGGATCCGCCGCGAGCGCCTGCGTCAGCAACTGGTGAGCGCCCGCCGCGTTGCCCGACAGCAGCAGGCGCCGCGAGGTTTCGGTGACCACTAGCGGATGGCGCGGGGCTTCGGCCTGCGCTTGCCGCAGCAGCCGGTCCGCATCCTGGGTCCGTCCACCGGCCAAGGCCTGCGTCGACAATTCCACCAGCTGCCGGATGCGACGTTCATCAACTTGCGGCGTGTTCATTCGACTCCTTCGGCAGCCAGCGCAGGCGTTCGGGTTCGACCACCGGGTGGACCCCGCGCTGCCAGACGTCGTAGCGAAGCGAGTGGAGCGCGAATCGCCGCGCGGCGACCAGCCGCGCGACCGGCGAGCCGGCAGTCATTGCGCGGGCACGTCCGGCAGCGTGAACCAGCAGTTGAATGCGATCGTGACCCGTTCGCCTTCGCCCTCATACGGCTTCACGTCGTGCAGCACCCACGACGGGAAGATCACCAGCTGTCCGGACTCGAGCCGCACGTGGGCAATCGAGTAACCGTACGGCAACTGCATCTTCGCGACCGCGGCATCCATGTGCATCGCGCTCGTGATCATCGGATTGACGAAAGTCAGCAGTCCGCTGTCCTTGCTGTCGGAGTCGGCGCGACCGGGATCGACGCAATAGACGCCGCTCCACGAGGCGTTCGGATGATTGTGCAGTCCGAAGAACCCGCCGCGCCGGGTCACGTGGAACCAGCAGTCGTTGTAGATCTGCAGCCGCTGCAGCGTCGCGCGGTCGTAGCCGTTCAGGCGGCCTACGACTGAGAGCAGCTGGTCCCAGCAGAACGTCTTGAGCTCCTGAACGGCCGGATCCGGTTCCCGGAACAGGTTGAAGTGACTTTCGAACACGCCGGCGTTGCGCTGGGTCAGCGGGCGCGGATTGGCCGCCTTGCCGCCGGCCTCCTGCCCGGCAATGAAGCGCTTGAGCGCTGCATTGAGCTGCGCGTGCGCTGCGTAGCGACCGAACGCGAACGGCACGGCGAACATGCTCACGACATCCGGCGGCGGCATGCGTTTTCCCCTACTCGCCGCGGCGCGCGCGGCAGGCGAATTGTAGCGGTGTGCGGGCCGGCATGGGCGCCGCGGTATACTTTGAGCATGAGCGTGGCCCATCCGGACGCGGCACGCGCGGCCAGCGAGCAGCGGGTGGTCGCGCTGATGGCAAACGTCGAACGCCTCGTCGCCGAGCGACGCGATGCGGACGCCATTCGCCTGTTCCGGGAGGCCGAGGCGATCCTGCCGGACCATCCGCTCGTGCTGCACGAGCGCGCCCGGCGACTGCTGCAGGCCGGCGATGCGGCGGCCGCCCACGCGCTGCTGCAGAGGACCGTCGAGCTTGCACCGCGCCACGTGCCGTTCTGGCTGAGCCTGGCGGCTGCGCTGCGGCTGCTGATGCGGCGCGAGGAGGAGCTTGCAGCGCTCGAGCGCGCGCTCGCGCTCGAACCGACCCACTTGGTCGTACTGCTGCAGAAAGCCGCGGTCCTCGACCTGATGCACAAGCCGCGTGCGGCCTGCGCGATCTACGGCAACGCGCTGCAGACACTGGCGCCCGGCGCACGCCTCACGCCATCGCTCGAAGCCCACGTGCAGCATGCCCGCCGACGCATCGCCGAAGGTGCGGTGGAGCTCGCGGCAGCCATCGACGGTCGGCTTGGAGCGCTGAGCCAGAGCGTCGCGGTCGCTGACCGGCGGCGGTTCGATCGCTGCATGGACCGGCTGCTGGGGCGCAGGCGCATCTACACGCCTGAGCCCACGTTCATGCTGTTCCCATATCTGAGGAACTACGAGTTCTTCGACCGGCAGCGGTTCCCGTGGCTTGATTCGATCGAGGCCGCGACGGATTCCATCCGCGAGGAACTGCTCGGCGTGCTGAGCGGCGATCAGGCCGGGATCCAGCCGTATATCGCCTACGACACAGGGCTTCCGCTCAACCAGTGGCAGGAGCTCAACCACTCGCGAAGGTGGGGCGCCTACTTTCTGTGGAATGAGGGGCGACGCGAGGAATCCCACATTGCGCGCTGCCCCCGGACTTGCGCGGCGCTCGCCGCGGCGCCGCAGGTCGACATCCCCGGCCGCGGCCCGACCGCCTTCTTTTCAATTCTGGATGCGCGCACGCGGATTCCGCCGCATACCGGCGTTACCAACACCCGCCTCACCGTGCACCTGCCGCTGATCGTGCCGCCCGGCTGCAGGTTTCGGGTCGGCGGCGAGACGCGCGAATGGCGGGTGGGTGACGGGTGGGTGTTCGACGATACGATCGAGCACGAGGCCTGGAACGATTCTGACGCGGCGCGCGCGATCCTGATTTTCGACGTCTGGAACCCGGAGCTCTCGGCGGCCGAGCGCGATCTGGTCCGCGAGGCGACGGTCGCGCTCGCGCAGTACTACGAGGCCGAAGGCAAGATCGCCGGGGTGGGGCTGTGAGCGAACCGTCACTTGGGTACTTTCGCCGCGGACGGCGGGCCGCGTGGTTGGCGGCACTGCTGTGCATCGCAGCGTCCGCGCCGTGTGCCGCGGCTCAACCGCTTGCAGGGCTGCTCGCCTGCCGGGAAATTGCGGATGACGCGGCGCGGCTGGCCTGCTTCGATCGCGAGAGTGCTGCGCTCGCGCCCGCTCCCGCGGCAGCCGCGCCTGCGACGCCCGGCGCCGCAGAAGCCGCCGCGCCGGTTGCCGCGGCGCCTGCCGTCGCGCCAAGCGCCACAACATCTGCGCCGCAGTCACCGGCGGCTGGCCGGGAGCAGGAGTTCGGCTTGTCGGCGGGT
>DATNHZ010000115.1:0-8331 GCA_035604655.1 Steroidobacteraceae bacterium | reverse complement strand
AATCTCGCCGACCCCGCCGATGTCCAGCTCGCGCCCGAAGTCGTCGCGGATCGACACCTCGGTCGAGGGCACCGGCAGGCCGATCGAGTTGTTGAAGTCGACGTTCCGGGGCGTGATGGTCGCGACCGGTGAAGTCTCCGTCAGTCCCCAGCCCTGCGACAGGATGCAGCCGGTGCGCGCCTTCCAGCGCTCCGCCACGGCGCCCTGCAGCGCCATGCCGCCGGCGATGGACGACATGACGTGGGAAAAGTCGACCCTCTCGAAGCCCGGCGCGTTGAGCAGGCCGTTGAACAGCGTGTTGACTCCGTAATAGACGGTGCAGCGGTATTTCTCGAGGTCCTTGACGAAGGACTTCATGTCGCGCGGGTTGGTGATCAGGATCGTATGGCCGCCCTCGCGCAGCCAGAGCAGCGCGACCGCGCTCAGCGCGAAGATGTGATAGAGAGGCAGCGCGCCGAGCACCGTCTGTGGCTCCGCGGGCTTTTCGAAGAACTGCAGCAGCCAGGCGCCCGCCTGCAGCGTGTTGGCGACCATGTTCCGGTGCGTGAGCACGGCGCCCTTGGCGACTCCGGTGGTGCCACCGGTGTACTGCAGGAACGCGACGTCCTCGGGCCTCAGCGCCACATCCTCGAGGTCGACCCACTTGCCCTGCTCGAGCACGCTCGTGAAGGAATACGCATCGGGTAGCTCATAGGGCTTGACCTGCTTGCGGACCACACGCATCAGGAAATTGATGAACGCCCCCTTCGGGAAGCCGAGCAGGTCGCCGACGCCGGTAACGATGATCTTCTTGATGTCGGTTTCCGGGAGGCACTGCTGCAGCAGGTGCGCCGCGTTCTCGAACACCACGATCGCCTTCGCGCCGGAGTCCTTGAGCTGATGCTCGAGCTCGCGTTGCGTGTACAGCGGATTGGTGTTGACGACCGTCAGACCCGCGCGCAGTGCGCCGTACAGCGCGACCGGGTACTGCACGATGTTTGGCATCATCAGCGCAATCCGGTCGCCGCGCTCGAGCCGCGCCTCTTTCTGCAGCCAGGCACCGAAGGCCCGGCTCATCTCGTCGAGCTGGCGGTAGGTGATCGTGCGCCCGAGGTTCGAGTAGGCCGGCCGCGAGGGGTACTTTGCGCAGGCCTCCTCGATCAGCTCCTTGAGCGAGGCGTACTGCTCCGGGTTGATCTCGGCGGGCACGCCGGGCGGATACGACTTCAGCCAGACTTTTTCCACGACGACCCCGCCGATTATTGTTGCGATGCAAGAACCGGTCTGTCGCCGGCCTGCACCACGCTATCTAGCGCCGCAGCATCGCGCAAGCGAGACCGGCACCGGCGCGCAGCGTCACTTGACGGCGGTCGAATCGGTCGCCGGCACCGATCCCCGCGGCAGGCCCCGTCAGGCGATCGGGCCTCGCAGCCCGACGACCCGCGCGCGCAGCGACTCGGGCGTCACGTCCTTGGGCTCGACCGGTATGCCGATGCGGACCCGGACCCGCGGCCACAGCCGGCGCGGCAGGTAGCGGGCGAGGCCGTGGTAGCGGCGCGAGAACGGCGATCCCCAGAGCCCTGAGATCGCGAGCGGCACGACCGGCACGGGCCGCTCCTTCATGACGCGCATCATCCCGGGTCGGAACTCCCCGACCGTCCCGTCGGCCGTGAGCCGCCCCTCGGGAAAGACGCACACGAGCTCGCCGGCTGCGAGTTCGGCGAAGATCTGCGCGAACGCCGCCTCGCGGACCGCAAGGTCCTCGCTGCTGGAGGCGATCGGGATCGCCTTCATCCCGCGAAACACCAGGTTGACGAGCGGAATCTTGAATATCGCCGCGTCCATCACGAAACGCATCGGCCGGTGAATCGCCGCGGACAGCACCAGCGCATCGACGAAGCTGACGTGATTGCAGACGACCAGCGCGGGCCCCTCGGCCGGGACGTTGGCGAGACCGCTGATCCGCAGCCGATACATCACGCGCGCGACCATCCAGGCGAGAAAGCGCAGCAGGAACTCTGGCACCAGCACGTAGATGAACGCGGTGACCGCGAAGTTGAGCAGCGCGGCCACCAGCAGCAGCTGCGGGATCGACAGCCCGCGCTTGAGCAGCAGCGCGCCGAATCCTGCTGCAGCCACCATGAACAGCGCGTTCCAGATGCTGTTCGCGCTGACCACCCGGGCCATGACGTCGCGGGGCGTGCGCCGCTGCATCAGCGCGTAGAGCGGCACGATGTACAGGCCACCAAATACGCCGATCAGCGTGAGGTCGAGTATCACGTGCCAGCCCGCCGGCAAGGCCAGAAACGAGGCCCAGGACAGCGGCGCGGCCGCCGGGGCGGACGGCGTCGCGAAGTACAGGTCGACGCCGAATGCAGTCAGCCCGAGCGACCCGAATGGCACAAGGCCGATCTCGAGGCGCCGGCCGGAGAGACGCTCGCACAGTAGCGATCCGGTGCCCACACCGAGCGAGAACCCGAGCAGCATCAGCGTGACGACGGTCTCGGTGCCGTTCAAGGTCAGCTTCGCGTACAGCGGAAGCTGCGCAAGGACCAGCGCACCGTAGAACCAGAACCACGAGATCCCGAGGATCGCGAGGAACACGACCCGGTCGACGGATGCGGCCCGCATGTTGGCAAGCGAGGAGCGCAGCAGGTTCGCCTCGATCCTCAGCTGCGGCGCGAGCGGCGCAGTGCGCGGTATGAGGGTGCTGACGCCGAGGCCCAACAGCGCGATCAGCAGCAGCACCCCGACCAACATCGGCACGTCGTGGTACGAGGCCAGCACTCCGGCGAGCAGCGTACCCAGCAGAATGGCGAGAAACGTGCCCATTTCGAGCAGCGCGTTGCCGCCGACCAGCTCGTCCTCCACGAGCACCTGCGGCAGCAGCCCGTACTTGGCCGGCGCAAAGAACGTCGAATGCGCGCCCATCAGGAACAGCGCCGCCAGCAACAGCGCCAGGCTGTGCGTTGCAAAGCCGAACCCGGCGAGCGCCATGATGAGGACCTCACAGGCCTTCACGGTGCGCATGACGACCGTCTTGTCGAAGCGGTCGGCGAGCTGGCCGCCGAGCCCGGAGAACAGCACGAACGGCAAAATGAACAGGCCGTTGCCGAGGTTGGTGAGCAGCCGCGGGTCGAGCGAGCTGTAGGCGGCCGTGTCGTAGGTCGCGATGATCAGCAGGGCATTCTTGTAGACGTTGTCGTTGAAGGCCCCGAGCGCCTGGGTGCCGAAGAACGGCAGGAACCGGCGCTCGAGCAGCAGCCTGAACTGGCTGGTTGCCATCAGGGCGTGGTCCCGGTGGGCCGAGCGGACGCGCGCCCGGCGCCGCGCAACAGTGGCTGCAGCACCGGCCACACCGTCTCGAGGAGCGCGGGCTGCGCGACCGCGTCCGGATGCAGCCGGTCGGCCTGGAAGCGCGCCTCGTCGAGCGCGATCCGTTCGAGCAGGAACGGCACCAGCGCCACGCGCTCGGCCTTGGCGACGCTGCCGAAGGTGGCGTAGAACTTCGCGGTGTACTCGGGGCCGTAATTCCCCGGCATGCGCATGCCGATGAGCAGCACCTGCGCGCCGGCGGCCCGCGACCGCGCGATCAGATCGGTGAGGTTCCTCTCGATCTCGCCGACGGGCAGTCCCCGCAGCCCGTCGTTGCTGCCGAGCTCGATCAGGACGATCGCCGGATGGTGCACGGCGAGCACCCGCGGCAGCCGGGCGAGGCCGCCGCCGGTCGTCTCGCCGCTGACGCTGGCGTTGACCACTCGGTACCCGTACCCTTCGGCCTCAAGACGCCGTGCCAGCAGCGCGACCCAGCCGTCCTCGACGCGGATTCCGTAGCCCGCACTCAGCGAATCCCCGAGAACCACCAGGGTCGGTCCGGGGGCGCCGCCCGGCGGCGGCGACGATTCCGCGGCCGCGACGCCGGTCAGGACCGCGAGCGCGGCGATGAGCGCCAGCACGCAGCCGGGCGCACGGCGGCCTGGCGCGCCCGGCAAGGTGAACAGGCCGTTCACATCAGCCATTCGAGGTCGGCATTGAAGGTACTCGATTCGCGCCACCTCACCAAAGAGGTTAGCAGCCCGGACGGAACGCTGACCATCGTTGACGATGTGAGCCTTGGCGTCGAGCAGGGCGAATCGGTCGCGATCGTCGGCGCCTCGGGCGCCGGCAAATCGACGCTGCTCGCGATCCTCGCCGGCCTCGACACGCCGACTCGCGGCCAGGTGTTCCTGAACGGCGCCGAGCTCACGGCGCTCGACGAGGACGGGCGGGCCGCGGCCCGGGCGCGGCACGTCGGCTTCGTGTTCCAGTCCTTCCACCTGGTCCCGTCGCTGACAGCCCTCGAGAATGTCATGCTGCCGCTCGAGCTGGCGGGCGAGCCCGATGCGGCCCGCACCGCACGCCGCGCGCTCGACCAGGTCGGACTCGCGGCCCGCACCGCCCACTACCCGCGACAGCTGTCGGGAGGCGAGCAGCAGCGCGTCGCAATCGCGCGCGCGTTCGTCGGCCGACCGGACGTGCTGTTCGTCGACGAGCCGACCGGCAACCTCGATACAGCGACCGGCGCGCACGTGGCCGACCTGCTGTTCGACCTTAACCGCGCCGCCCGCACGACCCTGTTGCTGGTCACGCACGAGCACCACCTCGCGCGGCGCTGCGACCGGGTCATCGAACTCGAGGCCGGACGCCTCGTGCGCCGGGCGGGCTAGCCGTGGGGGCCCTCGGGTTCGCACTCAAGGCGCTCGGGCGCGACGCACGCGGCGGGGAGCTCGCGGTGCTGTTCTGGGGACTTGCCGTGGCCGTGACGGCGCTGACGGCGGTCGGGTTCTTCACGAGCCGGGTCGCGCAGGCGATCCAGCAGCAGGCCGGCGAGGTGCTGGCCGGGGACCTGCGGCTCGAGGCGGGCAGGCCCGTGGACCTCGACGACAGCTACGCGCGTGAGGCGGCGCGCCGCGGACTTCTGGTCGCGCGGACGCTGACCTTTCCGAGCGTCGTGTATTCGGGGGAGACGGGTAATCTCGCGCTGATCGACGGCGTGAGCCCGCAGTATCCGCTGCGCGGGAGGCTCAGGATTGCCGACGCGCCGTACGCGCCCGGCCGGGCCACGACGGGAATTCCGGCTCGCGGCGAGGCGTGGGCAGACTCGCGGCTCCTTGCGCGTCTCGACGTGCCGGTCGGCGGCACGCTCAAGGTCGGTGCGCTCACGGTGCGCGTCGCCCACGTCCTCGATTACCGGCCGGACCAGGGGTCGGCGTTCGTGGCCTTTGCGCCGACGCTCCTCGTGTCCTATGAGGATATCGCGGCGACCCAGCTGCTGCAGCCGGGCAGCCGTGCAACCTGGAGCCTGCTGTTCGCCGGCCCGAGCGCGGCGGTCGAGGAGTTCGAGGGATGGCTGCGCGGGCGCAAGAGCGCGGCCGAGCGCCTGGTCGACGTCGCCGAGTCAAGTGACCAGCTGAAGTCCGCGATGGAGCGCTCCGGGCGCTTCCTCAACCTCGCCGCCCTCGCGACGCTGCTGCTCGCCGCGGTCGCGGTCGCGATGGGCGCGCGGCGCTACGCCACGCGCCACCTCGACACGATCGCGCTGATGAAGTGCATGGGCGCGACGCAGCGTTTCGTGCTGACCGTCACCGGACTCGAGCTGCTGTCGGTCGCGCTGGCCGGGGCGACCGCCGGCATCGCGGGCGGCTGGGTCGCGCAGGCCGGGCTCGCCTGGCTGACCCGTGGACTGGTGCGCGGCGGACTTCCCGCACCGGCGTTCGCCGCGGCGTGGCTCGGAGTAGGAACGGCGGTCGCGATCCTGATCGGCTTTGCCTCGCCGCCGCTGCTGCAGCTCAGGCAGGTCCCGCCGGCGCGCGTGCTGCGCCGCACGCTCGGCCCCCCGCCGCTCCGCTACGGTTTCACCTACGTGATCGCCGCCGGGACACTGCTGGCCCTGCTGTATGCGCTCGTGCGCGATGCCAAGCTCGTCAGCTACGTTGCGGGCGGCCTGCTCGCGACGGGTGCGGCGCTGTACGCGGCGGGCTGGCTTCTGGTGCGCGCGACCCGCAGCGTCCGGGGCGCCGCCGGAGTGGCGTGGCGCTACGGACTCGCCAACGTCGCGCGGCGCGGCCGCGACAGCATCGTGCAGATCGTGGCGTTCGGCCTCGGCCTCACCGTGCTGCTGCTGCTCGCCGTGGTGCGTAACGACCTGCTCGATGAGTGGCGCCACAGTCTGCCGAAGGACGCTCCGAACCATTTTCTGATCAATATTGCGCCGGCCGAGGCGGACAACCTGAAGCGGTTCCTGACCAGCAACGGCGTCGTCGTGCCCGAGCTCGCGCCCTGGGTGCGGGCTCGCCTCACGGCCATCAACGATCAGCCGGTGGGCAAGCGCATGCCGCATTCCGATCGCGGCCGGGCGTTCGTCGAACGCGAGCAGAACCTGAGTTGGTCCCGGGATCTGCCGCCCGACAACCGGCTCGTGCAGGGCAGCTGGTGGCACGACCCGGATCCGCACCGGCCGCTGGTGTCGGTCGCGACCGAGTACCAGGAGGAACTCGGTCTCAAGCTCGGCGACCGGCTGACCTTCGACGTTGCCGGCGAGACGGTGGTCGCGGCGGTCGCCAACGTACGCAAGGTCCGCTGGGACGGCTTTCGGCCAAACTTCTTCCTGCTGTTTGCGCCGGGCGTTCTCGACACGGCGACCGGCACATTCATGACCAGCGTGCACCTCGATGCCGCCCAGCGGCCGGCGCTGGCGGGCCTCGTGCGGCGATTCCCGGGCGTGACCGTGATAGACGTCGAGACCGTGCTCGGCCAGGTTCGCGAAGTCATGGACAAGGCGGCGCTGGCCGTGCAGTACGTGTTCGCTTTCACGCTGCTGGCCGGCGTCATCGTGCTGCTCGCGGCGGTCCAATCGACGCGCGACGAACGCCGCTACGAGAGTGCGATCCTTCGCACGCTGGGGGCCAGCCGCCGCACGGTGCTGCGCGGCGTCGCCGCCGAGTTCGTCGCACTCGGACTGCTGTCCGGTGTACTCGCCGCGAGCGCTGCCTCGATCGCGGGCTGGCTGGTCGCCACCCGGCTGCTGAACCTGGGCTACAGCTTCGATCCCGGCGTCTGGCTGCTCGGTCTCGGCGCCGGGGCGCTGCTGGTCGGTCTTGCCGGCACGCTCGCCACGCGCTCGGTGGTCAATACCCCGCCGACGACGACGCTCAGGCAAGCCTGAGGTGCAGCGTACCGCGGTCAGCCCCGGTCGATGCGCAGGCGCAACCGGCCTGCCGGCACCACATTGCCGTGCAGGTCGACCGCCTCAATCTCGACCTCGTACGTACCGGCCGCGAACGCGGCCGTGTTGAATGCCAGCCGCAGACTGCCATTCGAGTCGCGCAGCTGGTTGTCGAGGCGCGCCCAGTAGGTGCCGTCGTCGCGCTTGATGACCACCTTGAAGAGGCTGGCGTGCACGTAAGAGACGTCGACCCTGAGGTCGGCGAGGGTCGGAGCCGTACGCGTGCCGATCAGATAGCTTGGAGCCGACTCGCTGGGCCTAGCGGGGTGCAGATCGAGGAGCGCGGAGCGCGTCGGCGCGACCAGCAGGCCCCGCTCGGCCTCGCCCTTCAGCTGCAGGTAGCTCGCCGCGGCATCGCGCTTTCCCGCCCACAGCGCGACGGCAATTCCGATCGCGGCCAGCAATGCCGCGGCCAGGCCCGCAACCAGCCACGGCTGGCGCCAGAACCGGGGCGGCTGCTCGCGCCACTCGGTCCCGGTTTCATCGAGCAGGCGCATCGTGCGCCGCAGCGCCTCGGGCAGGCCGATGCGTTCGGCGAGCTCGGGCGAATCGCGCACCATGCGCTCGAAGAACTTCGCCTCGGGCGGCGTCAGGCGCCCGAGCAGGTAGCGCTCGACCAGCTGCTTTTGCTCGATGAGCCTGATATCCATAGCTGGCGGATTTGCTCGAATGGGGCCGGTGCTACATATTGCATGCGCGGGCGCGCCGGCGGCGCGAGCGGCGTCACAGCCGACGGCACGGCCCCGGCCGGGGCTGAGAAGGGCGTCTCAGATTGGTGATCGGCCTGGCGGGGAGCCGCGGATGGATACCGAGGACCATGAGTTTCTGGCCGCGCTCGAGGCGGGCACGCTGCCCCCCGCCCAGTTCAACCACCGCGGCCACCTGAAGGCAAGCTTCCTGTACCTGCGGCAGCACGACTTTCCTGGTGCGTGCGTCGCGATGAAGCGCGCGGTGCAGGGCTTCGCGGCCGCGGTCGGCAAACGCACGCTCTATCACGAGACCCTGACGGTTGCGTACCTGGCGCTGATCGCGGAGCGGTTGATCGAGGAGCCAGCCGACCTGCCGTTCGATGCGTTTCTGGAGCGCTA
>DATNHZ010000114.1:0-2921 GCA_035604655.1 Steroidobacteraceae bacterium | reverse complement strand
TAACCCACGAAGGTCAGCCCGCCGCTGACGCTCAGGACCTGGCCCGTCACGTATGCCGCGCGACCGCTCGCGAAGAACAGAATCGCGTCGGCGATCTCTTCGGGCTTGGCGAAGCGGTGAAAGGGAATGGCCTTGAGAAAGGCGTCCCGCAGCTTCTCGCTGCGCGTCGCCAGCATCGGCGTCTCGGTCGGCCCAGGACAAACGCAGTTGACGTTGATGCTGTGGCGCGCGACTTCGCGGGCGAGGGATTTGGTGAAGGCGATCACGCCTCCCTTGGCGGCCGCGTACACTGTCTCGCCGCTGCTGCCGACCCGCCCCGCATCGCTCGCGATGTTGACGATCTTGCCGCGGTTCGCCGCGATCATCGGCGGCAGCAGTGCCTGTGTCAGGTGCACCGGGCCGCCGAGGTTGATCGCGATCAGCCGATCCATGACGTCAGCGGGCGTGTCCACGTAGGGCTGGATCTCACCCCACCCTGCGCCATTGACCAGGATGTCGATGCGACCGCGGCGCGCGAGCACCTCGGCCGCTGCCCGTCGCGTCGACTGCGGATCGCCGAGGTCAATGCCCACAGCTTCGACCGCGAGGCCCGCCGCCGTCGCCTCCTGCACGAGCTCAGCGCCGCGAGCTTGGTTGAGATCGGCGCAGATGACGGACGCGCCACTGCGCGCCAGCGTCAGTACCGTCGCCCGGCCGATACCCGAGGCGCCGCCGGTCACAAGCGCAGTCTGTCCGTCAAGCCTCATGGCGCATCTCCTGATGCATGGTCTGGATCTACCGCAGCGTGCCGGCCAGGAAGGCCTCGATCCGCTGGCGAGTCTCCGGACCCGTCAGCAGGCGACGGGTGTGCTCGAGCTCATCGAAATATCCGCCCCGACCCGGCTCCGCTGACGCGGCCACGCAGTGCTTGGCGGCGGCGAGTGACGCAGATGGCAGCGCCGCGAGGCGCGCGGCGATTTCTGCCACCCGCGCCGGCAGCTCGCGCCGCGGCGCCGCCCAATGGGCGAGGCCCAGCATGGCCGCGGTCTGTCCATCGAGAACCTCAGCCGTAAGAATGAGCCGCGCCGCGAGCGCGCGGCCGCAGAGGCGGCTGAGGCGCTGCGTGCCGCCTGCACCCGGCAGCAGACCTAGTCGCACCTCCGGCAGTCCCACCTTGGCCTCAGTCGCGACGGCGCGCAGGTCGCAGGCGAGCGCGAGCTCGAGCCCGCCTCCCATCGCGGCACCGCCGATCTCGGCGAGCGTAACCTGGGGCAGGCTCTCGATGCGTGCGTACAGCCGCTGAATGCCGGCGACGTAGGCCAGCATCCGGTCCGGACCGTCCATCGCACCGATGCGCTCACGGATCTGCCCGATATCGGCCCCGGCGCAGAACACGTTCAGCTCGGAGCGGATATGCAACACATGCCAGTCGCTACGCTGCGCAAGCTCATCGAGTCGTGCGCCAAACAGCTCGAGCCATTCGGAGCTGATGGCATTGACGGGCGGTCGGTCCAGGGTCAGCGTGGCAATGCGGGCGGCGATTGCAACGGTAATCATCGCGGCTCTCCCGCCGGCGCACGCGCGGCCTGCGCCTTGAGGAGATCGCGGGCGATCACGACCTTCTGCACCTCGGTCGCGCCCTCATAGATGCGCAGCGCGCGGATTTCACGGTACAGCGCTTCGACCTTCACGCCGACGCGCACTCCGTTGCCGCCGAAGAGCTGGACCGAGCGGTCGATCACCCGCTGCGCAGCCTCGGTCGCGTACATCTTGGCGATTGCCGATTCGCGACTGATGCGCGCGGCACCGCTGTCCTTCGTCCAGGCGGCGCGGTAGGTCAGCAACGCCGCGGCATCCAGTTCCGCGGCGTTGTCAGCCAGCGCGGCCTGCGTCAGCTGCAGGTCGCCCAGCGGCCCGCCGAACAGCCGGCGTGTCGCCGCGTGCCGCAGGGCCTCGTACTGCGCACGCCGGCCGAGCCCGAGCGCAGCGGCGGCGACCGTCGAGCGAAAGATGTCGAGCGTGGCCATCGCGACCTTGAACCCTTCGCCGGGTGCGCCGAGACGCTGGCTCACCGGCACACGGCAGCCGGTGAACTTCAGGGTCGCGAGCGGATGCGGCGCGATGACATGGATGCGCGCGGCGATCGACAGCCCGGGATTGTCGGCATCGACCACGAACGCTGATAGCCCGCGCGCGCCGGGCCCCTCGCCGGTGCGCGCGAACACGACGTAATGGTCGGCGATGCCGCCGTTCGAGATCCACGTCTTCATGCCGTCGATGCGCACGTGTGCGCTGCCATCGGGCACCGCGCTCGTGGCGATCGCGCTGACGTTCGAGCCGGCATCCTGCTCGGTGAGCGCAAAAGCAGCGAGCTGTCGTCCCGCGCAGACCGGCGGCAGGTAGCGTGCTTTCAGCGCATCCGATCCGTATAGCGAGATCGACCCTGTTCCGAGACCCTGCATGCCGAAGGCGAAGTCGGCGAGACCGTCGTGCCAGGCAAGGATCTCGCGGGCGAGGCACAGCGTGCGCACGTCGAGCGAGTCGCTGAGGCCGCCATAGGCCCGCGGCACCACCGCCTGGAGCCAGCCCGCCCCGCCAAGCGCTCGGACTAGGCGCCGGCAGGAGGCATCGACATCGCCCGCAACGAGCTGCGACTCGACAGCCCGGTCCGCCCAGGCAGCGAGACCCTGCGCATAGACGCGTTGCGTGTCGGTGAAGAACGGCCATGACAAGTGGGTGAGATCGACCATCGGTGCTGCCTCAACGGGGCGCCCGCGGCGCGGGCTGAGAGTTCCGTGCCGTGCTATCGCTCCACTCGCGCAGCTTGTAACGCTGCAATTTGCCTGTCGCGGTGCGCGGCAGGCTCGGGACGAACTCGATCCAGCGCGGATACTTCCAAGGCTCGAGGGCACGCTTGACGTGCAGCTTGAGTTCCTCGTAGA
>DATNHZ010000113.1:0-18068 GCA_035604655.1 Steroidobacteraceae bacterium | reverse complement strand
GGGGCGGACGGCGCGCCGCTCGATCAGGGACTGGCGCTTTTCTTCACGGCGCCTCGATCGTTCACCGGCGAGGACGTCCTCGAGCTGCATGGGCATGGCGGACCGGTCGTGATGGACCTGCTGGTCGCGCGCTGCATCGCGCTCGGCGCGCGCAGCGCGCGACCCGGCGAGTTCTCCGAGCGCGCTTTTCTCAACGGCAAGCTCGACCTTGCGCAGGCCGAGGCGGTCGCCGACCTGATCGAGGCCGGCTCGGCGGCGGCCGCGCGTGCAGCGCTGCGCTCGCTCGCGGGCGAGTTCTCGAGGCGCGTCGAGCACCTTGCGACCGAGCTGGTCGAACTTAGGACCCATGTCGAGGCCTCGATCGACTTCGCCGACGAGGATCTCGAGCTGCTCGCCGACAGTGCGGTGGGCGTGCGCCTTGCACGGCTGCTCGAGGACTTCCGGGCGCTGGTGGCGACCGCGGAGCAGGGGCGCATCCTGCACGAGGGCTACGTGCTCGTGATCGCCGGGCGCCCGAACGCCGGCAAGTCGAGCCTGATGAACGTGCTCGCCGGTCACGACGCGGCGATCGTGACCGCCGTGCCCGGCACCACCCGCGACGTGCTGCGCGAGCGGATCGACATCGACGGACTGCCGATCACGATTCTCGACACCGCGGGCCTGCGCGACAGCCCGGATCTCATCGAAGCCGAGGGGATCCGCCGCGCGCAGCGCGAGATCGCGCGCGCCGACCGCGTGCTGTACCTCGTCGACGGCGCGGACCCCGCGGCGCTCGCGCTCCTCGACCGCGACCTTGCCTCGCTCCCACTGCAGGTGCCGGTCACCGTCGTCGTCAACAAGTCGGACCTTGGGCCACACGCGGCGCCGCTGGCAGCCGGTTCGGCCCCAGCCTTCAGCATCTCGGCGCTGACCGCCGCCGGGCTTCCGGGGCTGCGCGCGCACCTGAAGGAAGCCGCGGGCTACCGGCCGGCGGAAGCGGGGGTATTCAGCGCGCGCCGCCGCCACCTCGATGCGCTCGGCCGTGCGCTCGCGCATGCCGCGGGCGCTGCCGCACAGCTCGACGCCGGCGCCGGGACCGAGCTCGTCGCCGAGGAGCTCAGACTCGCGCACGAGGTGCTCGGCGAGATCACCGGGCAGTTCACGAGCGAGGACCTGCTCGGGCGAATCTTCGCGAGCTTCTGCATCGGCAAGTAACCCGGCGCCGCGCCGCTCCCCGGGCACGCGCCGGCGCCGATGTCAGGCGCTCTCGAGATAGCTCTCCCACAGGTCAGCTGAAACACTGTCGCGCGGATCCGCCACCCCGCCCCACAACTCCGTCGACGCGAAGCGCACGCTGTACAGGCGCTGCGGCTGTTCGCCGCCAAAGTGCGCGTTGCTGTCGGGGTACACATGCGCGCCGTGATCGGCGGTCACGACGCCCGTCCGGCCGCGCACGTAACGCGGCAGCCGCGTGTGTCCGGACGGGTGCAGGTTCCTGGCCCGAACGCGGGTACCCACGGTGAAGCGCGCCGGGCCGTCCGGGGTGCGGGTGAAGGGCGACCCGCGATCCAGCAGCGCCGCAACCTGGGTGGCGAGGAGTGGCGGCGTCGCGATCGCGCGCTCACCGTCCCGCCGGCCGCTTGCGACCTCGGCGCGCGTCACGAGCTTGGAGCCGACGAGCAGCTCGACGAGTCCGGCCAGCCACTTCTCGTAGTAGCTCATCCGCAGGTAGTCCGGCCCGGGGATGAGTTCGCGCTGGTGGCGCGAGGCATCGATGTTCCACCGGCCCCAGGCGCCGCACGCCAGCACGAGGGCAAACACCCGCGCCTCCCAGCGCGTATGGAACACCGGCTCAGCTGCCTCGTGCACGATTGTGCCGAGGCCGTGCATGCCGCCCATGTCGTGCACACCGTTCATCGCGCGGTGCCAATCATCGCATCGCGCGTCACGAGTCCGGCGAGCTCCGCTTCGGCGAGGCCGTCGGTGCCAACCGGGCGCTCCGGCAGTACCAGGTAGCGCAGCTCGGCAGTCGCGTCCCAGACCCGCACCTCGACCTCCGAGTTGAGCTCAACCCCGAACTCGCGCAGCACGCCGCGCGGATCCATCACGGCGCGCGACCGGTAGGGTGAGGACTTGTACCAGTTCGGCGGCAGACCGAGCACCGGCCACGGGTAACACGAACAGAGCGTGCACACCACGAGGTTGTGGATGCGCGGCGTGTTCTCAACCGCGCGCAGGTGCTCGCCGGCGCGGCCTCCGTAGCCGAGTTCGCGGATGGCGCTCGTCGCATCGCGGAGCAGGCGAGCCTTGTAGGCAGGATCGGTCCACGCCCGTGCGACCACCCGCGCGCCATTGCGCGGTCCGATGCGGTGCGCGTAGGCGTCGATCAGGGCATCGAGAGCCCCCGGATCGACCAGGCCCTTCTCGACCAGCAGCGACTCGAGCGCCTTGACCCGCAGCGCCGGCTCCGACAGCGCTGACTGCGAGGCCTGCTCATCGTGGTCGTGGTCGCTGTCGTGATCCATGGTGGCGGAGGTGCTGCGGGCAGTCGCCAGCGGCGCGAGAGGCTCAGATCCGGCCGGCGCGCGACCCGTTCGGCTGTTGCGCTCTCGACCGGCCGGCGAGGCCCGTCGCCGCCGACGCGGCGCCGGTCAATTCAGGCACAGGTTACCTCGCGAGCTGGAACAGGATCGACGACACCCAGCCCTTGTTGCCGAGCTCATCCTCCACCTCCCACATCACGTCCTGCTTCTCCCCGGTCGGGTACAGCATCATCCCCGGGTCGAGCGTGCGCACGACCTTGCTGCTCGGCGACGCCGATACGTACATCCGGCCTGGCTTCGCCATCGTGACGGACTGCTGCGCGTTCGCGGCGCTCGCATTATCCGGGAGTTCGGAGAATTTCTTGATCAGATCGGTGTACGCCTGCAGGTACGCGAGCGTGACGACCTGGCCGATCTCGGTGTCCGCGTAGCCAGTTGCACCACCCGCCGCGAATCCGCCGCCGGTGAACAGGCCGCCGCCGGCGCCCCAGCCGAGATCGGTCTTGGTGGAATGCCCCTCGCTCAGTGCCACCTGTTCGGACGAGCGCACGTCGGTGACCGTCAGTACGACGTCCGCAGTCTTCTTCTTGAGGCTGACGCCGCCGAGCACCGCGCCCGCAGCGCCCGGCAGGAGACCGCCGAGCATGCCGCCGACCTTGTTGCCCCCGGCATTCTTGTTCTGTGAGATCAGGTCGGGCACCAGCACGTAGTCGGCGGCCTTGACCTGCCCCTTGCCGACGTTCGAGCGGCCGCGCAGCTCGCCGCTCGAGGCGAGCTCGCGCTCCGCCTTCGCTGCCGCCATGCCCTTGCCGCGGTCGACCAGCGTGAAGCAGCCCGACTTGCTGACGAACACCTTGAGCAGCGCCTCGGGCGATCCGAGGCCGTATTCGACCCACCACTGCCGCTCCGGCTCAACGACCGCCAGCGCGCCGTACTTCTTCGTACAGGTCGGGATCTCCGCTTCTTTCTTGGCGCGCTCTTCCTGCGCGGTCTGGGCGGCGAACGACACCACCGGCGCGAGCAGCACCCCCACCGAGACACAGCCGGTCACGGCCGCACGCAGCGCTAGCCAGGAATTCATTGCGAGCTCTCCTTGTGATGCGAATCGCGACGCGCCGGCAAGCAATATATCCCACGTCCGGTCCGGCTCACTACCCGGCCGCGGCGCGGTGCCGTGTGCAGGCCGTCGCACAGGTGTCGATCAGGATGCGCGCCAGCGCGCGGGTTGCCGGCCCGGCGCTGTCGCGGTCGGTGTGCACGAGATGCAATTCGGCGCTGCGCGTGCCGCCCTCGGTCAACGGCAGCGGCTTGAGCGTTCCCGCCTCGAGCTCGGCCCAGATGTGCTCGCGCGGGACCCACGCAAACCCGAGGCCGTTCTTCAGCATCTCGATCGAGGTCTTCAGGTGCGACACCGTCCAGCGTTCCTCGGCGCCCAGCCAGCCCGCGTCGATGCGGCGCTTCGAGCCGCTGTCGCGCACGACGATCTGCCGATGCCCTTTGAGGTCGTCGGTTCCAAGCGCGCGACCGAGCGCGTGCAGCGGATGCTCGGGGTGCGCGACCGCGATGAACTCGATGGGCATCAGTCGTGTGCCGAGGAAGCCGGGCGGCACGGGGCTGACGATCGCGAGATCCACTTCGCGTCGCAGCAGCGCCTCGGTCGTGCCAGACAGCACTGATTCGACGACTTCAAGGCGCGTCGTGCGGCACACCGGCCCGAATGCGCGCAGCGCCTCGTAGAGCAGCACCGGCGGGAAGATGCCGTCGACGGCAATCCGGATCTCGGTCTCCCAGCCGGCGGCGAGGTTTGCGGCGAGCGCCTCGAGGCTGCTGACGTCCTCGAGCACCGCGCGGGCGCGGCGCAGCAGCGTCGCCCCCGATTCGGTCAGCACGGCGCGCCGGCCGTGCTGCTCGAGCACCGCCACCGGCAGCTGCTCCTTCAGCTCGCGGATTGCGTAGCTGACCGCCGACTGACTCTTGGCCAGCGCTTCGGCCGCCGCGGCGAAGCCGCCTTCGTCGACGATTGCCGCGAGGACCGCCCATTGCTCGAGCGTGGTTCGGGGGAGTGGTGCCACGATAGATCCATAAATCAGATCAATTTAAGCTGCTTTTACCACTTGATGATCCCATTGGCGAATATATCTTGGGTAGCACTCATCCATGACCGGAGCCGACCAATGACCCGCCTGTTGCAGATCAACTCGAGCCTGTCCGGGGAGTCCGCGTCCTCGACCGTGCTCGCCGACCGCCTGGTGGACGGGCTGAAAGCCGCGGACCCCTCGCTCGTCCTGGTCCGCCGCAACCTCGGCGGCGCACAGTTGCCGCACATCGATGCCGCAAGGCTCGCTGCGCTCGCCAAGCCCATCGCGGAGCGGACCGAGGCGGAGGCGGCGTTCGTTGCCACCGCCGATGCGCTGATCGCCGAAGTCGCATCGGCCGACACGCTCGTCATCGCAGCTCCGATGTACAACTTCGGCGCCCCGAGCCAGCTGAAGACCTGGTTCGACTACCTGGCGCGGGTGAACGTGACGTTCCGCTACACCGCAACCGGCCCGGTCGGACTGCTGACCGGCAAGCGCGCGGTGCTCGTCACGACGCGCGGAGGCGAGCACCGCGGCAGGCCGCAGGACCACCTGGTGCCATACGTGCGGACGATGCTGGCATTCCTCGGGATCACCGACCTCGAGGTGATCTATGCCGAAGGCCTCGCGCTCGGCGACGGGCCGCGCCATCAGGCGCTCGAGCGTGCCCGAGGGGACATAGACTCGCTGGCCGTGCGCCTCGCGGCGTGAAGGAGCTGTGATGACGGACCGTACCGTTGAACGAGTGCTGACCGGGCGTCCCGCCTCCGACGGCGGTGGCGTCCGGCTGACCCGCGTGATCAGCCCCGAGCAGCGCCTCGACCCGTTCCTGCTGCTCGATGAGTTCGACTCGAGCCGCGCCGGCGATTACATCGCCGGTTTCCCGGCACATCCGCACCGCGGCTTCGAGACGGTCACCTACATGCTCGACGGCCACATGCTGCACGAGGACCATCTCGGCAACCGCGGCGACCTGACCGCGGGCGCCGTGCAGTGGATGACGGCCGGCCGCGGCATCATCCACTCGGAGATGCCGCAGCAGACTCATGGCCGCATGCGCGGCTTCCAGCTGTGGATCAATCTGCCGGCGGTCGACAAACTGCGCCCGGCCGCCTACCAGGATCTCGCGCCCGAGCGCATCCCGACCGTCGAGCTGCCGGGGGCGCGCGTGCGCGTCGTGGCCGGGGCGTTTGAGCCCGTCGCGCCGCCGTCGCGGCCGGTCGTCGGGCCGATCGGCGGTGGAGCCACGGCGCCGCTCTATTTCGACGTCGCGTTGGACGCGGACGCGCGGCTGACGCTTGCGACCCCGCCAGGCCACCGGCTGCTGATCTATGCGTTCGAAGGCAACCCGGAGGTCGGCGGTCGAGCCCTCAATAAGGGTCAGCTCGCGATTCTCACGCCCGGAACGGCGCTCGAGATGCGCGCCGGCGCTGCCGCGGGCCGGGTGCTGGTGCTCGGCGGCAAGCCGCTCGGTGAGCCCGTGGTGCATTACGGACCGTTCGTGATGAACACCGTTGCCGAGATCGAACAGGCAATCCGCGACTACCAGAGCGGGCAGCTCACCGCCGCCGCCTGAACGCGGCGGCCGAACGGGAGGCGCGGCCCAGAGAGCCACGAGCAGCGTCAGCCGAGGATCTGCTCGCGACGGTAGCAGCGCGCGGCGGCCCAGGCGAGCAGGGCGCCGAACGCCAGCGTCGAGGCGGCCGAGAGCAGCACGCTCGAGGCCATCAGCGGCTCGGCTTTCAATAGGGAACTGATCAGCAGGTGCTGGCTCATCGACGGAATCCACATCAGGCCGGGTCGCGCCGGCACCTGGTAGAGCGCTGCGAACATGATCGGCACGGTCGGGATCAGCAGCAGAGCGGTCAGCCAGCTCTGGGCCTCGCGGTAGCTGCGGGTGAACGAGGCCACCAGCGTCATCAGCGAGGCGCCGAGCACGACGAACGGCAGCATCACGCCGATGGTCGCGAGTGCGGTGCGCAGCCCGAAGTTCGCCGCCATCCCGAGCGCTTCGAGACGCACGAACCTGAGGCTGACGGCGAAGGCCGTCACCGTCAGCGTGAGCGAGACCGTCATCCAGGCGCTGGTCGCCAGGATCTTGCCGAGCACCAGCTCATGACGGGTGACCGGAAGGGTCAGCAGCGGCTCGAGCGAGCCGCGCTCGCGCTCGCCGGCGGTCGTGTCGATCGCGACGTACAGACCTCCGATCAGCGTCGCGAACACGATGAAGTAGCTCAGCATGCCGAGCAGCGTGACCGCCCGGCCGGCAGGCGTCGACACGTCGACCTCATCGACGATCAGCGGCCGCGCAAGCCCGGTCGACAACCCGCGCGCCGCGAGCCGCCAGCTGGCGATCTGGCTCGCATAGCGGCGAACCAGTGACTCGGCCCGCACCCGATCCCCGGCGGCGCTCGTGTCGGAGGTGTCGGCATACAGCTGCACCGATGCCGGCAGCCCCGCCCGTAGTCGCGTGCCGTAGTCGGGGGGCACCACCAGCACGAGGCGGCGCTCGTGGGCGCGCACCGCGCGGGCCGCACCGTCCGTATCACCGCGGAACTCGCGGACCTCGACGCCTTCGCTCTTCAGGAACGCCACCAGGTTTGGCGCCTGACTGCCGCCGGCGACGGCAAGCTCGATCGGTGCCTCGAAGCCACGCCGTTCGCGTTCGAGCGTGACGTTCATCAGCACGGTAAACAGGAGCGGCGCGCCGAGCGGCCCGAGCAGCAGCGCCGAGGCAACGGTGCGCCGGTCGCGGCCGTTCTCGATGACCTCCTTCAGGAACACCGTGCGGAACGCGCGCATCAAGCCGGTGTCACCCTGTCGAGCGCGGCGACGAACGCATCCTCCAGCGAGCCGCTCGCGACGCTACCGGTGAGCTCGGCGGGCGTGCCGTGCGCGACCACGCGCCCATCGCTGATGATGACGATGTCGTCGCACAGCGCCTCGACCTCCTGCATCACGTGGCTCGAGAACAGCACCGCATGGCCGGCGTCCCTCAAGCGCGCGATCAGCTTGCGGAAACTGCGGGTCGCGGGCACGTCGAGGCCATTGCCGGGCTCGTCGAGCACGAGGTTCTGCGGGGCGTGCACGAGGCAGCGGGCGAGGGCGACCTTCAGGCGCTGGCCCTGGGAGAACCCCTTGGCACGCCGGTCGGCGAATTCGGCGATCTCCAGGAGCTCCACGAGCTCATCGATCCGCCGCTCGAGGTCGGGTCCGCCAAGACCCGCGAGCCGCCCGAAGTAGCGCACGTTCTCGCGCGCCGTCAGCTGCGGGTAGATGCCGGCGTTGTGCGGCAGGGCGCCGAGCCGGGCGAGTGCCGCGACCGGTTCGCGGGCAACGTCGAGGCCGTCGATCAGCGAGCGTCCGTGGTCCGGGCGCAGCACGCCGTACAGCATGCGCAGGGTCGTGCTCTTGCCCGCACCGTTGGGCCCGAGGAGCCCCGTGATGCGCCCGTCGGCGGCGGTGAGATCGACGCGTTTGACGGCCTCGACCGCGCCGAAGCGTTTCGCGAGCGCCTCGAGCACGATCACGGCCCGGGTCCCGACAGGTCGATCACGAATGGACTCGCGGTCGCGGCCGCGAGGCAGCGCACGTCGAGTCCCCGGGTCGTGCCCGCGGTCAGGAAGCGCGCAATCACGCGCGGCGCGCAGCCGGTGCCGAGCTGGCCATGACCCTGGCCCGCGAGCACGACGTGCAGCACGTCCCGGAAGCCACTCGCGGCGCGCGCCCCGGCCGCCGGCGGCGTGACCGGGTCGGCCTCGCCCGACAGCACCAGCGCCGGCACGGCCGAGTGCAGCGGAGCGAACAGGTCCGCATCCACCACGCCCTTCGGCCAGCCCTCGCACAGGATCCTGAGCTCGTCGATCTGCTCGGCGCCGACGTAGGTCCGCGCGAGCCGCGCCCGGTCGGCGTGCACGTACGCCGGCACGTCCTCGCTGCAGGCGACCGCGGCGTTCATGCCGTAGGCGACCTGCGCGTCGAAGTTCTGGCTGAGCAGCAGCAGCTCGCTGGCGATCGGCGCGTAGTCGCCCTTGCTCGCGCGGTCGATGTACAGCGGCAGCAGTGCGGTCGTCGCCGAGTAGTAGTTCAGCAGCCGGACGACGCCCGCCAGCTGCGCCCGGTCGAACTCGACCGTCCGCGGCTCGCCGGTCGACGGATCGGCCAGCATGACGAGGCGCGGCCGGCCGCCGAGGTCGGCGAGCAGGGCCTGAAACCGGCGCGCGAGGTCCGGGAACGCGCCGTCGCACGCCTGATCCGCGCGACAGCGCGCGAACATCAGGTCGAGCGCCCGCTGCGCGTCGAGCGGCGTGTCCGGGCCGAGCGCCCGGTCCGGCGGCACCACCCCGTCGAGCACGACCGCCGCCGCGCGCGACGGAAAGCGCCGCACGTAGTGCTGCACCACGCGCGTGCCGTACGACACGCCGTACAGGTCGATCCGCTCATAGCCGAGAGCCGCCCGCACCGCGTCGAGATCGCGAACCGCGACGCTGGTCGTGTAGTACTGCGGCCGGCCGGTGAGGCCCTGGCGGCATTTCGCGGACAGCTCGCGGATGACATCCGGCGACTCGGCCACAACGTCGAAGTCGTCCGGAAACTCGCATCCGAGGCGGTTCGAGCCGCCGGTGCCGCGCTGGTCGACCAGCACGACATCGCGGCTGCGCTCGACGGCACCGAATGCCGCCGCGTAGATCGCGTAGAAATCGGCCGCCGACTGGCCGGGGCCGCCGGGGACGACGAACAGCGGTGGCTCCTGGGTCGCTGCCGCGAGTGCCGGCACGACCGCGACCGCGAGCGAGATCTGCCTGCCGGCCGGGTCGTCCGGGTTCTCGGGCACGGCTAGCGTGCCGCACCGGGCCGGCACCGAGCCGAGCCCGGCCGGGTGCTTCAGCCGGCACTCGACGAGCGCGATGCGCTCGCTGCGCCCCGCTGCGGCCACGGCCATCGCCGTCGTCGCAGTGCATGCGGGCCAGGCGAGCGCCCACAGCGCCGCCGATCCCGCGGCCAGGCAGGCCAACCGGTTGCGTGGCATGCGGGCATTGTTTCATTCGGGCCGCTGCCGCGCCATCCACGCTAACATCGGCGTGATGCGCCACCCGGATTTCTTCGACGTGCTGGTCATTGGCGGCGGCCACGCCGGAACGGAGGCGGCCCTCGCGGCCGCGCGCAGCGGTGCCCGGACGCTGCTGCTCACGCAGAGCGTCGAGACGCTGGGCGCGATGAGCTGCAATCCCGCGATTGGCGGCATCGGCAAGAGCCACCTGGTGCGTGAGATCGACGCGCTCGGCGGGGCGATGGCCAGGGCTGCCGACCGCGCGGCGATTCAGCTGCGGGTGCTGAACGCGAGCAAGGGCCCGGCGGTGCGCGCCACCCGCGCGCAGGCCGACCGGTCACTCTACCGGCGCGCCATCCGCGCACTCGTCGAGAACCAGACCAACCTGTCAGTGTTCCAGCAGGAGGTCGCGGACCTCGAGGTCGCGGGCGGCCGGGTGACGGGCGCGGTGACGGCGACCGGCATCCGCTTCGCGGCCGCGAGCATCGTGCTGACGACGGGCACGTTCCTCGGCGGGCGGATCCACGTGGGGCTCGATAACTACCCGGGCGGCCGGGCCGGCGATCCGGCCTCGAACCGGCTCGCGGCGCGGCTGCGCGAACTGATGCCGCGGGTCGGAAGGCTCAAGACGGGCACTCCGCCGCGCCTCGACGGGCGCAGCCTCGACTACTCGGTGATGGTGCCGCAGCCCAGCGACTCGCCGCTCCCGGTGCTCTCATACCTCGGCCGCGCCGGCGAGCACCCGGCGCAGCTGCCGTGTCATATCACCGCGACCAACGAGCGCACGCACGCATTGATCCGTGCCGGCAGCGACCGCTCGCCGATGTACACCGGCGCCATCGAGGGCGTCGGCCCGCGCTACTGCCCGTCGATCGAGGACAAGGTCGTGCGGTTCGCGTCCCGCAGCTCGCATCAGATATTCGTCGAGCCCGAGGGGCTCGATACGCACGAGGTCTACCCGAACGGCATCTCGACGAGCCTGCCGTTCGACGTGCAGCTCGAGTTCGTGCGCAGCATCCGCGGCTTCGAGCGGGCACACCTGACGCGACCTGGCTATGCGATCGAGTACGACTTCTTCGATCCGCGCGATCTCGAGTTCAGCCTCGCGACGCGCGCGCTCAAGGGCCTTTACTTCGCGGGGCAGATCAACGGCACGACCGGCTACGAGGAAGCCGCGGCGCAGGGGCTGATCGCGGGTCTCAATGCCGCGCGTGCCGCGCGCGGCGAGGCGCCGTGGTGGCCGCGGCGTTCGGAAGCCTATATCGGCGTGCTGATCGACGATCTGGTGACGCGCGGCGCGCCGGAACCCTACCGGATGTTCACGAGCCGCGCCGAATACCGGCTGAGCCTCCGGGAGGACAACGCCGACGCGCGCCTGACGCCGGCCGGACGCACGCTTGGCCTCGTTGACGACGAGCGCTGGGCCTTGTTCGAGGCCAAGCGGGCGGCGATTGCGGCGGGCGGCGCGGATTCGGCGGCGGACGATCGGCTGCCCGGCCAGGTCGCGCTCGCGATCGCCGTCGCCGCCAAATACTCCGGCTACCTCGCCCGCCAGCACGCCGAGGTGGCCCGGCTCGAGCGGCACGAGACGACGACGATGCCGGCGACCCTCGACTACCGCGCGGTCAAGGGCCTGTCGACCGAGGTGCGCCAGCGCCTGCTCGAGGTGCAGCCGCGCACGCTCGGCCAGGCGGCGCGGATCCCGGGACTCACGCCGGCGGCGATTTCGCTGTTGCTGGTGCACCTCAAGAAGCTCGGCGAGGCCCGATGAGGCTCGACCGGCGCCTCGCGTGCGCGGCGCTGGCCGCGGCGCTCGCGCTCGGGGGCTGCCACCGCGCGCCGCCGGCGGACGCCGTCGGCGGCTCCGCCGCGGCGGGCGTCTTGAGGCGGGGCAACGGGCCCGAGCCCGACTCGCTCGACCCGCAGCTCGCGCGGACCGACAGCGCCGCCAACATCCTGCGCGATGCCTACGAAGGCCTCGCCACACTCGATGCGCGCGCCGAGCCCGTGCCCGGCGCCGCATCGAGCTGGCGGGTGAGCGATGACGGCCTGATCTACACGTTCACGCTCAGGCCCGACGCACGCTGGTCCAACGGCGAGCCGGTCGTCGCGCAGGACTTCGTCGCCAGCTGGCGCCGGCTCGTGGATCCCGGGACCGGCTCGCAGTACGCCGACGTGCTGCAGCCGGTCGTCAATGCCGCAGACATCGTCGCGCGCAAGGCGCCACCCGCAACCCTCGGGGCAGCCGCGCCCGATCCGCACACGCTGATCGTCCGGCTGCGCGCGCCAACCCCGTACTTCCCGGGTCTCGTCGCGCACTGGAGCACCTTCCCGACCTACCACGGCGCGGCGCCGCTGCCCGCCGGCCGGACGGTGTCGAACGGCGCCTACACGCTCGGCGAATGGATCGTCGGCTCGCACGTGACCTTGCGCCGCAACCCGCTCTACTGGAACGCCGCCGCCACCCGGATCGAGACGGTGAAATACTTCCACGTCGCCGACGCCAACGACGAGTACGCGCGATACAGGGGCGGCGACCTCGATGCCACCTACGCACTGCCGCAGCAGCCGCTCGCGCGTCTCGAGGCGGCGCACCCAGGCGAAATCCACCGGACTCCGCAGCTCGGCGTCTACTACTACGGCTTCAACCTTGCCAAGCCGCCGTTCAGGGACGCACCCGGACTCCGTCAGGCGCTCGCGATGACGGTCGATCGCGAGCGGCTGGTGGCTTCGGTCACCGGGCTCGGCGAGCTGCCCGCGTACTCCTGGGTGCCACCCGGCATCGCGAATTACGCCACGCAGCGCTTCGCCTGGGCCGGCCAGCCGTACCCGGAACGCATCGCCATGGCCCGGCGCCTGTACGCGGCGGCCGGCTACTCGAGCAGCCGGCCGCTGACCGTCGAGCTGCGCTTTCCGAGCGGCGCGACGCACGAGCGCATCGCGCTCGCGGTCGCGGCGATGTGGAAGGAGGCGCTCGGTGTGCAGACCCGGCTGGTGGGCGAGGAGTTCAAGTCGCTGCTGCAGACGATCAACCGCGGCGAGACGCAGCTGTTTCGTGCCAGCTGGATCGGCGACTACAACGACGCCTGGACCTTCGCCGAAGTGCTGTCGGGTGGCTTCGGCATCAACCTGCCGGGCTACCAGAACGCTGCCTACGACGCGGCGCTCTCAGTCGCGGCCAATGCCACCGACCCGGCCGCACGCCGCGCCGCGCTCGAGGGCGCCGAGCGCACGATGCTGGCCGACGCGCCGGTCGTGCCGCTCTACTTCTATGTCAACAAGCACCTGGTCGCGCCACGACTCAGGGGCTGGCACGATAATGTCATGAACGTCGTCTACACCAAGGACCTGGCGCTCGCCCGCTGAGCATCCGGGTCGATCCAATTGTCGGGGGCGCGGGCTTCAGTCAGGGGGTGGCGAACATGGCGGATTTCTATGGCTTTCGCGTCCCGAGCATCGACGGCGCGGCGGACCTGCTCGGCAAGCTTCGCGGCAAGGTGACCCTCGCGGTCAACGTCGCGAGCCAGTGCGGGCTCACGCCGCAGTACGCCGGGCTCGAACGCCTGTACCGCGAGCTCAAGGACGAGAATTTCACCGTGGTCGGCCTGCCGTGCAACCAGTTCGGCGCGCAGGAGCCCGGCAGCGAGCGGGAGATCCAGAGCTTCTGCACGACCAACTACCAGGTCAGTTTCCCGATGTCGGCGAAGCTCGACGTCAACGGCGCGACCCGCCATCCGCTGTACGCCTGGCTCACCGATCCGGCTAACGGACATCCGGGCGACATCGAGTGGAACTTCGAGAAATTCCTGATCGGCCGCGACGGGCGAGTGCTGAAGCGCTACCCGCCTGCCGTTCCGCCGCAAGACAAAGGGCTGCTGCAGGACATCGCCGACGCCCTCTGAGCGATTGTCAGTCGCATCCGAGCGCATGGCGCGTGGTGCCGGCGGTCGCGGAGGAGAGCTCGGCCGCTGCCGCCCGGGCCGCCGTCAGCTCCGCCGGCCGCAGCGCTTGATCGAGGCCGGAGCGGACGATCAGCGCCTCGGCGGTCGTTGCGAACTCGAAGCCGAAGCAGCCGTCAGTCGCGAGCCCGGCGGCGAGCGCTGCCCACGCGTAGCGCCCCGAGGGGTCGACACCGAGCGCATCGGGGTCGCGCGGCGGGATCGGGGCCACGGGTGCATCGGCGGGCACCCAGCGACCAAGCTCCTCCGCGCTCGCGCCCGAGGCGAGGAGCCCGAGCGCATACGGTGCGCCGCGGCGAGCGGCCGATTCGAGCGCCGCGCGCGCCGCCACGGGATCCGCCGTCCCGAAGCAGCCGTTCAGCAGGCAGGCGCCGTAATAGGCCTCGGCATCGGCGTCGCCCTTGGCCGCGGCTTCCAGCCACTGGCGACCGGCATCCGGTTGTTTCGGGAGATTTTCGAGCGCGAGCCGGAACTGGGCGCGCGGGCTGCCGAGCAGCGCGGCGCTCGTCAGACGGCCGAGCGGCTGCGGGTCGAGCGCCGCGAGCCGTTCGAGGCTCGCCACGTCGCCGCGCGCGGCGCTGGTCGCGAGTCGGCGCTCGAGCAGTGCGCGGTCGAAGGAGGTCGCGGCGCAGCCGGCCGCGAGGCGCTCGGCGAACGCGTGCCGCGTCCCGATCAGCGCTGCAAGCGTTGCGTGCGCCGCCGCATCGGCGGCAGTCGATTCGAGCGCCGCCCGCTCATCGGCCAGCGCCGAGGCCGACGCCGGCCCGCCATCCGATCCACACAGCGCCGCCAGATCCCATAGGCGAGCAGCAGCGCCGGGTTCGTCGCGGGCGGTGAGCTGCCGGGCGACCGAGGGGACGTCGCCCGCGGCCAGCCGGTCGAGGAGTTCGCGCGGCGGCGCAGTGCCGCGGAACCGCCTGAGGAGTGCGGCACGCACCTCTGCCGGGACTGCCGCGGGCGGTGGAGCGCCGGGCGCGGACAACGGCTGGGCGGCGCCTCCCGGGACTGTCCACAGCGGCCCGCGCGCGGGCGGCTGCGCCTCGGGCGTCGCCGGGGGCGTCGCACGCCACAGCCACGCGGCGATCAGCACTCCGGCGCCCGCGAGCCCGGCGAGGACGAGGAACGTCCGCCTCAACGGGGCGCAGGTCCCGGTACGAGATCGAACGTTGCGTCGACCGCGGCCGTGAACGTGAGCTCGCCCGACTGGTAAGTCTCGGGAGCCTCGGCGACCGCCGCCGCCTTGATTGCCGGCTGCATCGGAACGGGCGAGGGGCCGCTCGCGGCGGTGGTTGAGACGCTGCGCGGTGCGCCGACGCTTGCATCGAGCGCCTTGGCGACGACGGCGGCGTTCTGGCGCGCATCCGCCACCGCGCGCGCGAGCGCCTCGCGCTCGAGTTCGTGGCGCTGACTGGAGTCGAGCAGCGGTTCGCCGACGACGTTGGCGCCGGCGGTGATGCCTTTCTCCACCAGCTCGCCCACGCGGTCGAGGTTGCGGAGCTCGACCTGCAGCTGGCGGCGCACGCTGTAGGCAACCAGCCGGTTCTCCCGCTTTGGCTCGTTCCAGGTGTACTCGGGGTTGACGCTGAGCCGCGTCGAGTGCACCAGCGGCTCGGCAATCCCAAGCTCGCGCGTCAGCTTCAGCAGCGCCGTCATGACGCGGTTGGCGCCGGCGCGGGCGGCCTCGAGCGTCGGCTCGCGCGACAGGATGCCGAGCGTCACGATCGCCCGGTCGGGCTGGGCGCGCACCTCGCCCTCGCCGCTGACCGACAGCACCCGCGGCGCGGGCTCCTCGGCGCGGGCGAGCGAGGCCGCGAGCAGCCAGGCGAGCACGACTCCGGTCATCAGCAGCATCGAACGAGGCATCGGTAGCTCCCTGTGCGGCCGGCGGACCGCCTCACGATACAACGACCGTGCGGTCGCTGCGGGGTTCGCGGCCGGGTGGAATTTTACGGGGGGCCTCCGTACCATGCGGCGGCTTTCGTCATCCGCCGCTCGAGCCGGGCCCGCGGGATGGAGTGTGACGGTGCGCGGATTCAACACGGTGGCGGTCTTTGTCCGGGCCGTCGGACTGCCGACCGGCGAGGCGCTGCCGGCCCGGGCCGGGACGGGGCTGGCGGAACCGCTCATGCCGCGGTCGCCGTGAACGGGCCGCGCGAGGCGACCAGCACACCGGCGCAGGCCGCTGCGGAGCGCTCGCCAATCACCGATTACGGCGACGGCATCAGCGCCGTCGACACGGAGCACCTGCGGCCCCAGCTCGACGCCAGCCACCTGATCGTGCACGGCGGCCGCGCCGCCTTCGTCGATACCGGCACCGCGCTGGCCGTGCCGCTGCTGCTCGATGCACTCAGGCACAAGGGCGTTGCGCCCGAGGCGGTCGACTGGGTGTTCCTGACGCACATCCACCTCGATCACGCCGGCGGCGCCGGGGCGCTGCTCAGGCACTTGCCGAACGCGCGGGCGGTCGTGCACCCGCGCGGTGCCGTGCACCTCGTCGATCCTGCGAAGCTGATCGCCGGGACCAAGCGGGTGTACGGCGAGGACACCTACGCGCGCCTGTACGGGGAGATCGTGCCGGTCGCGGCGGAGCGCATCGTCGTGACCGACGACGGCTCGCGTCTCTCGCTGGCCGGCCGGACGTTCGAGTTCCTGCACACTCCCGGCCACGCGCTGCACCACTACGTGATCGTCGATCGCGAGTCGGGCGGGGTGTTCGCCGGCGACACCTTCGGCGTCTCCTACCGCGATCTCGACGTCGCCGGTCGCGAGTTCGTGATGCCGGCGACGACGCCGCCGCACTTCGATCCGCAGCAGCTGCACGCCTCGACCGACCGGATCCTCGCCGTCCGGCCGCGGGCGGTCTACCTGACCCACTACGGCCGGGTGACCGACCTTGCGCGCCTCGGACGGGATCTGCATGTCGGGATCGACGCATTCGTCGAGCTCGCGCGACGCCACGAACGGGACCCGCAGCGCGCGGCGCGCATGACCGAGGACATGTTCCGCTGGCTGTCGGCGGCGCTCGACGCCCACGGCTTCGACCCGGATCCCGCCCGCCGGCATCGGCTTCTCGACCCGGACGTTGACCTCGATGTGCAGGGGCTCGACGTGTGGCTTACTCGGTGCGCGGCCTGAGCATGCCGTGAGGATGGACAATGGATAAGTTCAAGGCCTTCCGGATCCACGAGATCGACAAGAAGATCGTCGCGCGCTTCGACACGATCGCGCTCGAGGAGCTCTCGCCGGGTGCCGTCGTGGTCCGCGTTCGATACTCGACCATCAACTACAAGGATGCGCTCGCCGCCACCGGCACCGGGCGCATCCTGCGACGCTATCCGCTGGTCGGGGGCATCGATTTCGCGGGCGAGGTCGAGTCCTCGAGCGATGCACGCTTCAGCCGCGGCGATGGGGTGCTGGTCACCGGCTGCGGACTCTCCGAGACCCACGACGGCGGCTACGCCGAGTACGCGCGCGTCGATCCCGAGTGGGTCATACCGCTGCCGCGGGGCCTGACGCTCGCCGACGCGATGCGGATCGGCACCGCCGGGTTCACCGCGGCGCTCGGCATCCACCGGATGGAACAGAACGGTCAGACCCCGGCGCAGGGCCCGATCGTCGTGACCGGCGCGAGCGGCGGCGTCGGGTCGCTCGCGATCGACATGCTTGCAGGTCGCGGCTACCAGGTGGTCGCAGTCAGCGGCAAAGCCGAGGCGGGCGACTATCTAAAGGCGATCGGCGCCTCGCAGGTGCTGCGCCGCCAGGACATCGATCTCGGCAAGCGGCCGCTCGAGGCGGCGCTGTGGGCGGGCGCGGTCGACAGCGTCGGCGGGGAGATCCTGACCTGGCTCACCAGGACCGTCGGTTCCTGGGGCAACATCGCGAGCATCGGACTTGCCGCGAGCGCGGACCTGCACACGACCGTGATGCCGTTCATCCTGAGGGGCGTGAGCCTGCTTGGCATCAACTCGGTCGCCAACCCCCGCGCGCAGCGGCTCGCCGTGTGGGCGAGGATCGCGACCGATCTGAAGCCGCGACACCTCGAGCGGATCTGCGCGCATTCGATCGCCTTCGACGAGCTGCCGGGCGCATTTCCCGATTACATCGCCGGCAAGGTCCAGGGCCGGACGCTGGTGCGGATCGGCTGAGCTACAATCGGCCGCGCAAGGCAGGCGCTAACGATGTCGAAAACCTCCACCTCGGCGGGCGCGCGCCTCCGGGCCGCCCTCGAGCAGGAGCGGCCGCTGCAAGTGGTCGGCGCCATCAACGCTTACAGCGCACTGCTTGCCGGGAAGGCCGGGTTCAAGGCCCTGTACCTGTCCGGTGCCGGCGTCGCCAACGCCTCCTTCGGCCTGCCGGACCTCGGGATTACCTCCCTCAGCGACGTCTGCGAGGACGTTCGCCGGATCACCGGAGCCGTCGACCTGCCGCTGCTGGTCGACGCCGACACCGGCTGGGGCGC
>DATNHZ010000112.1:0-4708 GCA_035604655.1 Steroidobacteraceae bacterium | reverse complement strand
GGTGACCCTCGATGCGGGTGACCGGGTCGACGACGATGCGGGCTTGTGCGGTCATGGACGTTCTCCGCGCCTTGGACGGGCTCAGTCAGCTAGGTTTGCGCCAACCAGTTCGACGATGCTTTGGATCGACTTCTGCCAGTTCGCCTCGCTGGCGCCGTTCTGGTAGTTGAGCCGGCAGCTGTTGCAGGCGGTGAGCACCGTGCCGGCGCCGGTGTCGTCGACCTCGCGCATCTTGATCTCGAAGGCGCGCTGTCTAAGGTGCGCGCCCCGCGCGATCATGAATTGGCCGCCGCCGCCGCCACAGCAGTAGTTGGTGCGGCCGTGCGACTCCATCTCCTTGAGCTCGAGGCCCAGCGCCTTGATCGCGGCGCGCGGCTCCTCGAACACTCCGCCGTGCCGGCCGATCTTGCAGGGGTCGTGATAGGTCACCGTGCCCATCGCCGCTGCGCGCTTGACCTTGAGCCGGCCGGCCGCGATCTCGCGGCCGACGAACTCCGTGATCGACAGCACCGCGAACGGCAGCGGCTCGCCGATCATGTGCGCCGAGTCGAAGCGCAGCGCCGGATAGGCGTGGCCGCACTCGGGCAGCAGCAGCGTCTTCGCTTCGTGCTTGGTGATCTCCTCGACGATGCGCCGGATGTGCAGCTCCTTCAGCGACTCGCCGGTGCCGAGCAGCTCGATGCTGTTGCTGAGCAGCGTCCACTTGAGCTTCAGCCGGTTCAGGATCTTCGCTGTCGCCCTGAAGGAGCTGGCGTACGCCTTGATGTCGACGGCGCTCGTCAGCACGACCACGTCCGCCGTCGCGAGGTCGAGCGGCACTGGCACGCCCGCGGCCGACAGCTCGCGCGCGAGATTGAGAATCTCGGCGCGGCCTGCACCGAACACCGATCCCAGCGTTTTCTGTTCGTCGGCGGCGCCGGCAAGCTCGGCCGGCAGCAGGTCGGCGGCGGCGAGCGCGCGGCGCATGATGCCGATCATCGGCGAGATCTGGATGCCCATCGGGCACATCAGGTCGCAGCGGCCGCACTCGGTGCACGCGTCATAGACGAGCGGCTGCCACTCCTGGAGCTCCGACAGCGAGATGTCGGGCACCACGAGGCGCCTGAGCCAGCGCATCGGGCCGATCTCGCGCTGATAGACCTTCTTCAGCGGCTCGACCTTGTAGATCGGCGTGTACTTTGCCTCGTTGGTGCCGATGTAGAAGTGACAGGCATCGGCGCACATGCCGCAGTGCAGGCAGGTCTCGAGGTAGGTGGCATGGGAGGCGTCGAGCTCGCCGAGCATCACGGCGCGGGCGCGCTCGAGCCGTTCGTCGTCGGTCCGGGTGGAACGCCCGACGCGCTGGCCGAGCGCCGGCAGGGTGGCGCGCAGTGCGTCGAGGTTGGCAGTGGTGGCGCTCATGCTTCAACTCCTTTGCGCTGCAGCAGGGCGCCGGCCTGGAACCGCGCCGGGAACGCGAGGAACAGGTGCATCAGCTTCCCGAACGGGAACCAGACCATCAGCGCGCAGATCGTCAGAATGTGCACGCCGAGCAACGTCTCGTAGCGCAATCCGAACGGCAGCACGCGCGCGTACTGCATGAAGCCGGTGGCCAGCGGCAGGATGACAAGCACGATGCTCAGGTAGTCATCGAAACTCGAGATCTGACGCAGCACCGGCACCGTCGCGCGGCGCCACAGGAGCGCGAGCAGGATCGCGAGCGCGATCGCACCCGACAGCAGCGCGATCGTGTTCGGCAGCGTCGGCCAGCCGAAGCCGAGGAACTGCTTGAAGAACGGCAGGTGCGGTGCAAAGAACAGCAGCGAGATGAAGAACGTCAGGTGCCACGCGTAGCCCGACACGTGCTGGAACACGATCCGTTTCTCGAGCTCGTGCGGCGGCAGCGAACGCATCACGATGGCCCGCAAGCCCCCCGCCACCAGATTGTCGCGCCGCGGCTTTGAGCGATCGAAGCGCCGGTACATCAGGAACACGCCGGCGAGCCGCCAGCACACGCCAAAGGCGAAGATCCACATCGCCGCCTGGAACGCCGGGCCGCGTGCAAATTCGAGGATGGTCATGGCTGGTCCTCCCCAACCGGACGCTGCTTGCGGCGCGCGGCAAGGGCCGCGACCGCGCCGACGGCCACACCGGCGGCAGCAGCGACGCCGAGTGCCCCATACCCACCCCACCGCGTCGTCGACAGCGGCCGGTACACGCCCTGCCAGTCCCAGAAGTCAGGCTCCGAGCAGCCGATGCAGCCGTGGCCGGACTCGATCGGGAAGCTCACGCCCATGTTCCACTTGGTCGTCGGGCAGCTGTTGTAGGTCACCGGGCCCTTGCAGCCGAGCTTGAATAGGCACCAGCCCTGCTTCGCGCCTTCGTCGTCGAAGGTCTCGGCGAACTGGCCACGCTCGTAGAACGGACGGCGGTAGCAGCGATCGTGGATCGTCTGACCGTAGAACGCCTTGGGCCGCCCGTAATGGTCGAGCTCCGGGAGCTGCCCGAAGGTCAGTACCTGGGCGAGCACGCCGGTGATCGCGATCGGGATCGGCGGGCAGCCCGAGATGTTGATGATCGGCTTGTCCTTGATGAGGTCGCTGACCGACACCGCCCCGGTCGGGTTCGGGCTTGCCTTCGGCAGGCCCCCGAAGGAGGCGCAGGTTCCGATGGCGATGATCGCCTTCGCACCCTTCGCCACCTGCTGCAGCAGGTCGACGTTGCTGACCCCGCCGATCGTCGAGTAGCCCTTGTTGGCGAGCGGGATCGAGCCGTCCACCGCGAGAAAATACTCACCCCAGTTGTCTTGCATGGCCTTCTGCCGGGCCCCCTCGGCCTGGTGTCCGGCCGCCGCCTGCAGCGTCTCGTGGTAGTCGAGTGAGATCGCATCGAAGATCAGGTTCTCGATCGTCGGCGCGTGCGAGCGGGTCAACGACTCGGTGCAACCCGTGCACTCCTGGAACGGCAGCCAGATCACCGACGGCCGCTTGGCCTTGTCGAGCGCCGCGGCGATGCGTGGCGCGAAGGCCGGCGCGAGCGCCATCACCGAGGCCATCGTCGAGCAGAACTTCATGAACCCGCGCCGCGAGACACCCTGTGCCCGCAGCTGTTCACCGACCGTCGCACTCAGATTCAGCGTACCCATGTGTGCTCCTCGGCGTTACCCCGGCTCCGTCAGCCGCCCAGGTCCGTCTTCAGGCGGTCGAGTCCCGCGCTCACGTCCTCGGGCGGGGAGGACAGCAGCGCCGGCGTGAACGTCACTTCCAGGAAGCGACCGGTCATCTCGTCGGCGGTATTCCAGTGCGTGACCCGCCACAGCCCCGGATAGGCGCTCTCCTCGATCACGCTGCGGCCGAGCGATGTGAACTCGGCCCGCACCTCGCCCGTGCCCAGCGTCTCGAGCAGACGCTCTTCCTCGCCCGGGCCGAGCGGGATCGCGCGCAGGTCGATGATGTGCGTGGAACCGTCCTTGAGCAGCCGCTCGAGCGCGTGCCTGAGCTCGTGGAGCAGCAGCGGCACGTTGCCCGAGTCGACCTGCACCATCGGCGTTCCCTCGACGACGAGCGGAATGCCGGCGAGCGCCGGATGGGCCTCAGTGCGCATGGACGGCTTCCACGACCGGCGCGACGCCTGTTTCGTCCTTGCGCCACCGTTCAATCAGATCGAGCGCAACGGCGACGCAATATGGCAGCGCGGCGGCAACCTGCGGTGTCGGCACGAGCCCCCAGTCGACGGTCTGCGGCTCGATTCCGATCAGCACCCGCCGCTCGGGCAGCTGCCCGGAAAGCCGCGCCATGTCGAGCAGGTCCGCGAGGCCGACCTCGTGAACGCTGCGCCCCGAACGCCGCACGAACCGGTCGAAATCCGCCCCTGCGTGGACGGAGATCTCGCCGGGCTCGCCACCAGCGCGCGCGGCGTCGAAGGCGATCAGCGCATCGGCATCGCCGAGCGCCGACAACAGCGAGAACCCGAGAGTTCCGGCGTCGAGAATGGTGAGATCGGGTGAATGGCCGGCGCGTTCGTTGAGCTGGACCGCTGCGTGGACGCCGGCGCCGTCATCGGTCAACAGTGAATTGCCGACCCCAAGTACCAGCATCCGCGCCATCAGATCCCCTCGCGCGCGCAGTCGACCGCAGACCAGCCGCGACGATGCACGCGTTAAACGCCCGGTGGCATCGGGGTAATTCCTTAGGTCTTAACCGATGGCCGGGACATCCTCCGGGTACACTCCCGCTGCGTCGTTCCGCCGGCGCCTGTCGACCGGGTCCACACCTTGCTGTACCGATTGCTCGCAGCCGCCTTTCGCCGCGAAGCGCGCCGCTCGATGCGGCTCGCGGCCGGCCGCGGGATGCCCGAGCCGCCGGCGCAGCCGGTGTTCCTGTACCTGCACGTGCCGTTCTGCGAAGTGCTGTGCCCGTTCTGCACGTTCCACCGGGTGCGCTACGAGAGCGGCAAGGCACGAGCCTACTTTGCTGCGCTGCGAGGCGAGATTCGCCTGTTTCACGCCCGAGGATTCCGGTTCTCAGGCGTCTACGTCGGCGGCGGCACGCCGACTGTCGAGCCAGGCGAGCTCGTCGAGACGCTGGATCTAATCGCGGGCTTCGGCCATCTCGACGAGGTGTCGGTTGAGACGAACCCGGGTGACCTGGTGCCGGGGGTGCTCGACCGGCTGGTCGCTGCCGGCGTGCGCCGCCTGTCGGTGGGTGTACAGAGCTTCGACGACGGGCTG
>DATNHZ010000111.1:0-7576 GCA_035604655.1 Steroidobacteraceae bacterium | reverse complement strand
CGCATGGAGAAGCTCGGGACCGTGGTCACCACCCGCGCGATGCGCGGCTTTGACCGGCGCGAGCAGACCGAGCTCGTGCAGCAGCTGGCACGGATCTGCGAGAACCTTGGCGGCGGGGCTGCCTGATGGATGCCGCCAACGAGGCCGCAGCGGCCATCGAGACGGACCGCCCGTCCTGGACCCGGCGCCTGCTGCTGTGGGGACTGCCGCTGATCGCCCTGCTGACCGCCGTGTACTTCTACGGCACCGCCGGCCGCTACGTGTCGACCGACAACGCCTACCTGCAGCAGGACCGCGTCGACGTCGCTCCGCAGGTGTCGGGCAACGTGCGCGAGGTCTACGTCGGCGAGAACACCCACGTCGTCGCCGGCCAGCCGATCCTGGCGCTCGATGACTCGTTGTTCCGGATCGCGGTCGCCGCCGCCGAATCGCACCTGTCGGTGGCGCGCACCGACGTTGCGGGGCTCAAGGCCGCCTACCGGGAAAAGACCGGCGAGATCGGCGTCGCCCGGCGCTCGGCCGAGTTCTCGACCCGCGAGTTCAAGCGCCAGCAGGAGCTCGCCAGGCTGAAGCTCAACTCGGTCTCGCAGCTGGACGCGGCCGACCGCACGGCCGATCTTGCGACCGGTGCCGTCGGCGTGCTCGAGCTGCAGCGCGCGCAGACGGCGGCGCGCCTCGGAGGCAACCCCGACCTGGCCGTCGACAGCTACCCCGAGGTTCTCAGCGCGCTCGCCGAGCTCGACCACGCCCGCCTCGACCTCGACCGCTGCCTCATCCACGCACCGCAGACCGGCGTCGCGAGCCACCTGCCGAAGGTCGGCAACCGCGTCGAGGTCGGCCGCGCCGCGTTCGCGATCGTCACCGACCGCAGCCTGTGGGTGGAAGCGAACTTCAAGGAGACCGACCTCGAGTGGGTCCGGCCGGGCCAGCCGGTCGAGGTCGACGTCGATACCTACGGACACCGCCGCTGGCGTGGCCACGTCGAGAGCATCGCGCAGGCGACCGGTGCCGAATTCTCGCTGCTGCCGGCGCAGAACGCGTCGGGCAACTGGGTCAAGGTCGTGCAACGGATCCCGGTGCGCATCGCGCTCGATCGCGGGCCCGGGGATCCGCCGCTGCGCGACGGCATGAGCGCGACCGTCGAGATTGATACCGGTCCGCACACGCGGTTCGATCACTGGTTCGGTCGCGGTCGTTGACGGTAACGCCGTGAGCCCGGCAGCGGTCCGGACCCGCTGGATTCTCGCCGCCGCAACGGTGATGGCGACGCTGCTCTACACGATCGACTCGACCATCGTGAACGTCGCCCTGCCCCACATCCAGGGGAGCCTGCAGGCCACCCAGGACCAGGCGGCATGGATCGTGACCGCCTACATCGTCGTCAGCGCGATTGCGACGCCGCTCGCCGGCTGGCTCGGCACCCGCTTCGGGCTGCGCCGGATCCTGCTGGTCGCCATCGTGGGCTTCACGGCCGGCTCGGTCCTGTGCGGGATGGCGAACGAGCTGACGCAGATGGTCGGGTTCCGGATGATTCAGGGCGCGTTCGGCGCCGCGCTGGTACCGCTGTCGCAGGTTGTGCTGCTGCAGGAGTTCCCGCGCTCGAGCCACGGCCGCGTCATGGCGCTGTGGGGTGTGGGCGTGATGGTCGGCCCGGTGATCGGGCCGACGCTCGGCGGCTGGCTGACGGACTCGCTGTCGTGGCGCTGGGCGTTTTACATCAACCTCCCGGTTGGTGTGCTGGCCTGGCTCGGCGTTGCGGCCGCGATGCCGAAGCGTCGCGGCGAGGGCCATCGTCCATTCGATATGCAGGGGTTCATCCTGCTGTCGCTCGCCATCGGGCTGTTCCAGCTGATGCTGGACCGCGGTGAGACCAAGGACTGGTTCGAATCTACCGAGATCGTCGCCGAGGCCTTCTTCGCGGTCGTCGCAATCTACATGTTCATCGTGCACTCGCTGACCTCGCGGCGCCCGTTCGTCGACATCCACCTGTTCCGCGACCGGAATTTCGCCGTCTCGCTGCTCGTGCAGTTCAGCGTCGGCATGTTCGTGTTCTCACCGAGCCTGCTGCTGCCGAGCTTCCTGCAGCAGCTGCAGGGTTATACGCCCGCCCAGGCGGGCGTGCTGCTGGCCGCGCGCGGTGGTGCCTCGATCGTCGCGATGATGATCTCCGGCCGGCTGGCCAACCGCCTAGACGCCCGGCCGACGATGCTGGCGGGTCTGCTGATCGTGTCGGGCTCGCTGTGGATGATGGCATCGTTCAGCATCGACACTTCGGCGCGGGACTTCCTGATCGCCGGGATCGTGCAGGGATTCGGGATACCATTCGTGTTCATGCCGCTCACGCTGGTCGCCTTCGCAACGCTGCCGGACGCGAGCCGGACCGAGGCCGGCGTGCTCCTGACGCTGGTGCGCAACGTCGGCGGCTCGGCCGGAATTTCTGCGGTCGTGGCACTGCTCGCACGCTCGGCGGCGGTCAACCAGAGCTACCTCGCCGAACATTTCACGCCGTTCGCTGCCGAGCGCTGGCAGCTGGTCGGCGCCGCCCCCGGCGCGAACGTGGCAACCGGATCATTGCTCGCCGAGATCAACCGCCAGGCGCTGGCGATCGCCTACAGCAATGACTTCCACCTGCTGGCCGGCTCGGCACTGCTGTGCCTGCCGCTGGTGCTGATGCTTGGCCACGCGCGGTACGCATCGCCCGGCCCCGAGCAAGGGCGCGACCCGGCGGCGGCCGCCGACGCCGCCCACTGACCGGCAGCGCAGACCAGCCGCCGTCGCGCAATAGCCATGGGCCACCTGTACCTCGTACGCCACGCGCAGGCCTCGTTCTTCGGCACCAGCTACGACGACCTGTCGACGCTCGGGCGCGAGCAGGCGCGCGCGCTCGGCGAGCACTGGGCCGCGCACGCCGTTGACTTCGAGGCCGTGTACATGGGCCCGCGCCGCCGCCATCAGCAGACCTGCGAGATCGTCGCCGGCGTGTATCGCGAACGCGGGTTGCCGTTTCCGATCGCCCGCGAGTTGCCCGAGCTCGACGAGCACCAGGGCATCAGGGTAATCAAGCACCACCTCGGTCGGGACGACGCGGTGAGCGATGCGCTGCACCCGGCCGAGGCGCCGGGCGCAGACCGCGAGCGCGCCCAGCGCGAGTTCGTACGTCATTACAACGAGATCATGCGCGCCTGGGCACGCGGCACGGTGCACGTACCCGGGGTGGAGACCTGGGACGAGTTCCGCGCCCGGTCGCTGCGCGCGCTCGATCTGCTGTGCGCCGCAGACGGGTCGGGGCGCCGTGTCGCCTTCACCTCGGGCGGCCTCGTGTCATCGGCAGCCGGCTGGCTGCTCGGCGTCGACACCGAACGGGTGATCGACCTGTCGGTCGTGCTGCGGAACACCGCGTTGACCGAGATCAGCTGGTCAGCCCGGCGCCGCAGCCTCGTGAGTTTCAACTCCCTGCCGCATCTGCCGGATCCCCGGACCGCGACGTCGCTGTGAGCTGCGCGGACGCCCGCGACCACCACAGGTAGAACGGCAGCCCCGCGAGCGTGACCAGAACGCCCATCAGCGCGAGCCGCGGCGTCGCGACGAACGTATTGACGATCAGCCAAAGCGTGACCGCGATGAACAGCGCGGGCACCAGCGGATAGCCGAACGCCCGGTACGGCCGGACCGCGTCCGGCAGCCGGTGGCGGAACACGAATAGCGATCCTGCGCTCAATCCGTAGAACAGCCACGCCATGAAGATCACCGCGTCGGTCAGCGTGTCGTAGGACCCTGACACCGCGAGGGCGCTCGCCCATGCCGCCTGCGCGGCGATCGCCCGTACCGGCACGTGCGTGGTGGGCGACACCCGCGCCAGGGCGCGGAAGAACAGGCCCTCGCGGGCCATCGCGAACGGAATCCGCGAGCCCGCGAGCACCGACGCCTGCAGCGAGCCGAACGACGACAGCATCAGTGCGGCCGCCACAAACGTGACGGCACCGGAGCCGGCAAAGCGCCGCATGACTTCGGTGGCGACGGACGAGGTGGCCGGGACGCTCGCCACCTGCGTCGGCGTCAGCACGTAGAAGTAGGCGAGGTTCACGGCCACATACAGCGCGGCAACCAGCAGCAGGCCACCGACGAACGCCCGCGGCAGGTTGTGCGCCGGATCCCTGACCTCCCCAGCCAGCGGCGTGACGTTGCTCCAGCCGTCGTAGGCCCACAACGCGCCGAGCATGGCGGCGCCGAAGCCGGCGATGCCACCGCGGGCGGTGGCGGCGACACCGTCACAGCGGGCGCCAACGGCCGGTTCTGAGAGGTGGGCGAAACTGCCGTGCGCAAGCGCGAACGCTCCGATCGCGAGCGCCGCAAGCAGCAGCACCTTGAGGGCCGTCAGCACCACCGCTGCGTGGCCCCCGGTCGCGACCGGGCGACAGCTGATCAACGTCACTGTCCAGATCGCGGCGAGCGCCACCAGCATCAGCCCGTTGACATGCAGCGCCGCTCCCCACGCCTCCCCGCGCACCAGATCCCGCTCGAGACCTCCGCCGAGTGCGACGTTGAGGAAGATCGCGAAGCCGACCGCGAGCGCGGCCTGCGCAGCCGCTTTGTGGACGGTGAACGCCGTCCAGCCGTACAGGAATCCAACGATGCGTCCGTACGCGCGGCGCAGGAACACATAGTCCCCGCCCGCCTCCGGCATCATCGCGGCGACTTCCGCGTAGGAGAACGTGCCGGCCAGCGACAAAAATCCGGCCGCGATCCAGACCGCGAGCACGGTCCTCGCGTCGCCGACGTTGCAGGTCATCACGCGGCTCTTCAGAAAGACGCCGGCGCCGATCATGTTGGCGACGTTGACCGCGATGGCCGCCGCGAGCCCGAGGCCGCGCACGAGCTCCGGGCGGCTGACGGCGGAAGTTGCCACGGCGGCCGGGCGGCTCCCGCCAGGGTCGCTCAGAACAACCCGACGACGCGTCCGCTGTCGTCGATATCAATGTGCATTGCGGACGGCACCTTCGGCAGACCCGGCATCGTCATGATGTCGCCGCACACCATCACGATGAACTCGGCGCCGGCGGCAAGCCGCACCTCGCGCACGTTGAGCACGTGCCCCGACGGCGCGCCGCGTAGCTGCGCGTCGGTCGAGAACGAGTACTGGGTCTTGGCGACGCACACCGGGTAGTGGCCGTAGCCCTCTTCCTGCAGCCGCTTGATGTGCGCCCGCACCTTGGTGTCGGCGGTGATGTCGCTGGCGCCGTAGATCTTGGTGGCCACCGCCTTCATCTTGTCCCACAGCGGCAGTGAATCCTCGTACACGAAGCGGAAGCCCTCCGTCTGCGTGGCCGCGAGCTTGACGACCGCGTGCGCGACCTGCTCGGCCCCGGCTCCGCCTTCGGCCCAGTGACGCGCCGAGATCACCGGCACCTGCAGATGCGCGAGCCGCTTCTCGAGCAGCTGCAGCTCGGCGGCAGTGTCGAAGGTGAAGTGGTTGACGGACACGACGCACGGCAGTCCGTACTGGTGGTGGACGTTGTTGACGTGCCGCTCGATGTTCGCGATGCCCCGCTCGAGCGCCGGCAGGTTTTCGCGATTGACCTCCTTGAGGTCGCAGCCGCCGTGGTACTTGAGCGCGCGAATGGTCGCAACCAGCACCAGCGCAGCCGGCCGGAAGCCGGCCTTGCGGCACTTGATGTCGATGAACTTCTCGGCGCCGAGGTCGGCCCCGAATCCCGCCTCGGTCACGACGTACTCGCCGAGCTTCAGCGCCGTGTACGTCGCGAGCACCGAGTTGCAGCCGTGCGCGATATTGGCAAACGGCCCGCCATGAATGAAGGCCGGGTTGTTCTCGAGCGTCTGCACGAGGTTCGGCTTCAGCGCCTCGCGGAGCAGCACCGTCATCGCACCGTGCGCCTTGAGGTCGCGGGCGCGCACCGGCTTCTGGTCGCGCGTGTAGCCGATCACGATGTTGCCGAGCCGCTGCTTGAGGTCGCCGAGGCTGGTCGCCAGGCAGAAAATCGCCATCACCTCGGAGGCGACCACAATGTCGAACCCGTCCTCGCGGGGGAAGCCATTGTTGGGCCCGCCGAGGGCGCAGGTGATCTCGCGCAGCGCGCGGTCGTTCATGTCCATCACGCGCTTCCACGTGATGCGCCGGACATCGATGCCGAGCTCGTTGCCATGATGGACGTGGTTGTCGATGAGTGCCGCCAGCAGGTTGTTGGCGAGCGCGATCGCATTGAAGTCACCCGTAAAGTGCAGGTTGATGTCTTCCATCGGCACGACCTGGGCATGGCCGCCACCGGCGGCGCCGCCCTTCATGCCAAACACCGGACCGAGGCTCGGCTCACGCAGGCAGATGACCGCCTTCTTGCCGATCCGGTTGAGCGCATCGCCGAGCCCGACGGTGGTCGTGGTCTTGCCCTCGCCGGCAGGCGTCGGGCTGATGGCGGACACCAGAATCAGCTTGCCGTTCGGCCGCGCCGCCAGGCTCGCGACGTAGTCGAGCGATACCTTCGCCTTGTATCGACCATAGGCGTCGAGCACATCGGCCGGGATCCCGAGCCCCGCGGCGATTTCGGTGATGGGCTTGAGCGTCGCCCGTTGCGCAATCTCGATGTCTGACAGCACGTGGTCCTCCGGTTAAGGGCGCTTGGCATCACGAATGCTCGAGTGGCGTGCCACCCGGCTGCCGCGCGGCAGCCGGCGGATTCTACACGCGGCTGGTGGCGTGCCGCGGCAGGCCGCGCCCCGCGGCCAGTCGTTCGGCCCGGCGGCGGCATTCCTCGACGGTGACGGCCTCAAGACCGCCGGGGACCGCCGCCTCAATTGCGGCCTCGGTGACTACGAAATCCATCAGCACGTCGTGTGGCTGCGGGTACGTCGTCGGGATTCTCGATAGCTCGAAGGCGTGCGCGACGCTCAGCGGGCGCGGCTCGAGGGCTGCGAGCGTGCGGTCGAAGAAGCCGCCACCGTAGCCGAGCCGGTCGCCCTGCTGACCGATCCCGACGGGCGGGACGAGCAGCGCGTCCGGCACGAGCGCCGCGGTACCGTCCGGCACCGGCAGATCGTAAACGCCGCTGGTCATCGCGACCCCGGGCCACCATTCGCGGAACTCGAGCGGATGGCCCTTGGCGATCACCATCGGCAACGCGAGGCGCGCGCCAAGCCCGCGCAGGTGCGTGGCGAACGGCCGGGCGTCGAATTCGGCCTGGAACGGCCAGCACAGGCCCACCACCCAGCCGGCGCCGAAGGGGAATGCCGCGCGCAGCTGTGATTCGATCGCAGCACTCCAGCGCGCGTGGTCCCCCGCCGGCGCCGCCAGGCGCCGCGCGAGCAGCACCTGCCGCTCGGCCTTGCGCCAGCGCGCGAGCTCGGGTGTCAGCCCCATGCATCCATCCTGGTCCGCATACTAACCGGTGGCACGACCGTCATCCGCGTCCGGTCGCAGGCAGGGGACGCCGCTCAAGCGCGCGGCCGCGGCAGCAGGAACGTCGCGCGGGCCTCCGGCGAGTCGAGCTCGCCCCGCGGGTAGTACCGCTCGAAGTAACCGCGGTTCGCAAGCTCGGGGTAGCGCTCCAGAAACGCATCGAACGGC
>DATNHZ010000110.1:0-8742 GCA_035604655.1 Steroidobacteraceae bacterium | reverse complement strand
GGTTCGGTTGGGCGATCGGGTGACGGCATCGGAACCTATGTTCCGGTCGCCGCCACCTGCGGTGCAAGTCCGGTCAGCCGGTCTTGAACTGGGCCTCCTCGGTCGAGCCCTTCATCGCAGTCACCGAGGAGGTGCCGGCGCTGACGGTGGTCGTCACGTCGTCGAAGTAGCCGGCGCCGACCTCGCGCTGGTGCTTGGTGGCCGTGTAGCCATCCTTCTCGGCCGCAAACTCTGCCTGCTGGAGCGCGACGTAGGCCGACATCTGCTTTTCGCGGTAGCCCTTCGCCAGCTGGAACATCGAGAAATTGATGGCGTGGAAGGCCGCGAGCGTGATGAACTGGAACCGATAGCCCATGGCACCGAGCTCGCGCTGGAACTTGGCGATGGTCGCGTCGTCGAGCGTCTTCTTCCAGTTGAACGACGGTGAGCAGTTATAAGCGAGCAGCTTGCCCGGGTGCTCGCGGTGGAGGCCCTCGGCAAACAGCTTCGCCTCCTCCAGATCCGGGTGGGCGGTCTCGCACCAGACGAGGTCGGCGTAGGGCGCGTAGGCGATGCCGCGGGCGATCGCCTGCTTCAGGCCCGCCTTCACATGGAACAGACCCTCGGCGGTGCGCCCCTTCGCAGCGTCGATGAACGGCGTGTCGCGCGCGTCGACGTCGCTCGTCAGCAGGCTCGCACTTTCGGCATCGGTGCGCGCCACGAGCACGGTCGGGACGCCGAGCGTGTCGGCCGCGAGGCGCGCGGCGACCAGCTTGTTGATCGCCTCCTGCATCGGCACCAGGACCTTCCCGCCCATGTGGCCGCACTTCTTGGCAGACGCCAGCTGGTCCTCGAAATGCACGCCGGCGGCACCGGCGTCGATCATCGCTTTCATCAGCTCGAAGGCGTTGAGCACGCCGCCGAAACCGGCCTCGGCATCGGCGACGATCGGCTGCAGCCAGTCGATCGTGTCATTGCCCTCGGCGTGGTGAATCTGGTCGGCACGGAGCAACGTGTTGTTGATCCTGCGGACGACCGCCGGCACGGAGTCGGCCGGGTACAGCGACTGGTCAGGGTACATCTCGCCCGCGTTGTTGGAATCCCCGGCCACCTGCCAGCCCGACAGGTAGATGGACTTCAGCCCCGCCTTCACCTGCTGCATGGCCTGATTGCCGGTCAGCGCGCCGAGCGCATTGACGAACGGCATCGTCTGCAGGTGGCGCCACAGCTTCTCCGCTCCGACCTTCGCGAGCGTGTACTCGACGGGTACCGTGCCGCGCAGGCGGACGACGTCGGCGGCGCTGTAGCCGCGCTTGACGCCCTTCCAGCGCGGATTCGAAGTCCATTCACGCTCAAGCTGCTCAGCCGTCAGGAACGTCATCGCGGTACTCCAGGTGCGTTAGTCAATGTCTCGGTAGGCCGTCAGGGTCAGGAACGAGGCAAAGCGGTCGGCGACGGTCAGCTCGCTGAGGAGCTCCGCGGCCCGCTCGAAGTGGCCGGCAGCGTACGCGCCGGCCCCGACGTCGGCCTTGAGCTTGTCGAGCTCCTCGCGTACCAGCGTCGCCACCAGCGGCAGGGTCACCGGCCGCCCGTCGGCCAGTGCGCGGCGGTGGTGCAGCCACTGCCAGACCTGGGCGCGCGAGATCTCGGCGGTGGCCGCGTCTTCCATCAGGTTGTAGATCGGCACGCAGCCGTTGCCGCCGAGCCAGGCTGCCAGGTACTGAATCCCGACCGCGATGTTGTTGCGCAGTCCCGCCTCGGTGATCGTCCCGGCGGGCACCTGCAAGAGGTCGGCGGCGGACACCTGCACGTCCTCGCGCAGGCGCGCGAGGTTGTTCGGCCCGGGCATCAGCCGGTCGAACACCTGCTTGGCGATCGGCACGAGCCCGGGATGCGCGACCCAGGTGCCGTCGTGTCCGTCACCCGCCTCGCGCTCCTTGTCGGCGCGAACTTTCGCGAGCGCCTGTTCGTTGGCGGCCGGGTCGTTCTTGATCGGAATCTGCGCCGCCATGCCGCCCATCGCGAATGCGCGGCGCCGGTGGCAGGTTCGTATGACCAGCAGCGAATACGACCGCAGGAAGTGCGTCGTCATCGTCACCTGGTACCGGTCCGGCAGCACGAAGGCCGGGTCGTGGCTGAACTTCTTGATGAAGCTGAAGATGTAGTCCCAGCGCCCGCAGTTGAGCCCGACGATGTAATCCCGGAGCTCGTGCAGGATCTCGTGCAGCTCGAAGGCGGCAAGGATCGTCTCGATCAGCACCGTGCATTTGATCGTGCCGTGCCGCATTCCGAGCCGCTGCTCGGCAAAGCCGAATACGCTGTTCCACAGGCGCGCCTCGAGGTGGCTCTCGAGCTTCGGCAGGTAGAAGTAAGGGCCCGTGCCGTGGTGTGCCAGCTCGGCATGGTTGTGAAAGAGGTACAGGCCGAAGTCGACGAACGCCCCCGGGATCGGCGCGCCGTCGAGCAGCCAGTGTTTCTCGTCGAGGTGCCAGCCGCGCGGCCGGACCATCAGGACTGCGGTCCGGTCGTTGAGCCGGTAGCTCTTACCCTCCGCGCTCGTGAACTCAATCGTGCGCCTGACGGCGTCGCGCAGGTTGATCTGGCCGGCGATCAGGTTGGCCCAGCTCGGGCACAGCGAGTCCTCGCAGTCGGCCATGAATACGTTGGCGCCGGAGTTGAGCGCGTTGATGATCATCTTGCGCTCGGTCGGGCCGGTGATCTCGACTCGGCGGTCGAGCAGGTCCGCGGGAATCCCCGCGACCGTCCAGTCCGACTCCCGCACGCCCCGCGTCTCGGGTAGGAAGTCCGGCAGCACGCCGGCATCGAGCGCCGCTTGCCGCTGATCGCGGCGCGCGAGCAATGCTTTGACATCCGGACTGAAGCGTCGGGCGAGTTCGGTGACGAACCCGATCGCGGCCGGCGTCAGGATCGAGTCGAAGCCGGCCGCCATCGCGCCCCGGATCTCGGACCCGGGCAAGGCGCGGCTCGCGGACGCTGCAGATTCGATTTTGGTCACTGGACCCCTGGCGGACGGGCAGGCCCGGCTCGGGGAGCCGGAACGGGGCGGAGCGGTCTGTTGCGGCGCAAAATGATACCGGCCGATACACTCCCTGCGCAACCGAACAGTCCGTAATTCACTCGTCTGCCGGCCATGCGCCTATTACTGTTCAATAAGCCGTTCCGGGTATTGACGCGGTTCACGAGCGGCGATGGGCGCCCCACCCTCGCCCGATACCTCAGCGCAGCGGGGGTCTACCCGGCCGGCCGGCTGGACTATGACAGCGAGGGGCTCTTGCTTCTGACCGACGATCCGCGGTTGCGCGGCGCGATCACCGAGCCCGGGCGCGCGCTCGAGAAGACCTACTGGGTCCAGGTGGAAGGGGAGCCGACCGACGCCGCCCTCGCATCGCTGAGGCGCGGTATACAGCTGGCCGATGGCCCGACGCGCCCGGCGCGTGCGCGCCGGATCGAGTCCCCCGCGGGCCTGTGGCCTCGGGAACCGCCGATCCGCATCCGCCTCCGGCTTCAGACCGCGTGGCTCGAGCTCGCCATTTGCGAAGGGCGCAATCGCCAAGTCCGGCGGATGACCGCCGCCGTCGGATTTCCGACGCTGCGGCTCATTCGGGCTGCGGTCGGCCCGTTCACCGTCGCGGGGCTCGCGCCGGGCGAGGCCCGGGAGGCGGAAGCACTGCAGGCTGCAGCATTTCGCGCCGGGCTGCTTGCGGTCAGCGGACGTGCGCGTGGCGTGCGATCCGCATCGCCACCTCCATCGCCTGCTCGTAGTTCAGCCGCGGATCGACGTTGGATCGGTAGGCCCGGCCGAGATCGCCGTCGATGAGACCCCGTGCGCCACCGGTGCACTCGGTGACGTTGTCGCCGGTGAGCTCGAGGTGCACGCCGCCGAGCATCGAGCCATGGGCGGCGTGGATCTTGAACGACGACTCGAGCTCGCCCAGGATGTTGTCGAAGCGCCGCGTCTTGATCCCGGTACTCGTCGTCTCGGTATTGCCGTGCATCGGGTCGCACATCCAGACGACCTCGGTGTTCGCGGCGCGCACCGCCTCGATCAGGCCCGGCAGTTTCGCCTCGACTTGACCCGCGCCCAACCGGTGGATCAGCGTCAGGCGCCCCGGGGTCCGTTCGGGATTTAGGGCTCGCGTCAGCTCCTTGATGTACTGCGCATCGCTCGCGGGGCCCACCTTGACGGCAATCGGGTTCGCGATGCCGCGGAAGTACTCGACGTGGCCATCACGCAGCCCCGCGGTCCGCACGCCAATCCACGGCAGGTGCGCCGACAGGTTGTACCACCGGCCGCGCCGCGGGATGAACCGCGTTTGGGCCTGCTCGTACAGCAGGTGCAGGCCCTCGTGGCTCGCGTAGAAGCTCACCCGCTGCGAGTCGTGCACCGGGCGGCCGGTGACCGACTCGAAGAAATGCAGCGAATCGCCCAGCGATTCGACGATGCGCTTGTACTCCTCGTACTTCGGCGAGTGGCGCATGAAGTCGAGGTCCCAGGCTTCCGGGTGATGCAAGTCGGCGAATCCGCCATCGATCAGCGCGCGGACGAAATTGAGGGTCAGCGCCGCCCGTTCGTAGCCGCGCAGCAGCAGCTGCGGATCGGGCTCGCGGCACGCTGCATCGAAAGGTGGGCGGTTGACGATATCGCCGCGGTACGACGGCAGGCTCACGCCGTCGCGCGTCTCGAGGTCGGCCGAGCGTGGCTTGGCGTACTGGCCGGCCATCCGCCCGATGCGGATGATCGGCTTCTTGAGCCCGTGCATGAGCACGAGGCTCATCTGCAACAGGATCTTGAGCTGCTCGACGATGCGTTCGGACGTGCAGTCCTCCAGCGATTCGGCGCAGTTGCCGCCCTGCAGAATGAACGCCTGGCCGTGCTGCACGGCTGCGAGGCGCTCGTGCAGTTCGTCGACCTCGTAGGACACGACGATCGGCGGCAGGCTCGCGAGCTCCACCAGCGCGCGGTCGAGCGCGGCCGGGTCGCGGTAGACCGGCTGTTGGAGCGTGGACCTGCATTGCCAGGACGCCGGGTTCCAGTCATCGGTGCGCGGGGCAGTGACCATGAATCGATCCTACCATCAGCCGCCCGCTCGTTTGCAGTGCAATAAGTCGCGATTTGCGCCGGCCGGCGCGGTCCTGAACGGTCCGCCGGCCGACGGCGACCGTCAGTCAGGCCGTCCTCAGGGTCGGCGACCCTCTCCGGCTTTCGCCTCTTGCCAGTACGCCTCGAGCGCTTCGGCATCTGCCGCCCCGGTCGCGCGAGCGCGCTCCTCGACGTGCCGGAAACGCGCGGTGAAGCGACCGTTCGCGGAGCGCAGCGCAGCTTCGGGATCAATGGCTAGGTGGCGGGCGAGATTCGAGATCGCAAGCAGCAGGTCCCCGAGTTCGCGTTCGACCGCAGCGGGCGCGCCGGCGACGCGCGCCGCGTCAAGCTCGGCGAGCTCTTCGGTCACCTTGTCGCGCGCACCCTGGGCATCGGGCCAGTCGAAGCCGACCCGCGCCGCGCGGGTGCCGAGCTTGACGGCACGGCTGAGCGCCGGGAGCGCGAGCGGGACGCCCTCAAGCACGCTCGCGTGTCGCCCGGCAGCAGTACGCTCGACGGCCTTGATCTCCTCCCACCGGCGCGACTGTGCCGCCGCGCTGTCGAGGCGCTCGCCGCCGAACACGTGGGGGTGGCGCCGCACGAGCTTCGCCGAGATCGCCTTCACCACCGCCGCAAAGTCGAATGCGCCCTGCTCGCGGGCGAGCTGCGCATGAAATACGACCTGCAGCAGCAGGTCCCCGAGTTCCTCGCGCAGCCCCGCGAGATCGCCGCGCTCGATCGCGTCGGCCACCTCGTAAGCCTCCTCGAGCGTGTACGGCGCGATCGTCGCGAAGGTCTGCTCGAGGTCCCACGGGCAGCCGCTCACCGGGTCGCGCAGCCGCGCCATGATCGCGAGCAGCTCATCCACGACCGGCTGTCTCCGCAGCGCCTGCCCCGCGCGCCAGAACCTCGGCGAGCCCGACCAGCATCCCGGCGGTCGCGCCCCAGATGTTGCGGGTGCCGCAGGGGATCTCGTACACCATCACGGACCTGCCGCCGAGGGTCCTCTGGCGCGGCCGGTGATTCGCCGGGTCGAGCACGTGGCGAAGCGATACCTCGAAGACGGCCGCGACCTCGACGGGGTCGAGCTTGAACGCTGTGCCAGGTGCCACGAGCGCAACCACGGGCGTCACCCGGTAGCCGGTGATGATCAGCTGATCCGGCAGGAAGCCCAGCACTTCGACGTAGCGGCGATCGAGGCCGATCTCCTCTTCCGTCTCTCGCAGGGCCGCCGCAACGGGGTCCGACTCGCTCGGTTCCAGGCGCCCTCCCGGGAATGAGATCTGTCCGGGATGATGCCGGAGGTCCGCGGCCCGCTCGGTCAGGAGCACTGTGAGCTCGTCCGGATGATCGACGATTGGGATGAGAACGGCGGCCGGCGTCGGGTGTTCGGGAAGAAGGTGCCTCAGCGGTCGGCTGATCTCGGGCGGGAGCCCGGCGATCCGCGCGTCGGCCGGATCTCCGGGTGCCGTCCCGGCGAGGCGCGCTCGCAGCAGCGAACGCAGGTCGCGCTCGGCGACGGGCGACAGGTGCGGCGACGGGCTCACCCGGGATTCGGGTTGCGCGTCAGCCGACGCGGATCTAGGAGCTCCACGAGCTGCGCGCGTGGCAGTCCCGTAAGCCGCACCGCGACCTCGAGCACGGGCTCGCCGGTCGCGTAGGCCTCCTTCGCGATACGCGCGCCCGCCTCGTAGCCGATCAGCGGATTGAGCGCCGTGACCAGGATCGGATTGCGGGCGAGGGCCGCGGCGAGCCGCGGCTCGTTGACCGTGAGCCCGGCGAGCGCGCGGTCGGCAAGCGCGCGGGCGGCGTTGGCGATGAGCCCGAGGCTCTCGAGCAGATTGCTGGCAATGACCGGCAGCCCGGTGTTCAGCTGAAACACGCCGAACTGCGCCGCCATCGCGATGGTCGCGTCGTTCCCGACGACCTGTGCGGCCGCCATCGCGACCGCTTCCGGGACCACCGGATTGACCTTGCCCGGCATGATCGAAGAGCCCGCCTGCAGTGCCGGCAGCGAGATTTCCCCGAGCCCGGCGAGCGGCCCCGAGTTCATCAGCCGCAGGTCGGTGGCGATCTTGAGCAGCGTGATCGCGGCCACGCGCGTCTGGCCGGAGAGCTCGACAGCGGTGTCCTGACAGGCGATCGCCGCGAAACAGCTGGGGTTCGGGATGAATGCGAGCCCGGTGCGCGTGGCGAGCTCCGCCGCGACCCGCGCGCCAAAGCCCGGCGGTGCGTTGAGTCCCGTACCAATCGCGGTGCCGCCCTGCGCGAGCCGCAGCAGGCGCGGCAGCGTCGCCTCGAGGCGCGCGACGGCATCGTTCACCTGCGCCTGCCAGCCGCTCCATTCCTGGCCGACCGTCAGCGGCACGGCGTCCATCAGATGCGTGCGGCCGGTCTTGACGATGGCCTCGAGCGCCGGGATCCGCCCGCCGAGCGTGGCGCTCAGGTGGCGCAGCGCCGGCAACAGCCCCGCGTGCGTGCGCAGCGCCGCGCTGACGTGGATCGCCGTGGGGATACAGTCATTGCTGCTCTGGCTGCGATTGACGTCGTCGTTCGGGTGCACCGGCGCACCGAGGTCCTGAGTCGCGAGCTGCGCGACGACCTCGTTGACGTTCATGTTGGTGCTGGTGCCGGAGCCCGTCTGAAAGACGTCGAGGGGGAAGGCCGTGGAGTGCGCGCCCTCGGCGATCGCGAGCGCCGCGCGCTCGATGGCGGCGGCCCGCGGCGGGTCGAGTGCGCCGAGGGCTGCGTTGGCGCGGGCCGCGGCCCACTTGACCAGTGCCAGCGCCCGGATGAAGGCCGGCGGCAGCACGCGCTCGCTCAGCCGGACGATGTCGAGCGCCCGCTGGGTCTGCGCGCCCCACGGTGCACCGGCCGGAATGGCCACGGCACCCATGCTGTCGTGCTCGACCCTTAAGTCCTTTTCGGGCATTCCTTCGGGAGCGATAGACTATGGATGTTCATCCTAGCACTTTAAGGACGGGCCGCACCGTGACCGACCGCCCCCAGCCGCCCTCCGCCGCGCTCGATGCGCTGTCTCCCGTCGACGGCCGGTATGCCGGGAAATGCGCGGAACTGCGGCCGCTGTTCAGCGAGGCGGCGCTGATCCGCCATCGCGTGCGCGTCGAGGCCGAGTGGTTCCTGTTTCTCGCGCGTGACCTGGCGTTGCCGGAGCTTCGCGCCACGCCCGCGGCAGTGCTCGCGGCCGCGGCCGCGCTGGTCGCGCGCGCGGCGCCGGGCGAGGCAGTGGCGGTCAAGGCGGAGGAGCAGCGCATCGCCCACGACGTCAAGGCGGTCGAGTACTTCGTCAGGTCGCAGCTGCAGGCAGCCGGCGCCGGGAGCGCCGAACTCGAATTCGTGCACTTTGGCTGCACCTCCGAGGACATCAACAACCTCGCCTACGCGCTGATGCTGAAAGCGGCTCGCGACGAGGTGCTGCTGCCGGCGATCGGCCGCATTCACGACTGGCTGGTCGCACACGCGCACCGGCATGCGGAGCTACCGATGCTGTCGCGGACGCATGGGCAAGCGGCGAGCCCCACGACGCTCGGCAAGGAACTCGCCAACGTCGCGGCGCGACTCGCTTCGACGCGCCAGGCGTTCGCCGCGGTGGCGGCGCTCGGCAAGATCAACGGCGCGGTCGGCAACTGGAATGCGCATCT
>DATNHZ010000109.1:0-26769 GCA_035604655.1 Steroidobacteraceae bacterium | reverse complement strand
TACACGCCGTATGTCGTCTATCACGGCAGTGCGCGGAACTGGATCACCAGCACGCCGTTCCCGACTCCGGCCGGAAGCGGGCCAAGCGGCGGGCCGACGATCAACCACTGCACTGGCTGTCATGAAGCTGGGACCTACTATCCGGCGGATCCGTCATCGTCGGTGATGGCGACGACGACCGATACGAGTAGCCCCAGTGAGGTGGCGGCGGGTGGCCCGTTGGCGACCACCGCCGGCGCGGCGGTGTGCTCCTCGTGCCACGTCCAGGCATCCGCCAAGGACCACATGTCGCAGAACGGGGCCAACTTCGCGGCGGTCAAGAATGCCAACGGCACCCTGATGCAGCCGTCACAGGAGTCGTGCCTGGTCTGCCACGGTGCAGGGGCGGTCGAGGACGTAGCAGTCGTGCACAATCTGGCATCTTTCCAGTAAGACCCGGACTGCACTGATCGATTGCCGGCCGCGGGATCTCTCCCGCGGCCGGTTTCGTTTCGGGCGTGGATCAGGCGCTCGCCGGGGCGCGCGGCGCGACCGTACGACACACGTGCGGTCATCGTCGGGCTGACCGCGTGGCAGGCGCACAGTGCGCCAAGGGCGGTCTCCGGCGCCTCCGGTCGACCCGGCGGCAACGCGGTCAGCGTGCGCGAGTTAAGTCCCCGGGTCAGTCATCTGGCCCGCCGCGGCGTGCTCCTCGCCCGTCGCTTGCGCACGCAGCAGCGAGCGCAGCTCGCGGCGCGCCTCATCGATCCCGGTCTTCGCGGTTGCCGAAAAAAGCTGGGACGTCGCGAGCTCCCCGGTCTCACGCCGCACGCGCGCGAGCGTGCTTGCGGCCGCGTTGCGACCCAGCTTGTCCGCCTTGGTGAGGAGCAGGTGCACCTTCCGGCCGCGGGCCCGGGCGTAATGCAGCATCTGCCAGTCCTGCTCCTCGAGCGGGCGGCGGGCGTCCATGACGATGATGAGCGCCGTCAATGATTCTCGGTCGCGGAAGTAGGCCTCGAGCAATCGCTTCCAGTGCTGCTGCAGCGGGCGCGGAACCTTCGCGAAACCATAGCCCGGCAGGTCCACGAGGCGCCGTCCCGGCTCGAGCTCGAAGAAGTTGATCAGCTGCGTCTGGCCCGGAGTTTTCGAGGTCCTGGCGAGCGCGTGGCGCTGGGTCAGCGCGTTGATCGCACTCGACTTGCCGCTGTTGGAGCGGCCGGCGATCGCGACCTCGGCGCCGGTGTCGGCAACGAACTGCGTCGGCTCGTGCGCACCCTTCAGGTACCTGGCATGGGGGAAAGCCGACATCGTGTAGAATCGTGGGCTCGCGCGGAAGCCCGAGTCTAACAGGGCCGCGCGGGCGTCCACGGGAGTCGGGATACCGTTATGAAGAGTCTTGTTGCCGCACGTGGGCTCGTCGCGCTGTTGGGCCTCGGCCTCGTGGCCACCACGCTTGCCGCCGAGCCGCTCGCTGGTGATGCCGCCGCCGGTGCCGCAAAGGCGGTGGTCTGCGGTGCGTGTCACGGTGCGACGGGCAACAGCGTAAACCCGGAATGGCCGAACCTCGCGGGCCAGCATCATGAGTACGTGACCGAGCAGCTCGGGCTGTTCAAGTCCGGCGTGCGCGTCGCCCCGGTGATGGGGCCGATGGCGGTCGCGCTCAGCCCCCAGGACATGGCGGACCTCGCTTCCTACTTTGAACGGCAGACACTGACGGGCCTCGAGGCCGATCCCGGCCTGTGGCAGGCGGGCCAGAAGCTGTACCGGGGCGGCGATCAGACGCGAGGCATCCCTGCCTGCAGCGGCTGCCACGGCCCGAACGGCCGCGGCAACGGACCGGCGCGCTGGCCGCAGATCCGCTCGCAGCAGCCGGCGTACGTCGCGAATCAGCTGAAGGGCTATGCGTCGAGGTCCCGCTACACGGCGGTGACCGGCCAGCCCGCGGCCCCGGCCAGCGCCGACATGATGTACGACATCGCCAAGCGCCTGTCCGCGGACGACATCACGGCGCTGACCGCCTACCTGAAGGGCCTGAGGTAGACAATCTGTGCCGTCGGCCCCGAACTCGGGCCCGGAGACATGCTCCAAGGGGCGTGCAGCGTGCTTCCAGTCGTGGGGGAATGCGATGAATACACTGTCGATCCGCGTCGGGACGCTGATGCTCCTGACACTGACGCTCGCGGCCTGCGGGCGCCACCCGGCGCAGACGGCCACGCAACCGCAGCGGCGAGCGCCCGATGCCGCCGCGGCGATCGCGGTCAGGCCGAACGCCGCGCCGACAGGGAGCGCTGAGCGCGCAGTCGAGATCACCGAGGAAACCGAGGGCACAGCCGAGGTGCCGACGGGCCTGTCGCCGATCGCCGCGGCGGTCGCCGCCGCGACCCCAGCGGCTGCCGTTGCCATTCCGCCGAAGTGGACCGAGGGCAAGAGCTACACGACGCTCGTGCCTGCGCAGCCGACCTCGGTCGCGCCCGACAAGGTCGAGGTCGTCGAGGTGTTCTGGTATGGCTGCGGCCACTGTTTTCATCTGGACCCGCTGCTCGAGGGCTGGCGCAAGCAAGGCAAGCCCGGCTTCGTCGAGTTTGTGCGCGTACCCGTGATGTGGAACGAAGTGACCCGTGCGCATGCGCGGCTGTTTTATACGCTCGAGGCACTCGGCCAGCTCGAGCAGCTGCATACCGCTGTGTTCCGCGAGATTCACGTCAACAGCCGCTACCTGTTCGATGCCGATCCCGCCAGGACCGAGCAGCTCCACAAGGCGTTTCTCAAGGCCAACGGCGTCTCGGAAGCGGACTTCGACCGCACCTACCGCTCGTTCTCGGTGGAGAGCAAGCTGCAGCGCGCCGAGCAGCTGACCCGGCGGTACAAGGTCACGGGTGTGCCGTTGATGGTCGTGAACGGCAAGTACACGGCCGACGTCGGCACCGCCGGCGGCGAGACGCAGCTGCTTGAGCTGATCGATGACCTCGCGGCCTCGGAGCGCAAACGCTGACTGCAGGGATGGCGCGCCCGGCGGGAGTCGAACCCACGACCTACGGCTTCGGAGACCGTCACTCTATCCAGCTGAGCTACGGGCGCGCTGCGGGCCGGGGATTCTACTCTACCGGCGCATGCCCGGCGCCAGGCGACCGTGGCCTTCAGGGCCCGGCCGCCAGCCGCTATACTCGCGGGCCGAATTCGACGGCCTCCCGGGAAATCCTATCGTGAGCAAGCGCGACAATCGGTTCTTGAGCATGTTCGAGGTGGTTCTAGGCATGCTGGTCGGGATCGGATTCACGATCGCGCTCACGGTTTTCGCGCGCTCGACCGGCAGGCCCGCCGAGCAAGGCGCTGCTGCCCCGGATGCTCAGGTGGCTGAGCAGACGACGGAGCGCATCGCACCGGTGGGCCGGGTCGCCGTGGCCGGCACGGACAACACCGCGATCGCGATCGTGCCGACGACGGCGGCCGGTGCCAGCGCCACCGCGGCAGTGGCGCTGCCGAAGAACGCCGAGGACGCGTACCAGGCGGTGTGCAGCGCGTGTCATGGAGCCGGCCTCGCCGGCGCCCCGAAGATGGGGGACCGCGGTGCCTGGAAGTCGCGGATCGCCCAGGGCAAGACGACGCTGTACGACCATGCGCTCAAGGGCTTCCAGGGCAAGGCAGGCGTGATGCCCGCCAAGGGCGGGCGGCCGGACCTGCCCGACGCGCTCGTCAGGGAAACGGTCGACTACCTGGTGAAAGCCGGCCAGTAGTGTGTCCGGCGCGCGGCGCCGGTCGCGATCAAAGCCGCAAGGTCGCACCCATCAGGCGAGGCGGTCGGCGCCTGCGTGTGGTCGTCCCGGCCCTTCGGACCGGGCTCAGGCGGCGGGCGGCTCGACTCGTTCGGCCACATCCCGCTCGTGGCGCGCGAGTTCTGCCTCGAGCGCGGCGAGGCGCGCTTCCAGGGCCGAGAGCTTCTCGCGCGTCCGTGCGAGTACCCCGGCCTGCACGTCAAAATCCTGACGCGTCACCAGGTCGAGCTTGGCAAGCCCCGCCTGCAGCACGCTCTTGAAATTGGCCTCCAGATCGTTCTTCAGCGCCGCGAGCTGCGGCGGCATCGCATCTGACAGCCGTTTCGCGAGGTCGTCGAAAAAGCGCGGGTCGAAGCTGTTTGCCATGGCGGTTCACCTGATGGGCGCTTGCGTTCCACACGTTCGGCCGTGAGCGCCCTCGCGTCAAGGCGTATGCCCCGCATTCAGGCAGGCCGTCGCGCCCCATGCGCCAAAACGGTGCGCGATCGCCAGGGCCTTCGGCCGCGAACGCGCGCAAGTATCTGATTGTGCTTGCCGCGGCACGTGGCATGGAAGCTGCATTTTCCCCGCCCGCGGACGCCGCGGCGACAGGATCGCGCCGGGTCGTCCCCGCGCCGGAGCGGGTGACCGAACTCATGAAGCTGATCGTCGCAATCATCAAGCCCTTCAAGCTTGACGAGGTCCGCCAGGCGGTGGCGGACATCGGCGTGCAGGGCGTCACGGTCACCGAAGTGCAGGGTTTCGGCCGCCAGCGCGGCCACTTGGAACTGTACCGCGGAGCCGAGTATCGCGTGGATTTCGTGCCGAAAACGAAGATCGAGCTGGCCGTCGACGACTCGGTGTGCGACCAGGTCGTGGAGGCCATCACCAACATCGCGCGCACCGGAAAGATCGGCGACGGCAAGATCTTCGTGCTCGGACTCGAGCAAGCGCTGCGGATCCGGACCGGCGAGACGGGCACCGAAGCGATCTGACGGGCGCGGCGCAGCAGACGATCGTCGCAGATGACCCAGACGGACATCGACAGGGGAAAGACCGTGGAACTTGCAAGATTCAATCAGCCACTGCGCGTACGCACGGTGCTGTCGGGCAGCCGGCGCGGGTTCGCGCGGGCATCGCTCGCTGCGCTCCTTCTTGCCGCCTGCGCGTTGCTGTGGACCGCGCTCGCGCACGCCGATGCGGCGCCCGCGGCGGCGGCGGCAGCAACGACCGCGGGCGCTGCGGCAGCCGCAGCGCCCGCGCCGACGCCTAACAAGGGTGATACCGCGTGGATGCTCACCGCCACGGCGCTCGTGCTGCTGATGTCGGTGCCGGCGCTGGCACTGTTCTACGGCGGTCTCGTGCGGCAGAAGAACATGCTGTCGGTGCTGATCCAGGTGTTCGTCGTGTTTTCGCTGATCACCGTGTTATGGGCCGTCTACGGCTATTCGCTGGCCTTCACCGAGGGTAACCCGTTCATTGGCGGCTTCGACCGGCTGTTCCTGAAGGGCACGTTCGATGCGGCCACGGGCGAGTTCTCGATGGCCGGGACGTTCAGCAAGAACACTCCGCTCTACGAGCTCGTGTACGTCGCCTTCCAGTCGACCTTCGCGGCGATCACGGTATGCCTGATCCTCGGCTCCATCGTCGAGCGCGTGAAGTTCTCGGCGGTGCTGATCTTTGCCGCCGTCTGGTTCACGATCAGCTATCTGCCGATAGCGCACATGGTGTGGTTCTGGCCCGGGCCCGACGCCTATACCGACCCGAAGCTTGCCGACGCGGTCACGGCCAGGGGCGGCCTCCTGTGGCAGTGGGGTGCGCTCGATTTTGCCGGCGGCACGGTCGTACATATCAATGCGGGCGTCGCGGGACTCGTCGGCGCCATCCTGCTCGGCAAGCGCGTGGGACTCGGCAAGGAGTCGATGGCCCCGCACAGCCTGACGATGACGATGATCGGCGCTGCGCTGCTGTGGTTCGGGTGGTTTGGCTTCAACGCCGGATCGGCCCTCGAGGCGAACGGCTCGGCGGCGCTGGCGTTCATGAACACCTACCTCGCGACAGCCTGCGCGGTGCTCGCCTGGCTGTTCGGCGAATGGGCGCTGAAGGGCAAGCCATCGCTGCTTGGCGCCGCCTCCGGCGCGGTCGCCGGTCTCGTGGCGATCACTCCGGCCGCGGGAAATGTCGGCATTCCCGGCGCGTTCGTCATCGGAATCGCCGCCGGTCTCATCTGCCTGTGGGGCGTCACCGGCCTCAAGAAGGCCGTCAACGCCGACGACTCGCTCGACGTGTTCGGCGTGCACGCCGTCGGTGGCGTCACCGGTGCGTTGTTGACGGGCGTGTTCAACTCGCAGTCGCTCGGCGGCCCGGGATTCGTCAGCGACTGGGTGACCGGCAAGGTTGCCTCGAACCCGATTCTCGTGCAGCTGATCATCCAGGCGAAAGCGGTGGGCGTGACGGTCGTGTGGACGGGCGTCGCGGCGCTGATCGCTTTCAAGATTGCCGACGTGCTGGTCGGGCTACGCGTGCCGGAGGAGGAGGAGCGCGAAGGTCTCGATACGACCTCGCACGGCGAGCGCGCCTACAGCTGACCCGGATCGACGGGACCCCCTCGGGGCGGGCTCTGGCTCGCCCCTTTTTTGTCCGTCTTGCGCCCCTGCCGGACACGGGCCTTGGCAGCCGCAGCGAGCGCGGCGGCGACCGCAGCTTCGGCGGCGACCCAGTCAGCGAGCTCGTGACCCGGCGCGAAGCCCCGCCGCTCGGCGATGTAATAGGCCTCGGTCGCGACCATCTGGCGGCGCTGTTCGGCGCCGACGGTCGCACGCGCCTTCGCGGCGGATCTCGGCGTTTCAGAGGTCTGCGCCTCGGGGAGGCGGGCGCGGGCGCCGGATTTGCCGGCGCCGGTCGGGGTCTTGCGGCGCATGCAACACCTCGCTGGGCATCGATCGGAGCGGCTGCTTCAACTCTTTATCATGAGCCGAAAAGCCTCGCCTTTCACGCCCGTTTCCCGCAGGCCTGCCCCACCCGATTGCGGTGAATCCCTAGCTCCGCAGCGGCCCGGCTCCGCAGATATGCGGATGACACCGCGCGCCTGCTGCCGCAGCCTGTCTGCCATCCGGGCAGGGTCATGGACCTCCTGGCAGCGCGAAGCCGCGCTCGCCGACGCCGGTCAGGCGTCACCGGCTTGCGAGCGCCACGTCGGCACGGCTGTCGCTGTCCGCGCAGGAGAGTCTTCGATAGCCCCGGGGCGTCCGGGTTGCCGCGCACCGAGGAGGCCTGATGATGCATGCGGTAGAAGGGCTGTCGCGCGTCTACGTCGTCGACGACGACGGTGTGGCGCGCGAAGCGTACCGCGCGCTCCTGCAATCACTCGGCTATCAGATCGAGGACTACGCCGATGCCGAGAGTTTTCTCGCGAGCGCGGATCTCGACGCCGCGGGCTGCGTCGTGCTCGACGTCAATATGCCGGGGATCAGCGGAACGGAGCTCCACGAGAGGCTGCGGCAAGCCGCTTCGCCGCTGTCAGTCGTATTCGTCACTGCGCACGGTGACGTTCCGTCGGCAGTTGCCTCGATGCAGCGCGGCGCGGCCAGTTACCTGCTGAAGCCGGTCCGCGAACAGCAGCTCATCGACGTCGTCAATCGCGCGCTGCGGCGCTCCGCGGCCGACGCGGTCGAAGGTCATGCGCGACGCACCGTGCTCGCACGTCTCGGACGGTTGACGCCGCGTGAGCAGGAGGTGCTCAAGCAGCTGGTCGAGGGCGAGCATTACGACCGCGTCTCGGCGACGCTCGGCATCACCAAACGCACCGTCGAGGCGCATCGCCGCCGCATCATGGAGAAGATGGGCGCGCGGACGCTGCCGCAGCTGCTGCAGCAGCTCGCCCACATTGCCTGGCCGCCCCGGGTGCCCCCGAGGGAGCGCTGAGCACGGCACCGGCGCGCCAGGCGTCGGCATTTACCGAGGCCCTGCTGCGGTTGGTCCCGGCTGGCAGCGCGGGCCGGCGGGCCTACGCTTTGACTCGTGGCGGCGCGCTCGCCGCCGGTGGAGAGTGTCGCGGTTTCGGCGCGCAGGTGGTGCGTGTTCGGTAGCGCGGCCTCGCCGTGGAGGCCGGAGGATCTCGCCATGCGCACGCTGCAGGTCGTCGTCGCGGACTACGCCCTCGCTCGCTTCTACCGGCTGCCGGACGCGGCGCTGCGGCCGGAACTCATCGATACGCTCGGCAATCCCGCCGCGCGCAGCAGCGAACGCGAGCTCGTGTCGGGCCGACCGGGCCGGATCTTCGACCGCGGGATGGGCCATACGCAGTCGTTCGACCCGCGTAGCCGGCACAAGCGGATCTTCGAGGAAAATTTTGCCAAGTCGATCGCGCGGCGGATCGGCCGCCAGCTTGCAACTGAGCGTACAGATGAGCTGGTGGTCGTCGCCGGTCCGCGGCTCCTCGGCCTGATCGAGCTCGGGCTCCCGGCGGCGGCCCGGCGGCGCCTCGCCGCGAAGGTTCCGCAGGATCTCGCCCGACTGGGCGCCACGCAGCTCGCCCGCAAGCTCGCGCCGCTGCGGGCGCGCCTGCGCAGCAAGGTCATTCCTGCAGTTTAGGAGAGCGAGATGGATCCCTACCCACATGTCTATCGTGTAACCGCCCACGGCGCGCCGGCGGGCCTCGTCGCCGTCACGGCGCCGGGCCTCCCCGAAATCAAGACGGCCGCGCCGCCCGAATTCGACGGTCCAGGCGGTACGTGGTCGCCGGAGAGCTTGCTCGCCGCCTCGGTCGTGGACTGCTTCGTGCTGTCGTTCCGCGCCATCAGCCGCGCCAGCCGCTTCGAGTGGCAAGCGCTCGACTGCCGTGTCGAGGCGGTGCTCGAACGGGTCGACGGGGTGACGCAGTTCACCCGTTTCAAGACCTACGCGACCCTGACGGTCGCGCCGGGGAGCGACCGGACCAAGGCGCGCCACCTGCTCGAGAAGGCCGAGCACGTGTGCCTGATTGTCAATTCCCTCAAAGGGGCGCGCGAGCTCGAGCTGACGCTGATCGAGGGAGCCGTCGCGGCCTGACGGGGCTGCGCAGGCGATGCGGCCCGGCGGGCGTGCCGCTCCGGCCCCGCGTCGCAGAGAGGCGCGCCGGTTCACAGTCGGGCTGCGGACATGGCAGGATGCGCCCCGTAGGCCCCGACTGTGACGGGCTTCAAGGGTTTCCGGGGGCCGACGCGCCACACTGTTAACTAAGCGCGTGGGTGCCTGACCCGCAGCGAGGACCCGAACATGCACGCCACCCGGACTCCAGGCCGACGACTGATCAAGCTGGCCCTTGCATGCGGCGTCGCGGCATTCATCGCCGGCGCCTCGATCGGCGCTGCCGCGGACGATGTCGCCGTGTACAAGTGGCTCGACGTGGAAGGCCGCATCCATTACAGCGACCGGCCGCCCCCGCCCGAAGGCAAGCTGATCTCCGTCGAGACCACCTCCTACGCCCGCGCCCACATCGGGTTGGTCGAACGGTCGGCGGCGCCGCCGGCTCCGCAACCAAGCACCACCAAACCGGCACCCGTCGCAGCGTCCCCGGAGCTGAAGCGCGCGGTGGCCGAGGACATCGCCACTGCCCGCGCCGATCAGTGCAAGCAGGCTCGCGACACCTACCAGCGCTACATCCAGTCGCGACGCCTGATCAGGAAAGGACCAGACGGCGAGCAGATCTACCTCTCGGACGCGGAGATGGACAGCGAGCGCCTCAACGCCAAGAAGGCGGCTGACGAGGCCTGCGAAGGCGTCGCGCCGCCCTGACCTGCCTCGCCCGGCCCCGCGAGCGGCGTGCCACCCGAAAATTGCCGCCGCGCGACCCAACGTCGGGCGCGCGGTGCGTGTCCGGGCACCAATGCTCCGCTCTGCGGTCGATGGACACTGCGTTCGGGTTACGCGATTCAAACACGGCGTGCTGCCCGCATGACCGGTGGCGGCCACGCAGTCCCCGCGGGTGGTACCGCAGGCATTCGCTTGCCATAATGCGCCGTCCGCTGGCGCCGACCGTCGTTCCGCGCTTCACTGTGCCGGTTCGACCGTCGCTGCGGCGACGCTGGAGAGCGCGTGAAGACTGGATTCATCGGACTCGGCGCGATGGGCGCGCACATGGCGCGCAACCTCGACCGCGCCGGGCTGCTGGCCGGCGTCTGGAACCGGAATACTGGCCGCGCGCAGGAGTTCGCGGCCGAAACCGGATGCGATCTCGCCGCCGATCCGGCCGCGCTCGCGCGCACCGCGGACGTGATCGTGCTGTGCGTATCGGCGGATGCTGATGTCCTCGGCATCGTCGATGCGCTGCTGCCCGGTGCCCGGACCGGGCTGATCGTGATTGACTGCTCGACCGTCGCCGCGGCGACCGCCCGCGAGGCGGCCGGACGTCTGGCGCGCGTCGGAGCGGAGTTTCTCGATTGCCCGGTCAGCGGCGGAGTCGAGGGGGCGCGCGACGCGACGCTCGCCATCATGTGCGGCGGCACGCCCGAGGCGTTCGCCCGCGCGCGGCCGGTGCTCGAGAAGATGGGTCGAACGGTGGTGCACATCGGCCCGACCGGTTTCGGCCAGGCGACCAAGGCGACGAACCAGATCATGTGCGCCGGGATCATCCAGGCGGTGGCCGAGGCGATGGCGTTCGCCAAGGCCGAAGGGCTGCCGCTCGACAAGGTGATCGACACGCTTGGCAAGGGCGCGGGATCATCGTGGTACTTCGTCAACCGAGCGCCGTTCATGGCGCGCGGCAGCTACCCGCCGGGATTTCGGGTCAAGCTCCACGACAAGGACCTGCGGATCTGCCGCGACATGGCGGCGAAGCACGGCGTGCACCTGCCGGTGATCGAGACGACCCTCGCGCAGTACGCGCAACTCATCGAGTCGGGCCACGGCGACGAGGACATCTCATCGATCTTCATGCTCAAGGACGCGCTATTCGCGGGCAGAGGCACGCCGCGCTGAGCGAGGCCATGCCCGAGTCCGCCGCCGCCGCCGAGGAGCCCACGCCGCCGTTCTATCTTCCGGACCTGTGCGCGCCGCGCATGGTCCTCGGGATCGTGCTGACGACCGAGCTGATTGCGCTGCTGTTGACGACCGCGCGGCTCGGGCTCGCGGGCGGGTTCTGGGACGATCTCGCGCGCACCTCGCTGTTTCTGCTGTGGATCGCGCTCGGCGCGGCGGGCACGCTGTGCGCCCTGCGCCCCCGGCTCGCACGCCTCGGCGTCGAGCGCGGCTCGGCGGTGGCGCTCGTGCTGCTGCTCACCGTGACCGGGCTCGTGTCGGAACTCGCCTGGTGGGCGGTGGCGTACGGGTTCGATCTCGGCTATCTCGGCGAGCCGCTCTCCGGCCACGGCCACGCGGCGTTCCTGCTTGGCAACCTCGCGATCAGCCTGATCGTCGGCGGCATCCTGCTGCGCTATTCCTACGTCACCGATCAGTGGCGCCAGAACGTCGAGGGCGAGGCCCGTGCCCGCATCGATGCGCTGCAGGCGCGAATCCGGCCCCATTTCCTATACAACAGCATGAACACGATCGCCGCGCTCACCCGGTCGAACCCGATCGAGGCCGAGCGGGCGGTCGAGGACCTCGCGGATCTGTTCCGCGCGAGCCTCTCCGAGGTGCGCGACGAAGTCCGGCTGTCCGACGAGGTCGAGATCGCGCGGACCTATCAGCGCATCGAGCAGCTGCGGCTTGGCGCGCGGCTGCGCGTCGACTGGCAGCTCGATTCATTGCCGGGCGATACGCTCGTGCCCGGCATGTTCCTGCAGCCGCTGCTCGAGAATGCGATCTACCACGGGATCGAGCGGCTGCCCGGCGGCGGCACCGTCGTGATCAGCGCACGTCGCGATGGTGCGACCGTCGAGATCGGCGTCGACAATCCGCTGCCGGACGGTGCCGCGGCCAGCGGCCGCGGGGGCAACCGGATCGCGCTGGCGAACCTTCGCGAGCGGCTCGCGCTCTTGTACGCCGGATCGGCCGAGCTCGATACCCAGGAGTTCCCAGGCCGCTTCGTCGCGCGGCTGCGCTTCCCGGCCGAACGCGCGGCGCTGCGGTCGTGACGGAGGCGTCGGCGCTGTCGGTGCTGATCGTCGACGACGAGGCGCCGGCGCGGGAGCGGCTCGCCCGCCTGATCGGGGAGATCGCGGGCCTGCGGCTCGCGGGCGAGGCCGCGACCGGGCGCGAGGCACTGGCGCGGGTCGAGGAGCTGCATCCCGACGTCGTGTTACTCGACGTGCGCATGCCGGACATGGACGGCCTCGAGGCGGCGCGCCACCTCGCCGTGATGCCGGCGCCACCGGCGATTGTGTTCACGACCGCTTACGACGAGTACGCACTCGCCGCCTTCGAGGCGCAGGCGATCGGCTACCTGCTGAAGCCGATTCGCCGGGACAAACTCGAGGCGGCGCTCGCGACCGCCCGCCGGCTCGCCAGGCCGCAGCTCGCGCCGCTCGGTGCGATCGCCCGCCGGCGTCATTTCGCAGTCAAGGTCCGCGACCAGCTGAAGCTGGTCCCGGCGAGCGACGTGCTCGCCTGCGTCGCGGGCCAGAAGTACGTGACGCTCTATCACCGGCAGGGCTCGGATCTGATCGAGGAGTCGCTGCGCTCGATCGAGGAGGAGTTCGCCGCGGACTTCGTCCGCGTACATCGCAGCGGCCTTGCAGCCATCCAGCACGTCGCGGGGGTCGACCGCGACGCCGAGGGGCGCTACCACGTCCGCTTGCGCGACAGCGAACTCAGCCTCGAGGTCAGCCGGCGCCTGGTGCGGGACCTGCTCAGGCGGCTGACGCCGGGCGAGCCGTCCTGAAGACCCGCTGGGTCAGCGCCCCGACGCCGCCCAGGAATATCGCGAATACGACGAGGCCTCCGATCAGCGGCACGTGCCTGACGATCGCGAGCACCGCGAGCGCGCCGAGCAGTGCGAGGATTCGCCAGCCAGCCACTGCGCTCCGTGACGGGGCCAACCGCTCGAGCGCGAGATCGCCGACCGCGGTGGCCCCGCATACATAACCCAGCAGTAGCACCCCCGCGTAGGCGGCGACGGCAACGAGCCCGACCGGGATTCCGATCAGTGTGATGAACAGCATCAGCACCACGACCGGCACGGTCACCAGCACCACGAGCCCGATCCCGAGGCTCTGCGCCCATTCGCGCCGGGCGATAGCGCTCGTCTCGCTCATGAAGGCGGGCCCGATCAGCAGCATCAGTATCCCGATCACGAAGCAGCCGCCGAACCACAGGCCGCGACCAGCCTCACCACTCGCGCGCCGAGCGCGTTCGTGCCAACCGAGGCGGGCGGCGCGGGCCGGAAGCTTCTCGAGCCCGCCGGCGATCTGCGCGCCTTCCGCGACCTGCGGCGCCGCGCTGCCGCGATACCGGAGCCGCCCGCCGATCCACGCCTGCGGGCCGACCTTGATCCGCTGCGCTGAGACCTCGATGTCCCCTGCGACGCGGCCGTTGATGGTGACATCTCGCGCGGCGACCGCCACCGGGCCCTGCAGTTCGCCGTCAAGCGTGACCGTCCGGCCGGCCAGCGAAACCGCGCCGCCGATCGTCGCTCCCTGCGTGATGTCGATGGTGCCACCGAGCAGTGCCGCATCGTGGCCCACGGTGCTGCTCACCGTCACCGAACCGCCCGCGGCGTACAGGCTCTTGGCGATCGGGCCCTGAATATCGACGTCGGCAGCCGCCACGGCGACCCCGCCGCTGACCGGGGCCTCGACCGTGACCTCCCCGCCCGTCAGGAACGCATCTCCGGCGACCGCTTCGGAGACCTCGACGGTACTGCCGGCGGCAAACCGGTCGGAGCCGATCGTGGACTCCGCAACTGCCTCGCCGGTGGGCGCCTGGGCGAACGCCGGGATGGCGACGGCGAGGCCGGCAGCAAGCATCAGGACACGCATGGACGCCCCCCTCGAACACCCGCCCTGCTCGTGGCAGTGCTGCTGATGGTAATCCCGCGGGCTCCCGCCCCGGTAGCCGCGCCGCCGCACCAGCGGCGGCTGCGTGGCAGAATGCCGCCATGCAGCAGCTTCGCATCGCCACCCGCAGAAGTGCGCTCGCCCTCTGGCAGGCCGAGCACGTGGCGGCGCTGCTGCGGTCCTCGCACCCCGGGCTCGAGGTGAGGCTGGTTCCGATCGTGACCCAGGGCGATCGGATCCAGGACCGGCCGCTCGCGGATGCCGGCGGCAAGGGGCTGTTCATAAAGGAGCTCGAGGTCGCGATGGCGGAGGACCGCGCCGACCTCGCCGTGCACTCGATGAAGGACGTGCCGGCCGAGCTGCCGGACGGCTTCAGCATTGCAGCGGTGCTCCCGCGGGCGGACCCGCGCGACGCGTTCCTGTCGCCGCGCCATGCCCGCTTCGCCGCGCTGCCTGCGGGCGCCCGGATTGGCACCTCGAGCCAGCGGCGCCAGTGCCTGCTGAGAGCGGCACGGCCCGATCTCAAGATCGCGGCGTTGCGCGGCAACGTCGATACCAGGCTCCGCAAGCTCGACGCCGGGGATTTTGATGCGATCATCCTCGCCGCCGCCGGACTCGTGCGTCTCGGGCTCGGCGCGCGGATCACCGAGTACCTTGACCACAGCCTGATGCTGCCTGCGGTCGGCCAGGGCATCGTCGGCCTCGAGTGCCGCAACACGCCTGCGCTGCTCGCGCTGCTCGCGCCCCTCGAGCACCGGCCAACCCGCGAGTGCCTGACCGCCGAGCGCGCCTTCGCCGCGCGCCTCGGGGGCAGCTGCCAGTCGCCGATCGCCGGGTTCGCGACGCTCGCGGGGCCCACGCTGAGGCTCGAGGGCCTGGTCGGCGCGCCGGACGGTGCGATCGTGTACCGCAAGGCGGTCGAGGGCGACGCTCGCGACGGGGTCGCGCTCGGCCGGTCGCTCGCCGAGGAGCTGCTCGCGGCCGGCGCCGCGGGCCTGCTCGCGACGCTGCGGGGCACGGGAACCTGACGATGGCCGCCCTCGAGGGCCTCGCCGTGCTGGTGACGCGCCCGGAGCCACAGGCCGCGACCCTTGCGCGCCGGCTCGCCGAGCAGGGCGCGGGCGTCTTCCGGCTGCCCGCGATCGAGCTGCATGCCTGCGATGACCTGGTGGCCCAGCGCGCTGCGCTGGGGCCGATCGACCGCTTTCACTGGATCGTGTTTGTCAGCACCAACGCCGTGCGGTTCGGGGCCAGGCTCCTCGACGAGCGGCGCGATCTGAAGCTCGCGGCGGTCGGCCCCGCCACCGCCGTCGCACTCAATCACGCGGGCTTTCGGGTCGCGCTCGTGCCGTCCGGCGGCTATGGCAGCGAGAGCCTGCTCGCGAGCCCGGAATTCGGGCACGTGCAGGGACAGCGCGTGCTGATCGTGCGCGGCGACAGCGGCCGCGAACTGCTGGCCGATGAACTCACCACCCGCGGCGCGCAGGTCAGCTACGCCGAGGTCTACGAGCGGCGCTGCGCGCGGCCGGTACCGGGCGCAGTGGCCGCGGTCGAGGCCGAGTGGAGCCGCGGTGCGATCGATATCGTCACCGCCACGAGCCCCGACGTCCTGAAGTGCTTGTACGAGATCCTGAGCCCCGCCGGCCGCAGCCTGCTCGCGAGCACGGCGCTGCTGGCCGGCAGCCCGCGGATCGCCGCGCTCGCCCGCCAGATCGGTCTGAAGGGCCCGCTGGTACTGGCGTCGCAGCCAGACGACAACGGCCTCGTGGATGCACTGCTGAAGTGGCGGCGGCATACTAGCGACTCCTGACGCCGACTCCGGCGAAAGTCCATGCGCGAACAGAGCGAAACGCCGGTGACCACGGCCGCCGGCGAATCCGACGACAGACGCACCGCCGAGCGGCGCCGTGGCGAGCAGCGGCGCGTCCAGCGAGCGCTGTGGCAGGGCGCTCTCGGCTTGCTGATCGGCGTGGTTGCGATCGTGCTCGCCGCGCTCGCGGGCTGGCGCATCGTGGGCATCGAGCGGGCGCTCGAACGCAATCGATCGGCCGACCAGCTCGCCAATCGCGACCTCGATGCGATCCGTATCGGCATCGCCAAGCTCGAGGCCCAGCAAGCCGCGAGCAGCGCGACGCTCGCCCGGCTCGACCCGCTACCGCACCAGCTCGAGCTAGTCGGGCAGCGGCTCGGCACGATCGAGGAGCGGATCGAGGCCCCGCAGCGTGCGGTCGCGCGCGTCGAGGCGGCGAATCTCGTCGAGCTTGCCAATCACCGCCTCGCACTCGAGCGGGACGTTGCCGGCGCGATCCGGCTCTACGAGGCGGCAGGCATCCGTCTCGCGGATCTCAACGACGCCGCCTCGCTCAAGATCCGCGCCCAGCTCGAGCGTGACCTGGCGCTGCTGCGCTCCGTGCCGGAGCCAGACGTCAGCGAGATCGGCAGGCGGCTCGCGGCGGCAGGCGCGGTCGTCCGCCAGCTGCCGATGCTCGGAATGATCAACAGCGAGTACGCACCGCCGGGCGAGGCGGCGGCGCCGACGCCCGGCCTCGCGCGCGCCTGGCAGCAGTTCACGACCTCGCTACACGAGCTGGTCACGGTCCGGCGCGTCAGTGACGCCACGGTGCAGCTGGTGTCGATGGAGGAGATCGGCGTCAGGCGCGATCACCTCGAGACGCTGCTGTTTGCCGCGCGCCTCGCGGCACTCAGGGGCGACGATGCGGACTACGCGGCAAGCATGACGGCCGCCCGCGACTGGCTCGGGCGGTTCTTCGACCTGCACGACGCCCGGGGTCATGCGCTCGAGGCGGAACTCGCCGCGCTTGCCGCCAGCCGCGTCAGCCCGGAGATCCCCGACGTGTCGGGGTCGTTGAAGCTGCTCAGGCGGGCCGCCAAATGAAGCGCAGCCTGCTGCTGGTGGCGGCGCTCGTCGTCGGCGCGGTGCTCGCCAACACGCTGCTGCCCGAGAATGGCTACGTTGCGATCAGCTTCCGCGGCTATCTCGTCGAGATGTCGGTCCCGACTCTGGCCTTGTGCCTGCTGCTGACGCTGCTCGCGCTCCACGGGCTGCAGGGGCTCGCACGGTTGCCGGGCAGGCTGCGCGCGGCCCGGCTCGAGCAGCGGCGCGCGCGGGCGCACGAGGACCTGAACCGCGGGCTGCTCGAGATGTCGGCCGGGCGCTGGCGCGACTCGGAACTCGTACTGACCCGTTCGGCACGTGACGCCGCCTGGCCGGCGGTGCATTACCTGGCGGGCGCCCGGGCTGCGGATCTGCAGAGCCAGGCCGGGCGTCGCGACGCGTGGTTGGCGCTCGCGCGCGAGGCTGCCGCCGACGAGCCGGGACCGGTGTTGATCACGGTCGCCGAGATGAATCTCAAGGATGGCAACAGCGGGGCAGCGCTCGAGGCGCTGCAGTCGCTCGAGCAGCTGGGCGAGCTCAACCCGCGCGGCCTGCTGCTGCTCGCCCGCGTGCACCGCCTGCGGGGCGACTTCGACCGGCTGCGACAGCTCGAGCCGCGGCTGCGCAACACCCGCGGCATTCCGCCGGCGGCGGTCGATGAAATCATGGACACGCTGTACAGCGACATGCTGAAGGTGGCGACCGACAGGGGCGGCCTCGCGGCGCTGAACGCGGTGTGGGGCGAGGCCACGCGCGCCGCCCGACGCCGGCCGAATATCGCGGTCGCCTATGCCCGCGGACTCGCCCGATTCGGGGAGCCCGAGCAGGCCGCACTCGTGGTGCGCGAGCTGCTCGACGCGCAATGGAACGAGGCCGCCGTGCTGTTGTACGGCGAGCTCGCTGGCGGTGATCCGCTCGAGCGGCTGCGGGTCGCCGAAGGCTGGCTGCGGGGGCGGCGCGAGGATGCGGCGCTGCTGGTGTGCTGCGCGCGCCTGTGCCTGCGCGCGGAGCTCTACGGCAAGGCGCGCAGCTACCTCGAGACCAGCCAGGCGCTGCGGCCGCGCGCCGACACGGCCCAGCTGCTCGCCCAGCTCATCGCCGAGCTCGGCGACCCGGAGCGCGCGATGCAGATCCTGCGCGACGGGCTGGCACTCGCCACTGGCCGACGCGCGGAGCTGCCACCGGTGCGGCAGCGGCGCTTCCGTATGCCGCGCCGCTGAAGTGGGCCATCACTGGCGGGGCATCCGCGCGAGCGTATCCGGCGCGTACTCGAAGGAGTCGAAGTACAGCCGGTCCTGGTCGAGCCCGCGGGCTGGCAACGTCGCACGCAATGCCGCGATCAGGGCCGGCGGTCCCGCCGCGTAGACCTCGGCCGCGCCGAGATCGGCGAAGTCATCGAGCACCGCCTCGTGCACGAGGCCGGTGCGATGCCGCGCAGCCTCGTCGGGCGTCGGCTCCGACAGCACCGACACGTAGTGCAGCGACGGGAAGCGCACCAAGCGCTCGCGCACCCAGGAGTCCTCGTACAGGTCGACCTCGTGGCGCGCGCCCCAGTATAAGAAGAGTGGCCGGTGGCTGCCCGTTTCGAGCACGTGGCGAAGGATGGCCTTCGCGGGCGCGAAGCCGGTGCCACCGGCGACCAGGATCGCCGGTCCCGCGCCGTCCCCGTCGACCGGATCCCGGTAGACGAACTGCCCCATCGGTCCTTCGATCCGCAACAGCGCGCCGCGCGTGAGCGTCTCGAACACCTGAGCGGTGAATTCCCCACCGGCGACCCGCCGGACGTGCAGCTCGATGAGCCCGGCATCGTGCGGGGGTGAGGCAATCGAAAAGCTGCGGCGCCGTCCGCCCGGCAGCATGACGTCCAGATACTGGCCCGCACGGAAATGGAATTCCTCGACGGCCGGCAGTCGTAGGTACATGCCGATCACGTCCGGCGCCAGCCGCTCGAGCCGGTCGACCCGGCACGGCAGGCTCTTGATCTCGACGTCGGTGACGCGGCGAATCTCGCGGGCCTCGACCGTCAGATCGGTCAGGGCTTCGGCCTGGCACAGCAGCACGTAGCCCGCCGCGATCTCCTCGTCGGTCAGTCCGAGCGGCCGGCCACGCGGGTAGCGGATCCGCCCCTCGATCAGCCGCGCGCGGCACGAGCCGCAGCTGCCGCCCTTGCAGCTGTGCGGAAGATTGACGTGCGCCGCGAGCGCCGCTGCGAGCGCCGATTGGCCGGGCGTGAGCTCCAGCACTCGGTTGCGGGGTCGGAGCGTGAGGCGCATGGAAGCCCAGTTTGCCTGCATTCGGCCTAGAATGCCGCCCATGGCGACGACGGCACGGTACCTGGTGGCGGGCTGCGGGTACGTGGGCACGCGACTCGCGCGCGCACTGATCTCGCGCGGTCCGGTGGTGGGTCTGGCGCGCTCCGAGGCGAGCGCGGAGCAGCTCGAAGCCCAGGGCATCGACGCAGTCGCCTGGGATCTCGATACGCCGGACTCGCCCGTGCCGCGTGGATTTGGCACGCCGTCGGTCGTCTTCTACCTGGTGCCGCCGCCGTCGAGCGGCGTCACCGATCCGCGGCTCAAGCGCTTTCTGGCGCGACTGCCGACACCGCCGGTGCGCATCCTCTACCTGAGCACCACCGCGGTCTACGGCGACACCGGCGGCGCGCTGGTCGACGAGGCGGCGCCGCTCAAGCCCGCGACCGATCGCGCGCAGCGGCGTGTCGATGCCGAGGGCACGCTCACCCAGTGGTGCGAACGCCAGGGCGTCGGCTGGACCATCGTGCGGGCCCCCGGCATCTACGGCCCAGGACGGCTGCCGATCGAGCGCCTGAAGCGCGGCGAGCCGATGATCCGGCATTCCGAGGCGGGGTTCTCGAGCCGCATACACGTCGATGATCTGACGGCCGCGCTGCTTCTCGCGAGCAGCGCGCCGCGCGCCGTCGATCGAATCTACAACGTGACGGACGGCAACCCGGCGACGATGACCGAGTACTTCGAGCGCGTCGCGATGCTGACCGGGTTGCCGCCACCGACGCTGGTGACGCGCGCCGAAGCCGAGCAGGCCGTCTCGCCCGGGCTCTGGTCGTACCTCGCCGAGTCGCGCCGCGTCGACTCGAGCCGGATCAGAGACGAGCTCGGCTTCGCGCCGCGGTTCAAGGACCTGCGGCTCGGGATTCTCTCGAGCCTGCCGCCGCCGTAGGCCCGGCCCCGGCCACCGGGGTCGGGCAGCGGTTGCCTGCCTTGGCGGCCCGGCGCTAGTGTCTTATCGCAAGCGTTCGATCCGGGGAGCCCGCCATGGCCGCGACCACGACCATCCGTCTGCCACCGAAATTGCGCGCGCGGCTCGCCTCGCTTGCCAAGCAGACGGGTCGATCCGCTCACAGCATCATCGTCGAAGCCGTCGAACGGCATGCCACCTACCAGGAGCAGTTGCGCAGCGCAGTGAAGGAAGCGCTCGAGGCCGACGCCGGGATCGAGCGCAGCGCCGAAGTCTACGGAGCTGAGGAGGTGCACGCCTGGATGGAAATCCTCGCGCGCACCGGAGTGGCGCCGCGACCCGGGCCGTGGCGCAGGTAGTCTATGCAGCGGCCGCGCTCGGCCACATCGAGCGCGGCCTGCAGGAGCTGCGCGAGGCGCAGCCGGACGCCGCCCTGCGGACCGTGGCCGCACTGTGCTCGGCGATCGAGAGTCTCGCGGCGCATCCATTGATCGGCCGCCGCGTGCACGGCGAGCTGCGCGAGCTCGTGATCTCGTATGGGGCGACGGGCTACGTGGCCCTCTACCGCTTCGTTGTGCTGCGCGAGGAGGTCCGCGTGCTTGCGCTGCGCCGTCAACGCGAACTCGGATTCGTTCCCTGAAGCCGCCCGCGAGGGCAGGTCTGATCTTCCTGCGATCGCGCGGTTCGCTTGCGTCGGCTGCCGCTTTGCGTACATCACAACGGGAATGTGGTGTTCGCGCGCCGGGTACGCGAACGAGCGCGCCCGTGCCGGTTATCCGACGGCCCGCGGCGCCTCAGCGGCCACGCAGACCCGATCCCGCCCCTCCTGCTTCGCGCGATAGAGCGCTTGGTCCGCCGCCTTGAGCAGATCGGCCGGCGTGGTTCCGTTCGCTGGATAGACAGCAATGCCGAACGATGCGGTCGGACTCGGCAACGTGTGCCCCAGATGAGTGAGATTGGTATCCCGGATTGCGAGCCGCATGAGCTCGGCGCGTTCGCGGGCGCAATCCAGGCCCACGTCCGAAAACACGACGGCAAGTTCCTCGCCGCCGTAGCGACAGGCCATGTCGGACGGGCGGACGCTATTGGTGATGGCGCGCGCAACGGCGCTGAGCACGAAGTCGCCGGCGTCGTGGCCGTGCTTGTCGTTGAAGCGCTTGAAGTGGTCGATGTCGATCATCACGACCGACACTGGTTTGCCGCTGCGCTCGGCGCGAAGCAGCTCCCGGTTGAGGGCATCGTCGAGGTAGCGCCGGTTGTAAAGGCCTGTCAGGGTGTCGTGCAGGGCCATCTCGCGCAGGGCCTCGGTCAATCTGAGATTTGCCAGCGCCGGGCCGATCCTGTCGGTCATCGCACGCAGGCGGTGTTCGACGTCCCGCGCCGGACGCCCGGTACGCGGGCTGACTTCCACCGCAAAATGCAACAGGCCTAGAATTCGCCCCTGTCCGTGGACCGGCATGCAGGCGTAGCTCTCGGCGTCAGCGTGCACATGCCGGCACCGGATGGTTCCCTGCTGCGGTACGAAATGCGGACCGCCCATCCGCAGCGCCCAGCATTCATCCGGCGGCAGCGTCGTTTCGGGCGCGCGCCCGCTGCCCCACGACGTGACGTGCTCAAGCACGTCGCGCGAGTTGCGGTAGATGAAAAGGGATCCCGACGCATCCGGAAACAGCTGCGCGCCAATCTCGCGCACGATCGCATAGACCTCGCTGCGCCGCGTGCACGACTGCAGCAGTTCGACCATGCGCGACAATAGTCCGTCGTCGTGATGGAACGATTCAAGCTGCCGCACCGTGGCTCCGAGGGCCTTGTTGTTGCGGCGCATCGCGGCGTCCGCCTTGCGGCGCGCGGCAACTTCACGGGCCAGATTGCGGTTCGCATCGCGGATGGTCGCCATTCGGCTCTGGAGGGTCACCTGCGCTGCGCGCAAGGCTTCTTCGGTGCGATGGAGCTCCGTGACGTCGCGGGCGACGGTGATCTCGCCGACCAGTTCGCCCTGGGCATTCAGCAATGGCGTCGTCTTGAGAGCGACGCGGATGGATTCGCCAGTCTTCTTGCGCCGCTCGCGGATGCTTGAGGTTGGAATTCCCGCGCGAACGCGCTCGAGAAGCAGGGCGTAATCGGCTTCCGAGAGGTGCGCGGCATGCAGTTTGCGCAGCGGCTGCCCGACGGCTTCCTGGGCGGAAAAGCCATACAGGACCGTCGCTTCGCGGTTCCAGTAGGTCACGACCGCGTTCAGGTCCTTGACCAGAACGGCCTCGCCCGTTTGCTCGAGCACCTGCTCGAGTTCGAGAGCGCGCGCCGCCGACTGCTGGTTCGCGTCGCGACGAATCATTGGTGAAGTGACGGCCCGCATCGCTGATGTCCCTGCCTCGAGACTTCGCTGACCAAGCCGGGGTTCAAGCTCGATCTCGCACCTACCGACAGGCTGAAGCGTGCGCGCGTGCCGACAAGGACACGTGTCGGCAACACGCATATCTGCGTATCGGGGGCTCGGTCGTGCCGACCGACGGTCGGTTTGTTCGGGAACTGTGACGCGCCTGGCAAGCGTCGATGCGAATGATTCGCGCCAAGACGGCGCAGTGTGTGTTGTTGCGCCCTGGCTAATGGCAAACATCATCGGCGGACGACGAAGTCCGCTGAGCTCTTCAGACCTTCCCTAGGTTCCGGCCAGCCGCGCCGTGAGGTCGTAAGTGCCGGCGCCCGTGATCTCGACGTCGGCGAACTCGCCGACCGCGACGCGTCCAGCATCGCTCTCGATCCGCACGCTGCCGTCGATCTCGGGTGCGTCGGCGTAGGACCGCGCGATGGCGACCCTGGCACGTCCCTCACCCTCGAGCGCATCGACGAGCACGCGCGTGCGCGTGCCGACCCGGGTGGCGAGCCGCGCCTCGCTCACGCGCGCCGCTGTCTGCATGAACCGCTGCCAGCGCTCCTCCTTGACGGCCGCGGGCACAGGGTCGGGCAGTCCGTTCGCCTTCGCGCCCTCGACCGCCGAGTACCTGAAGCAACCAACGCGATCGAGCCCGGCCTCCTCGAGCCACTCGAGCAGCACGTTGAAGTCCGCCTCGGTCTCGCCGGGAAAACCGACGATGAAGGTGCTGCGGATCGCGATCCCGGGCACATCCCTGCGCCAGGCGTGAATGCGCTCCAGCGTGTTCTCGGCATGCGCGGGGCGCTTCATCAGCTTCAGTATCCGCGGGCTGCCGTGCTGGAACGGAACGTCGAGGTATGGAAGCACCTTGCCTTCGGCCATCAGGGGCAGCACCTCGTCGACGTGCGGATACGGGTACACGTAATGCAGCCGCACCCAGGCGCCCCGCTCGCTGGCGAGCGTGCCGAGCTCGCGCGCCAGGTCGAAGAAGCGGGTGCGGATCGCGCGCGATCCCCAGCGTTCCTCGCGGTAGCGCAGGTCCGCGCCGTAGGCGCTCGTGTCCTGCGAGATCACGAGCAGCTCGCGGACGCCGGCGTTCAGCAGCCGGATGCCCTCGTTCAGCACGTGGGTGATCGGCCGGCTCGCAAGATCGCCGCGCATCGACGGAATGATGCAGAAGCTGCAGCGGTGATTGCAGCCCTCGGAGATCTTCAGGTACGCATAGTGCCGCGGAGTGAGGCGGATACCCTGCGGCGGCACGAGATCGGTGAACGGATCGTGCGGCCGCGGCAGGTGCGCGTGCACATGACCGAGTACGTCCTCATAGGCGTGAGGCCCGGTGATGCCGAGCACCCGCGGGTGCCGCGCGCGAACGGTCTCGGGCCGCGCGCCGAGGCAACCCGTCACGACCACCTTGCCGTTGCGGTCGAGCGCCTCGCCGATCGCGTCCAGCGACTCGTGCACCGCCTCGTCGATGAAGCCGCAGGTGTTCACGACCACGAGGTCGGCCAGCTCGTAGCTGGCCGCGACCTCGTAGCCCTCGGCGCGCAGCTGCGTCAGGATGCGCTCCGAATCCACGAGCGCCTTCGGGCAGCCGAGGCTTACAAAGCCGATGCGCGCGGTGGATTTCATCGGGAGGGCGGTTGCCAAGGGGCCGCCATCCTACCCGCCTCGGCTCAGCCCGGCTACTTGCCGGCTCCACGGCCCCCGGCGGCGCTCACAGCGATTCGAAGCTCAACGGCTCGTCGGCATGGGTCTGCGCCGCGGCGATTTCTGCGGCCGGTCCGGCGGCGGCGGCGCGCCGCCCCACTGCCGTTAGCACCTCCTCAAGGCCAAGGAGCGCCCGCGGATCGTGCGGCGTGCGCTGCAGGCACTCGCGCAGCACGAGCTCCGCCTCGGCCATAGCGCCGGTCTTGACGAGCGCGGCCGCCAGCGTCTCACGTGCGGGATACAACCACACCGGCGGTTCGGTGTACTGCGAGTGTTCCTGCAGATCGACAGCGGTCTTGAACTCAGTGATCGCCCGATCCGATTCGCCGCGCGCGAGCGCGAGGCGCCCGGCGAGCAGGTGCTCGGCGATGCCGACCGCGGCCGCGCTGATGGCCGTCTGGATGTCGTCATGGACGTGCGCGAGGTCGGGGCGATCCGCCGGGAAGACCGGGGCGGACGGCGCGAGCGCCGCCTCGCTCCTGAGCGCGACGAGCTCGGCCGCCGCGCCATCGCGGTCGCTGTGGGCGAGCAGCGCCAGCCCACGCCCGTAGTGCCACAGCACCCGGACCAGATGAGGGTCGCGCGCGTCCGGTTTGCTGTCGGCGGGCGGCTCGGGCAGCGCGAGCAGCTCCTCGAAGCGACGGAAGCGGGCGAGTACTGCGATCAGGTGCGCCGGATCGCCTTCGATCGCCTGGGCTGCCTCTGCGGCGCGCCGTGCGGCGCCGAAGTTGCCCTGCATCGCGTAGGCGTACGTCAGAAAGTCGAGGCAATGGCCACAGGCTCGCTGCACCCCCGGATCCTTGCTGAGCCGGAAGTCGATGGCGTCATGCACTGCGTGCTCGTTCGCCTCGATCGCAGCCTGCCAGTCACCGACCCGCAGGAAGATATGCGCCGGCATGTGCACCAGGTGCGCCGCGGCGGGCTCGACCGGCGTTGCCGCGAGTCGCCGGGCCGCGGCGAGCGCCCGGCCGGGCTCATGACTCGCCTCGAGCGCATGGATATACAGATGCATCAGCCCGATGTGGTCGGGGTGCGCCTTCAGACCGGACTCGAGGACCGACACGAGCTCCATCGTGCCCTCGACCGGCGCGCCGTCCGACGACCACAGCCGCCACGGATGCAGGTCCATGATCGCTTCGGCAAACAGCGCCGCGGCATCGGGGTCATTCGGGTAGCGGCGCGCCAGCGCCCGCATCCGGTCGCGGTAGCCGAGCGCAAGCGCGTCGAAGTCCGGCGCCGCCTCAGCGCTGTAGCGCGCCGCGAGCGCCTCGATGTAGTCCCGTTCGGTCGCGGTGGCCCGGTGCCCGGCGAGCAGCCGTGCGCGGGCGATCGCCGCGGCAGCCTCAGCGGTGCGCGCGCCTTCCGGTGCCGTATTGATGTCCGGACCGAGTGCGAGGGCCACTCCCCACCAGGCCATCGCCAGCGACGGGTCGAGCCGGGCCGCCTGGCGGAACGACTGCTCGGCCTCCCCTGCCTGGTAGGCGTAGACCAGCGTGAGCCCGCGATCGAAGGCCGCCTGCGCGGCCGTGATCGAGGTGGACACCGCGTGGTGAGCGTAGGTGTAGGGCTCCGCCGCCGGCCGGGCAAGCGCCGCGAGCGGGGCGATCGCAAGCGCGACGAGAAACAGCGACGGACGGCGCGGGCGATCGATGCGTATCACGTGTCCTCTCTGCGGCCGACGGCAGTCAGGCGCGTCGCGCCGGCCGCACCCATGATAGCCGGCGGCCGGGCACGCTATCATGCGCACATGCGGCTCGCTTTCCTGAAGATGCATGGACTGGGAAACGACTTCATCGTCTTCGACGCCGCCACCCCTGAGGCCCTCCCCGGGGCAGCGCAGCTGAGGGCGCTGGCGGACCGCCATACCGGCATCGGCTTCGACCAGGCGCTGGTGCTCGCGCCGCCGCGCCGCGCCGATACGGCGGTCTTCTACCGGATCTTCAACGCCGACGGAGGCGAGGCCGAGCAGTGTGGCAACGGGGCGCGCTGCATCGCCGCGCTGGTCGCCCGGCGGCTCGGCCGCGGTCCGGGCGAACTGCTGATGGACAGTCCTGCCGGACTGGTGCGCGCGCGGCTTCGGGCCGACGGGCTGGTGTCGGTCGCGATGGGAGTGCCGAGCTTTGCGCCGGCGGCGTTGCCGTTCACCGCTGACCGCGAAGCTTCCGGCTACGCACTCGAGGTGGCCGGTGAGCGGCTCGAGATCGGCATTGTGTCGATTGGCAATCCACACGCCGTGATCCGCGTGCCGGCAGTCGCGAATGCGCCGGTGGACAGGCTCGGTCGTGCGGTAGAGAATCACCCGCGGTTTCCGCGCGGTACCAACGTGGAGTTCATGGAAGTCGTGACGCCTGCTCACGTGCGGTTGAGAGTCCACGAGCGCGGCGTGGGCGAGACCCAGGCCTGCGGTACCGGAGCCTGCGGCGCTGTCGCCGTCGGTCGCCGGCGCGGCTGGCTCGACGCCGAGGTAGAGGTCGACGTGCCGGGCGGACGTCTCGCGATCGAATGGCCGCGCCAAGACGAGCCGATTTGGCTCACCGGTCCCACCGCCACCGTCTTCGAAGGACACATCGACCTATGACCAATCCGCAGCCCAAGCTCGATGCGAAAGGCGCTGCCGCGAAGGCCGGCCGTCCCGACGAGGCCGCCGTGGCCGCCTTTCTGGCCGGCCACGTGGAGTTCTTCGAGCGACACCCAACGCTGCTTGCCCAGCTGCGCCTTCCACATGCCCGCGGCGACGGCTCGACGGTGTCGCTGGTCGAACGCCAGGTCGACGTGCTGCGCGAGCGCACGCGCGAGTTCGAGCTGCGGCTCAAAGCGCTCGTCGAAAACGGGCGTGCGAATGACCTGCTCGCCGAGAAGATTCACCGGCTCGCCAAGCGCCTGATCCATGCGCGGACAGCGCGACTGAGGCTCGCGTCGATCGAGGCGAGC
>DATNHZ010000108.1:0-2870 GCA_035604655.1 Steroidobacteraceae bacterium | reverse complement strand
CAGGAGCCGCTAGAGCTGAGTCAGGGCGACATCAATTCGCGTCTCCTGCAAGGGCTGCGCCGACTCGGGGCCGCGGTCTGGCCGAGACTGCTGCGTCCTGGCTTTCGCCTCGACCCGGGCCTCGCGTGGCGACCGCTCGGTACGCTCGCGGCGGCGGGCCTCGTCGCGTACCTACTGCTCGGCTCGGCGTACCTTTCGCTCGCCGAATCCCTGCGCGAGCGCGAGCTCAAGAGCCTGGGCCCCGAGGTGGCGACACTGCTCGACAGTCAACGACGCGTCGAACAGCTCGCCCGACAGCAGCACGCCATCACGAAGGTGGTCGACGACCGGCGCGCGAGCTATCCGCTGTGGCGCGTCGCGGCGCACGCGTGGCAGAAAGGGGCGTCGATCACAGCCCTTGCGCTGGTTGACGGCCGCCTCACGCTCCGCGGGAGCGCCCCGTCAGCCACGGACGTACTTGGGGCGCTCGCGGCGGAGCCTGGCGTCACGGCTGCACGATTCGGGGCGCCCGTCCGGCAGCTGGGTGGACGCGAGGAATTCGTCATCACACTGACGTTGTCCGGGACGGACAACGATGGGTAAACGCAACGCCTGGCTGATCGGCATCGCGGCGGTCCTCGCACTGCTGCGGTTTGTCGTGCAGCCGTGGGTGCATGCCCAGACCGAGGCGCACGAGCAGCTGCAGGTACTGACCCAGCGGCTCGACCGGTCCGTCGGCGTCAAGCACAACCGGACGGCCATCCTCGGCGCTCGCACGGAGCTGGAAACGGCCACGGCCGCCGCCCGCAGCCGCTTCCCGTCGTCACCGAGCGCCGAGGCGTTTAGGCTCGACAGCCAGCGTCGCATCGGCGCGATCGTGTCGGCCTCGGGGCTCCAGCTGGCGCTGTTTGACTGGACGCTCGAGGGCAAGCTCGAGGACGCGAGCCTCGCCTACGGGCGGGTCCGTTTCCAGGTCGAGGGGCCGCTGCGTGACATCGCAGGCGTGCACGGGGAACTGGAAGGCAGCCTGCCATTTCTGGCCGTGCGCGAGGCGCAGCTCAACCTGACGGCTCCGGCGTCTGGCCTAGAGAACACGCGGGCCACGCTGACGATCGTTGCCGACCTCTTCTTTCTCGCGGAACCGAAGCGATGACGGTAAGGACCCAACTTGTGGCGTTCGGCTGCGTCCTGCTGGTGGTCGGCATCTGGGATTTCGCGGGGCGACTGTACGTTGGTCGCGACGCGTCGTTGCGGGCGTTGCACGCGCAGAAGGCGCTGCCTCTACCGCCCGCCGAATCGGTCGGCGCGATCCGGCGGCGGATGCTCGGCTGGTTGCCGGCCATTGCCGGCTCCGCCAACGAACCGCCGGACCCCGCGGACGCCACGGCATGGCGCCTGTCCCTCGCCGGGGTTTTTGCGCAGCGGGGCACGGCGATTGCAGTCGTAAGGGCCTCGCTGCCGGCGGGCGGCCCCGTCGAAACGCTCCGGGTCGTCGAGGGTGATACCATCCACGGCTGGACCGTGGCCCACGTCGACGCGCACGGCGTGATCCTCACGCACGGCGCCGAGACGCGGGAGCTCGCGCTGTTCAGGCGCGGCCAACTGCAGCCGGCGGGTGCCGGCCTCGGTCCGCACTAGAAATGATGAAGGTCGCGCGGCCTGCCCGACGGGGGCACGAGCCCGGCAAGGCCGGGCCGACCGCTGAGATTCGCGGGTACTCCAAAGACATGGTCATGGCCGGACGCATCGTGCTGGTTCTCTTGGCGGCGCTCTTGCTCGCGAGCTGCGCTACACCGCCGACGTATCAGATGCCGCCGGCCCGCATCGCGGGCCAGCCGCCGACGGTCAAGGTCAGCGAAGACGCGGCCCAACAACTCGAGTCAGATGCCGCGCGACCAGGCATGGTCCGGCTGGCGGCACCGCCACGCACCGCAGGCGCGCCGACCCAGCAGGACCTGTCGACGCACTTTCCGAGCAATAACGCGTTGACGGTGGCCACCGAGGCCATGGTGCTCAAGGATTTTCTGCATTACGTATTCGGCGAACTGCTGAAGGTCAGCTACGTGATCGCGGAGGGCATCCCCGGTCTCGATCAGCCCGTGACGCTGAACGTCCAGGCGCCGGTCAGCAGCCGGGCGCTCTACAAGCTGGTTGCCGAGCTGCTGAACGAGCGCAACGTCGGCATCGTCTATAAGGACGGCATTTACTTCGTCGTGCCCGCGGACAACAAGGGCAAGGGCAACATCCCGCTCGGCCTCGGCCGCAACCCGCAGGACGTGCCGGACGTGGCCGGCAAGATCCTGCAGATCATTCCGCTCCGCTACGGCACTAACATCAGCATTGAGCGAACGGCTCGCGAACTCGTCGACGTCCAGGTGTCTCCCGATTCGCAGCGGAGTGCAATCTTTATGACCGGTGAGCGCCAGTCGATCCTCAGGGTTCTCGACGTCGTGAGGCTCCTCGACCATCCGGCGACGCGGGCGAGCGCCGTCGCCGTGATCAATCTCACATACGTCGGCACCAAGGAATTCACTGATCAGATCCTGACGCTGCTCGAGAACGAGGGCATCCCGGCGGGTATCGGACGGGCGGACGGCAAGAACGTGGCGATCGTCCCGCTCGAGCAGCTCGGGTCCCTGGTCGTGTTCGCGACGGGTAGCGAGCTGCTCGAGCGCGTTGAGTTCTGGGCGCGGCAGATCGACCGGCCAAGTCTGGGTCCGTCGCAGCAGTACTTCATTTACCACCCGAAATACGCCCGGGCATCGGATCTCGGCGAGTCGCTCGGGCCGCTGATCGGGGCGGGGCAGGGACTCGCCCGAGGTAATCAGTCCCGCGACACGCGCTCGGCGCTCGGCACGCAGCAACCGAGCGCGGGCGGCGGCGGCGGCACC
>DATNHZ010000107.1:0-3520 GCA_035604655.1 Steroidobacteraceae bacterium | reverse complement strand
GGCACGCCGCCGCCGATCCTGTCGCGGCGCGGAGACAGTTGTCAGAATTGCTGGCGAGGCCAGAATTGCTGCTGCCGGCGGAGCGCGCGCTCGCCGCGGTACTGCTCGCGAGTGTCGATGAGCAACTGGTGCTCGTCGCCGCGAACCGGCGCCTCGAGCAGGATGCGAGCGCGCGAGACAAGGACCGGACCGCGGCCGCCGCGCGGCGTCTGCAGGCGGAACAGGACGAGAACGCGCGCCTGAAGCACGCGCTCGAGGACGCGCAGAAGAAGCTGGACGCGGTCACCGAGGTCGAACGTTCGATTACCGGGCGGGCGAATCCGCCGAAACCGTAAAATTCCGAGGCAGACTCCCGATGCAGGCTCTCCGCAAAGACTCCCAGAAGCGCCGCGCCAAGATCCTCGTGGTCGACGACGACCCGGGGCTGCTGAGACTCCTGACGATCCGGCTCCGATCGGAGAACTACGAGGTCGAGGCCGTGCAGAGCGCGGCCGAGGCGATCGCCGCGACGGGCCGGTTCCGGCCGGATCTGGTGATCACCGATCTCAGGATGGACCAGATGGACGGGATCGGGCTCCTGAAGGAGCTACAGGCCCGCTGGCCGGGCCTGAAAGTGATCCTCCTCACCGCCCACGGGACGATCCCGGACGCCGTGCGCGCGACCCAGAGCGGCGCCTTCAGCTTCCTCACGAAGCCTGTCGAGAAGCAGGAGCTGCTCGAGCAAGTGCAGAAGGCGCTCAAGATATCGGGCTTTCCGACCGTCGATGAGGAATGGCGCGCGGAGATCATCACCCGCAATCCCTTGATGGAGGAAAAGCTCGGCCAGGCGCACCTCGTCGCGGGTACCGATGCCCGCGTGCTGCTGACAGGCGAGGCCGGCGTGGGTAAGAAGCTGATCGCGAGGGCGATCCACCGCGCGAGCAGCCGGCGGGCGGGGCCGTTCCTCGTGATCAGCTGCACCGAAGTGGCCGAGAGCGACCTCGAGACCGATCTGTTCGGCTCCAACGACGGTAGCACTCCGGGGGCCCCCCGGGCCCAGCGCGGGCTGCTGCAGGCCGCCGAAGGCGGGACTGTCGTGCTCGAGGAGGTCGCGGAGCTGCCGCCGGGACTGCAGGCGAAGCTCGTGCGCGCGCTCGCGGAGAACCGGGTGCGGCCCGCCGGAAGCGATGCGACCGATCCGGTCAATGCGCGGATCATGGCGACCACCCGCCAGGACCTTGCGCAGCTCATGGCCCAGGGCAAGTTCCGCGAGGATCTCTACTACAGGCTCAACACCGTCCACATCGACATCCCGCCGCTATCCCGACGGCGCGAGGACATTCCGCTGCTGGTCGCGCATTTCCTCGAGCAGATCGCCGTCGAGACCGGTGCGCGCAAGATCTACTCGCCCGAGGCCGTCGAGTTCCTGGCGACCGCCGACTGGCCGGGCAACGTCCGCCAGCTCCAGGCGGTGGTCCGCCAGAACGCGACGATCGCCCAGAGTGCGGTGATCAGTGCCGAGGTTGCCGAGCAGGCGGTTGGCGCGGGCGCGAGCGGCCTGCCATCCTACGATGCGGCGCGCGATGAGTTCACGCGCAACTACCTGGTGCAGCTCTTGCAGATCACCGGCGGCAACGTGAGCCAGGCGGCGAGGCTTGCGAAGCGCAACCGAACGGACTTCTACAAACTGCTGTCCCGTCACCAGCTCTCGCCGGACGAGTTCAAGGCCCGCTGATCAGCCTCGCGCGAGACTCGTCTTCAGGCACGCGAGCCCAACGACGATCAGCGGCAGGATCATCAGCAGCTGGTAGACGACCGAGGCTGCGAGCGCGGCCTCCTCTGCGATCCCGAGCGGTCGCAGCGTCACGAGGAAGGCCACCTGCACGGACCCCGCATATCCCGGAGCGTTCGGCAGCAGGAACGCGACGACAAGTCCGACGACCACCAGGCACGTGGCGGCAAACCCGAGCGGAAATCCCACCACCCCGGCACAGCCGTAGACGCCGAGCGCGGCCGCGAGCCACTGCGCGAGCGACCAGGCGAGCACCCGAACCGAGGTCGAGAGCGACCGCACAGGCCGCAAGCCCCCGAGCGCTTCGCTCACCTGGCGCAGCACCCACAGCCGAACCCGTCCCGGGAGTATTTGCACGCCCCAGCGCGCGAATCGCTCCACCGTCGCCGGATACGCAAGCGCGACGACGACCGAGAAGGCGAGCACCAATGCCACGACGCCTATCAGCCGGACGGCGGCCACGAGCTGCGCATTCACCGGCATGGACGTCAGTGCGACCGCTCCGAGAATCAGCACGGCGAAAAAGTCGAAAACCCGCTCGGCGACGATCGACGACAGCACTCCCGAGGCCGCCCGTCCGGCGCGGCGCTGCAGAGCGGCCGCTCGCATGAATTCGCCCGAGTGCGGAAGAAGGGAATTGAGCCCAAGCCCGGCGAGCACGACCGGGGCGAGACGGGCGACGGTCAGGTCCGGAACAGATCCGAGCAGTAGCCGCCAGCGAGCCGACTTCGCGAACACGAATATCGCCGTCGCGAGCAGAACGGTCGCGGCCGGCACGGTCCAGTTGCCGGCCCGGAGCGCGCGGCCGACGGACTCCGGGGGCGTGCCGTGGAACGCAATCGCGAGGAACACCGCGCCGACGGCGAGCCCGATGAGCGCCGCCGCGAGGCGCGACCACGGCACCGTCACCGCACTCCCGTCTTAGGCGTAAAAAGCACGAATCACCTCGACGACGTACTCGAGGTCTGCCCGTTCGAGCTCCGGATAGACCGGTAGCGCAACGGTCTCCCGCGCAGCCCGCTCGGATTCCGGGCAGTCGCCGGCCTTGCCCCCGAGGTACGCGAAACACTTCTGCAGGTGCAGCGGAACCGGGTAGTAGATCTCGCAGCCAATGCCGTGGTCGATGAGGTGCTGCTTCAGGCGATCGCGGTCGGGGGCCCGGATCACGTACTGGTTGTAGATGTGCCGGTACCCCGGAATCGCGTGGGGCAGCGTCACGGTGCTCGCGAGCCCGGCGGCCGCGAAGAGTTCACCGTACAGCGCGGCATTGCGCTGGCGGCCTTCGGTCCAGCTGTCAAGGTACTTGAGCTTGACGTTCAGTACCGCGGCCTGCAGCTCATCGATCCGGAAGTTGCCGCCGATCAGCGAGTGGAAATACTTGGGCTTGCCGCCGTGCACGCGCAGGACCCGCAGCTTCTCGGCGAGTTCGGGATCCTGCGCGGTGCACAGCCCCGCGTCCCCGAACGCACCGAGGTTCTTGGTCGGAAAGAACGAAAAGCAGCCGATGTCACCGAGGCTCCCGGCCCGCACGCCGCCCAGGTACTCGGCGCCAATAGCCTGCGCTGCATCCTCGACGACCTTCAGGCCGCGGCGACGGGCGATCTCGATTAATGGCTTCATGTCGGCGCACTGACCATAGAGGTGTACCGGCATGATTGCCGCGACCCGCCCGCCAGTGGCGCGATGCTTGAGGCCCTCGGGACCTGTGGTGCAGCGCTAGTCGATGAAACGCTGGACAGCCACCGGGCT
>DATNHZ010000106.1:0-4122 GCA_035604655.1 Steroidobacteraceae bacterium | reverse complement strand
GCACACCGGAGGCGCGGGGCAAGCCACGCAGCCGGCGGGCGTCCAGTTCTGTGCTGCTGGGCGCGGCGACCCGCGTTCAGGGACAATGGGCCGATGTCGCTGACCCCAGCCCCGCCGATCCCGCTGTTTGGCCGCCGCAAGTACTGGGCCCACCGTTCCGGAACGGCGCCGTTCCTTCCGACCTCGCGCGCCGAGCTCGACGCGCTCGGTTGGGACGCGTGCGATGTGATCGTCGTCACCGGCGATGCTTACGTCGACCATCCGAGCTTCGGCATGGCGATCATCGGCCGGTTGCTCGAGGCGCAGGGCTTTCGGGTCGGCATCATCAGCCAGCCCGACTGGCGCAGCTCCGAGCCGTTCGAGGAGCTCGGTCCTCCGGCGCTGTTCTTCGGCATTGCCGCCGGCAACATGGACTCGATGGTCAACCGCTACACGTCCGAGCGTCGCGTGCGGAGCGACGACGCCTATACGCCGGGCGGTGCGGGCGGTCAGCGCCCTGACCGCGCGGCGCTCGTCTATGCGCAGCGGGCGCGCGAGGCTGTCCCGGGCGCGCCAATCGTGATCGGCGGCATCGAGGCCTCCCTGCGGCGAATCGCCCACTTCGACTACTGGTCCGAGAAGGTGCGCCGCTCGGTGCTGCTCGATGCGAAAGCCGACCTGCTCGTCTATGGCAACGGCGAGCGCCAGATCGTCGAGATCGCGCACCGTTTGGCGGCCGGCGAGCCGATCGAGGCGCTGACCGACATCCGCGGCACGGCCTTTGCCCGCCACGGGACGCCCGCCGGATGGATCGAGATCGACTCGACCGACCTCGACACGCCAGGCCCATTGAACCCGCCCGTCGATCCGTACGCCGCCGAGGCCGACCGGCGGCAGGCAAGCGCCGCGACCGCGGAGCCCGGCGTCGCAGTCGTCAAATTCGCACGCCGCGTGCCGAACGCAGACCGCGCCCGCAGCGTCATCCGGCTACCGGCGTTTGAGGCGGTGCGCGCCGATCCCGTGCTGTACGCGCACGCCTCGCGGATCCTGCACCAGGAGTCGAACCCCGGGAATGCGCGCTCGCTCGTGCAGCGGCACGGCACGCTCGACGTGTGGCTGAACCCGCCACCGATCCCGCTCACGACGGCGGAAATGGACGCCGTGTACGAGCTGCCGTACCGGCGCGTCCCGCATCCCCGCTATGGCGATGCCAAGATCCCCGCCTACAAGATGATCCGCTTCTCGGTGACGATCCAGCGCGGCTGTTTCGGCGGCTGCACCTTCTGCTCGATCACCGAGCACGAGGGACGCATCATCCAGAGTCGTTCCGAGGACTCCGTCATTCGAGAGGTCGAGACGGTGCGCGACACCGTCCCGGGATTCACGGGCGTCATCTCCGACCTCGGCGGCCCGACCGCCAACATGTACCGGCTGCACTGCAAGAGTCCGGCCATCGAGTCGGCCTGCCGGCGGCCGTCGTGCGTCTACCCGGGGATCTGTCCAAACCTCGACACCAGCCACGCGCCGCTCATCAGCCTCTACCGCCGCGCCCGCGCCGTGCCGGGCGTCACGAAGGTGCTGATCGCCTCGGGCGTGCGCTATGACCTCGCGGTCGAGTCGCCGGAGTACGTCAAGGAGCTTGCCCAGCATCACGTCGGCGGCTACCTCAAGATTGCGCCCGAGGCGATCGCCGATGGCCCGTTGTCGAAGATGATGAAGCCGGGCGTCGGCAGCTACTACCGCTTCAAGGAGTTGTTCGACCGCTATTCCGGCGAGGCAGGCAAGGAGCAGTACCTGATACCGTATTTCATCGCCGCCCACCCGGGCACCACCGGTGCGGACATGCTCGAGCTCGCGCTCTGGCTCAAACGCAACGGCTTCAGGGCTGACCAGGTCCAGGCGTTCCTGCCCTCGCCGATGGCCACTGCGACGGCGATGTGGCACTCGGGCAAGAACCCGCTTAAACGAGTGAGCCGTTCGAGCGAGGAGGTCGCGATCCCCAAGGGTCTGCGGGTGCGGAGGTTGCACAAGGCGTTTCTCCGCTACCACGACGCCAACAACTGGCCGCTGCTGCGCGAGGCGCTGAAGCGCATGGGCCGGGCGGATCTGATCGGCAGCGGTCCGCAGCAGCTGATCCCCACGTGGCAGCCGACCGGCACAGGCGATGCTCCCGGACGGCCGCGGCCGGGGACGCGCATTCGGACGCAGCACACGGGGCTTCCATCGCACCCGGTGAGCGCGCACAAGCGATGAAAGGCGCGCCGCCGCACCACGAACCGCGCCCGGAGCTGTACGGGCCGCTGCTTGCCCGGTTCCAGCCGTCGGCGCGCGAGCGCTGGGTGGGTCGGCTGCTGCTGGCCATGCTTCGCCTGCCCGGGACCTCGGGACTGCTGCGCGCCTGGCACGCGCGGCGGACGCGCCCGCGCTCGTAACAGGGATTCGGCGCGTCGCGCTTGCCCCGGGCGGGCACGCGCCAGTAGATTGTGCGCCGCAACCAACCACACTGGCCGTTCATGACCCGAGCCGAATCTGCCGCTGCGAGCCCGACGGGCTGGATCGTCCACAAGTTCGGCGGCTCCTCCGTCGCCGATGCCGAGTGCATCCTGCGCGTCGCCACGATCATCGAGGCCGAGTCCGGGCCGCGGGTGGCGGTGGTGCTGTCGGCCTGCAAGGGCGTGACCGACGGCCTGCTCGAGCTGGTCGCGCTGGCCGAACAGCGGACCAACACCCACCTCGAGCGCCTCGCGAGCATCCGCGCGCGCCACGCCGGGATCGCCGCAACGCTGCTGTCGGCGGACGGTGCGCGCGAGTACACCGCGACCCTCGAGGCGAACTGTGCCGACATCAGCGGCATTCTGCAGACGGTGGGGCTGATCGGCGCGGCCGCGCCCAACATTCGCGACCTCGTCGCCGGCTACGGCGAGATCTGGTCGACGCGCTTGTACGCGCGCCTGCTCGTCGAGCGCGCGCGGCGGCCCGGGGCGGTCCGCTGGGTCGACGCGCGCGAGGCAATCATCGTCGAATGGGGCGCGCTCGGACCCGCGGTGCAATGGCCTGAGTCGGAGGCGGCGCTCGCCCGCCAGCTGCCGGCCTCGTTCGAGGGTACGCTCGTCATTACCGGGTTCATCGCCTCCAACCGGCGCGGCATCCAGACGACGCTCGGGCGCAACGGCAGTGACTTCTCGGCCTCGATCTTCGGCGCGCTGCTCGCGGCCCGCGAGATCGTAATCTGGACCGACGTCGATGGTGTGCTGTCGGCGGATCCGCGGCGCGTACCCGATGCGAAAGTCATTGATTCGCTGAGCTACAGCGAGGCGATGGAGCTCGCGTACTTTGGCGCCAAGGTGATTCATCCGCAGACGATGGCCCCGGCCATCGCGCGCGAGATCCCGATCCTGATCAAGAACAGCTTCGCCGCGACCAAGCCGGGGACGCTGATCTGCGCCAAGCCCCGATCGGCGCTCAAGGTCAAGGGCATTACCACGATCGACGCCGTCGCCCTGATCAACCTGGAGGGCGCCGGCATGATCGGCGTGCCCGGCACGGCGCAACGGCTGTTCGGCGCGCTGCGCGATGCCGGGATTTCGGTGATCCTGATCTCGCAAGGCAGCAGCGAGCATTCGATCTGCTTCGCGATTCCGGACGCCGAGGCGCTCGCCGCCGGGGAGGTCGTGCAGCGGGCGTTCGACAGCGAGCTGCGCGAAGGCCAGATTCAGAAGGTCGACGTCAGCCGCGAATGCGCGATCCTCGCAGTCGTCGGCGACGGCATGGCCGGCAGCCCGGGCATTGCGGCCAAGGTGTTCGGCGCGCTTGGCGATGCGGCGGTCAACATCCGCGCGATTGCCCAGGGCGCCTCGGAGCGCAACATCTCGGTCGTGATCGAGGCCCGGCAATCGACCCGCGCGCTGCGGGCGGTGCACGCCGGCTTCTACCTGTCGCCGCACACGGTGTCGATCGGGCTGATCGGGCCGGGCCTGGTCGGCGCGGCACTGCTCGACCAGCTTGATTCGCAGCTGCAGCGTCTCAAGGATGGTGCCAACCTCGACCTGCGGGTGCGAGGGATTCTCACGTCGAAACGAATGCTGCTGGCCGATGGCGAGATCGATCTCGATCGCTGGCGGACAGTGTGGCAGGCGGGCGGGC
>DATNHZ010000105.1:0-18603 GCA_035604655.1 Steroidobacteraceae bacterium | reverse complement strand
CAGCATCGGCAGCAGCGCCACCGCGGTCGCCGACGTGCTGAAGGCGGGTACCGGGTTCTGGAGCATCGGCGCAGACCTGACCCAGACGCTGTTCGCCGGTGGCGCACTGGTGCACCGCAAGCGGGCTGCCGACGCGGCACTCGACGAAGCGGGCGCCCAGTACCGGGCCACGGTGCTGGGTGCGTATCAGAACGTGGCCGACGCGCTGCGCGCGCTCGAGACAGATGGCGCGGCGCTCGAGGCCGCGAGTCGCGCGCAGCGCGCGGCCGACGAGAGTCTGGGGATCGTGCGTCGCCAGCTCTCGCTCGGTGCCGTCAGCTACCTCGGGCTGATCGCGGCGGAGCAGACCTCCCAGCAGGCGACTCTCGCGGAGCTCGCCGCGCGCACCAGCCGTTTCGCCGACACCGCAGCGCTCTATCAGGCGCTCGCCGGCCCGGTCACCGCCCGCTAGAACCGCCGGACAAAGCTGCCCGGCGCCTGCGCCGCCCGCTCAGGTCACAAGCCCCGCGACAAGGGCCGCGAGTCCGCTGCGATCGCGGCCGAATGCGGCAGTGTCCCCGGCCACGACGCGCTCGAGGTCTGCGAGCGCCTGCTCGAACTGGTCGTTGAAGATGACGTAGCGGAACTCCTTCCAGTGGGACAACTCGGTGACCGAATCTTGGAGCCGGCGCGCGATCACCGCGGCGCTGTCGGTCCCGCGGCCCTTGAGGCGCGCCTCGAGGGCTGCCCGAGACGGCGGCAGGATGAAGACGTCGACCGCTTCGGGGAGGTGCGCGCGGACCTGTGCGGCGCCCTGCCAGTCGATCTCGAGGAGCAGGTCCCGCCCCGCGGCGAGGGATTCCTCGACCTGTCGGCGGCTGGTGCCATAGAGGTTGTCGAACACACTGGCGTGCTCGAGGAATTCGCCTGCGGCGATCATCCGCTCGAAGGTCGGTCGGTCGACGAAATGGTAGTCGCGGCCGTCGATCTCGTTGGGACGGCGCTGACGGGTCGTGTGGGAGACGGAGAACGCGAGTCCCGGCACGCGTTGCATCAGTGCCTTGACGAGGCTCGTCTTACCGGTGCCCGAGGCTGCGGCGATGACGAACAGCCGGCCGCGGTGGGGACCCGTCACGCTTGCCATCGGCGCATCACTCGACGTTCTGGACCTGCTCGCGCATCTGCTCGATCAGAACCTTCATATCGACCGCGGCCCGGGTGGTTTCGCTGTCCTGCGACTTCGATGACAGCGTATTGGCCTCGCGATTGAACTCCTGCATCAGGAAATCGAGTCGGCGTCCTGCGGGTTCCGAGGTGCCGAGTGCCTTCTGCGCCTCGGCGAGGTGGCTCGTCAGCCGGTCGAGTTCCTCGTCGACGTCCATGCGCGCGAGCGCGAGCACGAGCTCCTGCTCGAAGCGTTCGCGATTTGGCTCAGCCGGAAGCGTCAGCTGGCCGAGGCGGTCCTCGAGCCGCGCCTTGATCCGCTGCTGCACCTCAGGCAGGCGAGCGCGCACCGCGGCCACCAGCGTCGCAAGCTGCTGGCAGCGGCTTGCGAGCATGGCGGCGATCCGCTCGCCCTCGCTCGCCCGGCTGGTGGTGAGCTCCGTGAGCGCGTCCGTCAACGTCGCCGCAGCGGTGCTGAGCAGCGGCGCGCGATCGTACTCCGCATCCTTGAGAACGCCAGGCCAGCGCAGCAGGTCGAGCGGTGTCGGCGAGGCGAGCGTGCCGCCATGCTGGGTCGCGCGCCGCGTGATTTCCTGTGCACGCAGGATCAGCTCGTCGAGGAACGGCGCATCGACGGTCAGGCCCGCCGCAGTGCCGTGCGCCGCGCGGAACTGCAGCGTCGCATCGAGCTTGCCGCGACGCACCGCGGTCGCAATAGACTGGCGGAACTCTCCTTCCAGCGGGCGAAACTCCTCGGGGAGCCGCAGGCTCACCTCGAGATACCGATGATTGACCGTGCGCAGCTCCCACGCCAGCGTTCCGAAGCTGTCTGCGTGCTCGCGGCGCGCGAAGCCTGTCATGCTGCGGATCATCGTGGCCCGTGTGCTATAAGGTTCGCCCACACTTTAGCAGCCCCGCCGTTGCCACGGGGCGGGGAAACTGCCCTTGCAGATCGAATACGCGGAGCTGAGCGTCGTCGGCCACCGCGAAGACAACCAGGACTGCGTCGGCATCGCCATCGGCGAGCACTCTGTGCTGCTGGTGGCGGTCGACGGCATGGGTGGCCACAGTAATGGCGCATTGGCGGCAGAAACGGCGCTTGCCTCGCTGACCACGAGCTTCAAGCAGCTGAGCAGCCCGCTGTTCGATCCGCTCGGTTTTCTGCACCTCGCACTCGGCAAGGCGCACGAGGACGTCGTCGCGCTGGGCAAGGATCTGTCGATCGACCAGCGGCCGCGCGCGACCTGCGCGTTGTGTCTGGTCCAGGAAGGCTCCGCCTTCTGGGCCCACGTGGGCGACAGCCGCGTCTACCAGATCCGCAACGGCGAGGTAATCGCGCGCACCCGCGACCACAGCCACGTCGAGCAGCTGCTGCGCGAGGGCCGGATTACCGAATCCGAGGCACACGGGCACCCGATGCGCAACTTCGTCGAGTGCTGCCTCGGCGGCGACCCGCTGCTGACCGAGATGACGATCGGCAGGCGCCGCGCTCTGAAAAAAGGCGACCTGCTGCTGGCCTGCACCGACGGCCTGTGGGCCAATCTCAAGGATTCCGACGTCGCAGCGCCGTGGCGCTCCACGGCAAACCTGCCGCAGACACTGGCGGAACTCTGCAAGCGCGCGGTGCGCGCGTCGGCGCCGTACAGCGACAACACTTCGGCCGCCGTACTGCGCTGGCTGGGCTGAGCATCGAGCGGAGTGACCATGCGTCCAAGTGGCAGAGCCCCCGACCAGCTGCGTGACGTCCGCTTCACGCGCCGCTTCACGCGCCACGCTGAAGGCTCGGTGCTGGTCGAATTCGGCGATACGCGCGTGCTGTGCACCGCCACGATCGAAAACGGCGTGCCGCACTTCCTGCGGAACAGCGGTCAGGGCTGGATCACCGCCGAGTACGGCATGCTGCCGCGCTCGACGCACACGCGCAGCCCGCGCGAGGCAGCCCGCGGCAAGCAAAGCGGGCGCACCCAGGAGATTCAGCGGCTGATCGGCCGCAGCCTCAGGGCCGTGGTCGACATGAAGGCCCTCGGCGAGCGCACCATCACGCTCGACTGCGACGTGCTGCAGGCCGATGGCGGTACCCGGACCGCGGCGATCACCGGCAGCTACGTCGCGCTCGCCGACGCCATTGCGACACTGGTCGCGCGACGTGACCTCGCGCAGAGCCCGCTCCACGGCCAGGTGGCCGCGGTGTCGGTGGGAATCGTCGGCGGCATCACCGTGCTCGACCTCGACTACCTCGAGGATTCGGAGGCGGAGACGGACATGAATGTCGTGATGAACGGCGGCGGGGGCTTCGTCGAGGTGCAGGGCACGGCTGAGGGTCACGCGTTCCGCCGCCACGAGTTCGACGAGCTGCTGAACCTTGCCGTCGCTGGCATCGGCCGGCTGATCGTGCTGCAACAGCAGGCGCTCGGCGACGGTGGCTAGCGGTGTCGCAGCACCTAGCGCGGCTCGTCGTCGCCAGCAGTAATCCTGGCAAGCTCGCCGAGCTCGGCTCGCTGCTTGCGGGGCTCGCCGGGGAAATCGTGCCGCAGTCGGCGCTCGGTATAGCGCCCGCCGCCGAGACTGCGCTGACCTTCGAGGACAATGCGCTGCTGAAAGCGCGCCACGCAGCCCGCTTGTCGGGCTCGGCGGCGCTCGCCGATGATTCCGGCCTCGAGGTCGATGCGCTCGGGGGCGAGCCCGGCGTCCACTCGGCCCGCTATGCCGGACCCGGCGCGTCCGATGCGGCGAACAACGCGAAACTGCTCGCGGCGCTCGCCGGGACTCACGCGCCGCGCCGGGCTCGTTATCGCTGCGTGATTGCGCTCGTCATGGGCGCCGATGACCCGGCACCGCGCGTCGCCACCGGGTCCTGGGAAGGGCGCATCGCACTGGCGCCTCGCGGCACGGGCGGATTCGGCTACGACCCGTTGTTCCTGGTCGGCGAGGGGGCGCTGACGGCCGCCGAGCTGCCACCCGCCGTCAAGAACCGGATCTCGCATCGCGCGCTCGCGCTCAGGGCCCTGGCGACTGGGCTGGATAGAAAGTGGTAAGACTTCTGTCCCCGCCGCTCGCGCTCTACGTGCACCTGCCGTGGTGCGTGCGCAAGTGCCCGTACTGCGATTTCAATTCGCACGTGCACAAGGGCGAGCTGCCGGAGACGGCTTACGTCGAGGCGCTGCTCACGGACCTCGATGCCGATCTGCCGCTGGCGGGTGGCCGCCGCGTCGATACCGTATTCCTGGGTGGCGGCACACCGAGCCTGTTCGCCGCCGAGAGCCTCGCGGCCCTGTTCCGCGGGATCGGCGACAGGCTCGAACTGGCGGCCGACGCTGAGATCACGCTTGAGGCGAATCCCGGCACGATCGAACACGGGCGCTTCGCCGGCTACCACGAGGCCGGCATCAATCGCATTTCGCTCGGCGCGCAAACCTTCAATGCGCGCCAGCTTGCAGCGCTCGGCAGGATCCACGGCCCTTCGGACACCGGTCGCGCGGTCGCCGAGCTCACCGCGGCCGGGATCGCGAACTTCAACCTCGATCTGATGTACGCGCTGCCCGAACAGACGGTCGAGAACGCCGTGCACGACATCGCGACCACGGTGGCACTCGGTCCGCCGCACGTGTCGCACTATCAGCTGACGCTCGAGCCGGGCACTGTGTTCCACGAGCGGCCGCCGGTGCTGCCGGACGAGGATCTGGCGCACGAGATTCAGGTGACGAGTCACGCGCGCCTCGCCGCGGCAGGCTATCGCCAGTACGAGATTTCCGCGTGGGCGCGCCCTGGCTCCGAATGCCGCCACAATCTGAACTACTGGCAGTTCGGCGATTACCTCGGCATCGGCGCTGGAGCGCACGGCAAGCTCACGGACGCCGTGGCTGGCAGCATCAGCCGCACCGTCAAGACGAAGCAGCCGCGCGAGTACCTGGAACGCGCGCGGACCGGCCGCGCGCAGCGCACGCTGTTGGGCGTCCCGGCCGAGGAGCGGGTGTTCGAGTTCATGCTGAATGCGCTGCGACTCCCGGCCGGGTTCGAGGGCGACACCTTCGAGGCCCGGACCGGCGTTCCGCTCGCGGCGGTGGCCGCGACTCTGGCAGCGGCGGTCGACCGCGGGCTCCTCGCCCCGAGCCGGACGCGCTGGCAGCCGACGCCGCTCGGCCTTCGGTTTCTCAATGACTTGCAGGCCATGTTCCTCGTACCGAAGCGGGCGTGGAACGCCGGCGGAGGGCCGGGTCATCCGGCGCTGACCGGGGGCGTTTCCGATTCAAGCAGGGCCTGACCGGGCGACCGTGACCGACGCGTGCGACTCCGGGTGATGGCAGACTTGTACACACGCGATCCTGGCGCCACGAAAAGTGTGGACTAACGCGCGATTCCTGAGTTGCAACGTCAAGATAGAGATCATATACAGTTGATTCGAAAGGTTATTTTTGGTTGTTTACTTTTTAACCAAAACGACACAAAAGGCATTTTCCCCGATTCCTGACCGTCGGACGGGCGCCTCGTCCACATAGTTATGCACAGCAACTGTGGATAAGCGCACCCGTCCCGTCGCCTGAGCGTGTTGCGCGTCTGTCTTGAGATGTCGCCGCGTCAAACGCATCTAAGTGAGCGGCTCGGAGGGGATTTCGGGAGTGCCGCTCTTTGAGCGGCGCGGGTCCGGGAGCGCGCCTTGCGGGAGGGGGCGACCGCGCCTATACTGCGCGGCCCTTTTTCCCGCCCAGTCCGACAGCCCTAATTTTGTTAGAGAGCGCGCCATGAAGGCCGGAACTCATCCCGATTACAAGACGATCACCGTGACCTGCAGCTGCGGGAACACGTTCCAGACCGGATCGACGCTCGGCCACGATCTGCAGATCGAGGTGTGCGCCAAGTGCCACCCGTTCTATACCGGCAAGCAGAAGATCGTCGACACCGGCGGCCGGGTCGATAAGTTCCGCAAGAAGTACGCTGCCCAGGCGGCGCGCTGACGGACTTGGCGGCGCGACTCGCGCACTGACCCCACGACGCCCGGCACCCGCCGGGCGTTTTCGTTTGCGGTGCAGCCAACGCGTGCGGCCGCACCGCGGCCCGCGAATCGCGCCCGCTCCGGATGCGACACCATGGACGGCGGCACCGCTCAGTACGGCCGAACGCCGATTCAAAACCGACGCAGGCGCGCGCACGCGCTCGCGATGCTGCTGAAGGCCGCGCGCTCTGCCTGGCCGGCATCAGCGGTGAGGCGATCATCCGCGGTGAGCGCAACTCCATGGAGTTCAAGGCCCGTTGCCCGGACGCCGGCCGCCCCGCCGTGCTGCGGTTCGTTGCCTTGATTCTTGCGCTGCAGCGTGACAGGCTGACCGGACTCACGGAAACGCCCGATGCCGCCCAAGAAGTACACGCTCACCAACGTTGCTAGTGGCAAGAGCAGCGAGCTCGAGGTGCTGTCGCCGACCGTTGGTTCTGACGTCATCAACATCGCGCCGCTCGCCCGCGATCACGGGCTTTTTACCTTCGATCCCGGCTTCATGGCGACCGCTGCCTGCGAGTCGAAGATCACCTACATCGACGGCGACAAGGGCGTGCTGTTGTACCGCGGTTACCCGGTGGAGCAGCTGGCCGCGCACAGCTCGTTCATAGAGGTGGCCTATCTGCTGATCTACGGCGAACTGCCGGGCGCAGCTCAGCTCGCCGAATTCACCCGCAGCATCACCCGCCACTCGATGATCAACGAGTCGTTGCGGCGCTTCTACAACGGCTTCCACCACGACGCGCATCCGATGTCGCAGGTATCGGCGGTCGTGGCCTCGATGGCCGGCTTCTACCACGATTCGCTCGACATCAATAATCCCCGGCATCGCGAGATCTTCGCGCATCGGATCATCGCCAAGATGCCGACGATTGCGGCGGCGGCCTACAAGCACATGCTCGGCCAGCCGTACATCTTTCCGCAGAACGAGCTCGACTACTGCTCGAACCTGCTGAACATGTTCTTCGCCGTGCCCTGCGAGACCTACGAGATCGAGCCGGTCCAGGCCAAGGCGCTCGACCTGCTGCTGATCCTGCACGCCGACCACGAGCAGAACGCCAGCACCTCGACCGTGCGCCTCGCGGGCAGCACCGGCGCGAATCCGTATGCGGCGATCTCCTCCGGCATTGCGGCGCTCTGGGGTCCGGCGCACGGCGGCGCCAACGAGGCGGTGCTGGCGATGCTCGAGGAGATCGGAACCGCGGATGCGATCCCGAAGTTCCTCGCGCGGGTCAAGGACAAGCAGGACCACACCAGGCTGATGGGCTTCGGGCACCGCGTCTACAAGAACTTCGACCCGCGCGCGAAGATCATCCGCGAGACCGCCTACAAGGTCCTCGAGAAGCTCGGCCGGGTCGACAACCCGCTGTTCGAGCTTGCGCTGAAGCTCGAGGAGATCGCGCTCAGTGACGAGTACTTCGTCTCGCGCAAGCTGTATCCGAACGTCGATTTCTACTCCGGCATCATCTACAGCGCGATCGGAATTCCGCGCACCATGTTCACGGTGATGTTCGCAATTGCCCGCACTGCCGGGTGGGTCGCGCACTGGCAGGAAATGATCGCCGATCCCGCGATGAAGATAGGCCGGCCCCGCCAGCTGTACACGGGCAAGGTCAAGCGCGACTACGTCAGCATCGAGGCGCGCTGAGCGACGGCGAGGTCGTACGCAAAAGACCGTATCGGCAGCACCATGCCGCCGGCGCACAGTGGCGCCGGAACCGTTCGAACGCGCGCTCGAACTTGGCGGGGGGATCGCCGCATGGGAATTTCCAGCTATCGCGAAGAATACCGGCGCTCGCTGGCCGACCCGGCGGGATTCTGGGCCGAGGCGGCGCAGGCCGTGCACTGGGACCGGCCGTGGGATCGGGTGCTCGATGAGACGCAGGCGCCGCTGTACCGCTGGTTTGCCGGCGGCAGGCTCAATACGTGCTACAACGCGGTCGACCGCCACGTCGCGGCCGGGCGCGGCGAACAGCCGGCCCTGATCTACGACAGTCCGGTCACGGGCACCGTCGAGAGGATCAGCTACCGTGCACTGCGCGATCGCGTGGCGCTGTGCGCCGGGGCACTGGCCGCGCTCGGCGTGCGTGCCGGCGACCGGGTGATCATCTACATGCCGATGGTGCCGGAGGCGGCGGTCGCGATGCTCGCCGCGGCGCGCATCGGGGCGGTGCACTCGGTCGTGTTCGGCGGGTTTGCGCCGCACGAGCTCGCCAAGCGCATCGACGACGCACAGCCGTCGGTGATCCTGTCCGCCTCCTGCGGCCTCGAGGGGCAGCGGGTCATCGCCTACAAACCGCTGCTCGATCAGGCGATCGAACTCGCGACCCACAAGGTGGCGAACTGCATCGTGCTGCAGCGGCCGCAGCTCGCCGCCGAGCTGAAGCCCGGCCGCGACCTCGACTGGCAGCAGGCGATGGCCGCCGCGCTGCCACGCGATTGCGTGCCGGTCGAGGCGACCGACCCGCTGTACATCCTCTACACCTCCGGAACGACCGGCAAGCCCAAAGGCGTGGTCCGCGACCACGGCGGTCATGCAGTAGCGCTGCTCTACTCGATGCGGGCGGTGTACGACATCAGGCCCGGCGATGTCTTCTGGGCGGCCTCGGACGTCGGCTGGGTGGTCGGCCACTCGTACATCGTGTACGCCCCGCTGCTGCTCGGCTGCACCTCGATCCTCTATGAAGGCAAGCCGGTCGGTACACCGGATGCTGGCGCGTTCTGGCGCGTGATCGAACAGCATCGGGTCAATGCGCTGTTCACCGCGCCGACGGCCTTCCGCGCCATCAAGAAGGAAGACCCGGCCGGGGCCCTGATTGCGCGCTACGACCTGACGAGCCTGAGAACGCTGTTCCTGGCCGGCGAGCGCTGCGACTCCGACACCGTGCACTGGGCCGAGCAGCAGCTGAAGGTCCCGGTCATCGATCACTGGTGGCAGACGGAAACCGGCTGGCCGGTGGCCGCCAACTGCCGCGGGATCGAGCCGATGACGGTGAAGCCCGGCTCAGCGAGCGTGCCGGTGCCCGGCTACGACGTTCAGGTGCTCGACGACGACGGCGCCCCGGTCGCCGCCGGCACGATCGGCAACATCGTGCTCCGCCTGCCGCTGCCGCCCGGAACGCTGCCGACGCTGTGGCACAACGACCAGGGTTACCGCGATTCTTACCTGGCCCGCTACCCGGGCTGCTACCTGACGGGCGATGCGGGATACATCGACGAGGACGGCTACGTGTGGATCATGTCGCGCATCGACGATGTCATCAACGTCGCCGGCCACCGGCTGTCGACCGGCGCGATGGAGGAAGTGCTGTCCTCCCACCCCGACGTCGCCGAGTGCGCGGTGATCGGTGCGGCGGATGCGCTCAAGGGGCAGCTACCGGTCGGCCTGGTGGTTCTGAAGGCCGGCGTCAGCCGGCCGCACGCGACTATCGCGGCCGAGCTCGTCGAGCGCGTGCGGCAGCATATCGGCGCGGTCGCGGCGCTGAAACAGGTGGCGGTCGTCGCGCGCCTGCCCAAGACCCGCTCAGGCAAGGTTCTGCGTGCAACGATGCGCGCGATCGCCGATGCGCATGATTACAATGTGCCGGCGACGATCGACGATCCGCGGATACTCGACGAGGTCGCCGTGGCGCTCAACGAACTCGGCTACGGGGTAGGCAGCACGCCGACCGGCGGCCGCTGAGCGCCGGCCGCCATCAGTCATTGGCCGCGCGTCCGGTGCAGCCGGATGATCAACTGTGAGCCATTGGACTCGGATGACCCGTGCGGCCCGGCAATTTCAAGGCGATCGGCACCATGCTGGCCTCAGTCGGGTTCTTCGCGCTATTGGATGCCGGGCTCAAGCACCTCGCGGCAGCCTATCCGCCGATCCAGGTGATGTTCCTGCGAGCCGCTGCCTCGCTGCCCTTCGTGGCCGCCTCGGTCGCCTGGTCGGGCGCCTGGCGCGAGCTCCGGATGCACCAGCCGCTGCTGTACCTGGTGCGCGGTGCGCTCGGCATGCTGGTGCTCTGGTCATTCATCTACGCGCTATCGGTGCAGTCGCTCAGCTACACCTATGCGATCTACATGAGTGCGCCACTGATGGTCGCGGCCCTCGCGCGGCCGATGCTGGGCGAGCGGGTGTCGGCGCGGCGCTGGGCGGCGATCGTCGTGGGGCTTGTCGGCGTCGTGATCGCGCTCAAGCCGAGCGGTGGCATGGTCGCGCTCGGCGGCCTGGCGGCCGCCTTGAGTGCGGCCTGCTATGCGTTCAACGTCATGATGATGCGGCTGATCGGCCGGACGGACTCGAACTACGCAGTGGTCTTCTGGCACCTCGTGATCGTCATGCTGGTGGCCGGCGCGCTCGCCTGGCCGGGATGGCGCCCGGTCGCCGCGCAGTACTGGCCGTGGATCGTCTACTGCGGACTCACCGGTGCGCTCGGCCAGTACACGTTCACCGCGGCGTTCCGGCTCGCGCCGGCCTCGACGATCGCGCCGTTCGAGTACACCGCGATGCTGTGGGGCATCACCCTCGACTGGCTGGTGTTCTCAACCGTTCCGTCGGTCCGGGTGATCGTCGGTGGCGGCATCGTGATCGCCGGCGGCCTGTACATCATCCTGGATGAGCGCCGCGCGGCGCCGGTGCCGATCGCCGGCGCACCGGGCGGGTAGTCCCCGCCGCCGGCGCACCGCAAGGCGCCAGCGGGGGCGGAACTCGCCGTCGCGCATGGCATGATCGGCGTACGGCCCGGATCCCGGCGAGGTGAACCCATGAACGGCGGCGCCGCCTTCCTCGAGCTTCGTGACCGGGTGCTGGCATGCGGGCAGGACCACACCCGGGCGCTCGGCGAGTTCCGCTGGCCCGTGGTCCGGCATTTCAACTGGGGACGCGACTATTTCGACCAGATCGCCGCAGGCAACGAACGGCCGGCGCTCAGGGTCGTCGACGACGCTGGCGCCGACCGCTCGCTCAGCTTCGCGGCGCTGTCCAGCCGTTCGAATCAGCTGGCGAACTTTCTTGCCGCGCGCGGCGTTGGCCGCGGTGATCGGGTGCTGCTGATGCTTGGCAACGTGGTGCCGCTGTGGGAGACGATGCTCGCGACCATCAAGCTCGGCGCAGTGATGATTCCGGCGACGACGCTGCTGCAGCGCGCCGACCTCGCGGATCGGCTGGAGCGGGGCCGGGTTACGGCGGTCGTCACGGACGCCGCGCTCGCGGGTCGTTTTGCGGGATTGCCGGGTGCGCCGGTCCGGATCGCGGTCGGCGGCGCTCCCGACGGATGGACGGAGTTCGAGGCGAGCGCCCATTCGGAGCAAGGCTTCGGCGGCGTCCCGACCGGCGCGGACGATCTGATGCTCCTGTACTTTACCTCCGGTACGACCGCGCGCCCGAAGCTCGTCGCCCATACCCACACGAGCTACCCGGTCGGGCACCTGTCGACGCTGTACTGGCTTGGGCTGAGGCCGGGCGACGTCCACCTGAACCTGAGTTCGCCCGGCTGGGCCAAACACGCCTGGTCGAGCTTCTTCACGCCGTGGAACGCCGAAGCGACGGTGCTTGCCTATCAGTTCGAGCGCTTTAGCGCGGCCGCGCTCCTCGACCAGCTGGTCCGCTGCCGTGTGACGACCTTTTGTGCGCCGCCGACCGTCTGGCGGATGCTGATCCAGCAGGATCTCGGGCGCTGGAAGGTCACGCTGCGGGAAGCCGTGAGCGCGGGCGAGCCGCTGAACCCGGAGGTCGTCGAGCGAGTCCGCAGCGCGTGGGGGCTGACGATCCGCGACGGTTTCGGCCAGACCGAGACCACCGCGGTCGTTGGCAATCCGCCCGGCCAGCCGTTGAAGCTCGGCTCGATGGGCCGGCCGCTGCCCGGCTACTCGGTCGTGCTGCTGACTCCGGACGGCACCGCCGGGGAGGAAGGTGAGGTCTGCCTCGACCTGATGGCGCGTCCGGTGGGGCTGATGCAGGGGTACCTCGACGACCCGGAGAAGACCACCGAGGCGATGCGCGGCGGCTACTATCACACGGGCGACGTGGCGAGCCGCGACGAGAACGGCCACCTGACGTACATCGGGCGCACCGATGACGTTTTCAAATCGTCCGACTACCGCATCAGCCCCTTCGAGCTTGAGAGCGTGCTGATCGAGCACCCGGCGGTCGCCGAGGCGGCGGTTGTGCCGAGCCCGGACGCGCTGCGCCTCGCAGTGCCGAAGGCGTTCGTGCTGCTCGCCGCGGGCAGCTCCGCCGACGCCGCCACGGCGCGCTCGATCTTTGAGCACGTGCGCAGGCGCGTATCGCCGTTCAAGCGCATCCGCCGGATCGAGTTCACCGACCTGCCCAAGACCGTTTCCGGCAAGATCCGCCGCGTCGAGCTGCGGCGTGCCGAGCACCGCCGCGCTGCCGGCGACCCGCGCCATGCGCGCGAGTTCTGGGAGGAAGACCTCCCGGAGTTGGGCGGCCGCGGATCCGATGAGCCGGCAGGCTGAGGCAGCGTGCACGCGCCGCCACAGCTGACGGAACGGAGTTTCGTGTCGGGTCCGAGCGTCCGGCCGCTCCTGTATCAGACGGTGGACGAGGTGCTCAAGGCTGCGGTGGCTGGTGGACCGGACCGGCTCGCGCTCGCGGTGCCGCACCAGTCACTGCACTACACGTTCCGCGAGCTCGATGGAGAGGTCGAGCGCGTGGCACGCGGATTGATCGCCTGCGGCCTCGAGCCCGGAGATCGGATCGGCATCTGGGCCCCGAACTGCCTCGAGTGGGTGCTGACGATGTTCGCGGCCGCGCGCGCCGGGCTCATCCTCGTCAACATCAACCCGGCCTACCGCACCGGCGAGCTGGAGTTCGCGCTGCGCCTCGTCGGTTGCCGGGCGCTGGTGTTCGCAGCCGAGTTCAAGGGCAGCGACTACGCCGCGATGCTGCGGGCGCTGGTGCCGGAACTCGCCGCGGCCTCGCACGGCCGACTGCTGGCGGCCAGCTTCCCGGAGCTGCGGCTGCTCGTGCAGATCGGCGTCGCGCAGCCGCCCGGGTGCCTGGCGTTCGAGGACCTGAAGGTCGCCGGGGATAGCGTCGCCGGCAGCACGCTGGCGGCGATCGCGGCCGGCCTCGATCCCGACCAGCCGTACAACATTCAGTTCACGAGCGGCACCACCGGCATGCCGAAGGGTGCGACGCTGACCCATTTCAACATCGTCAACAATGGGCTGTTCGTCGGCCAGGGCATGCGCCTGACGGCTGCCGACCGCATCTGCATTCCGGTGCCGATGTACCACTGTTTCGGCATGGTCCTCGGCGTGCTCGCGGCGATGACGCACGGCGCGGCCAGCGTGCTTGCGGGGGCCAGCTTCGACCCGCTCGTGGTGCTCGACACAGTGGCAACGGCGCGCTGCACGGCGCTGCACGGCGTGCCGACGATGTTCATCGCCGAGCTCGAGCACCCGCGCTTTGGCGAGTTCGACCTCAGCTCGCTGCGCACCGGCATCATGGCTGGCGCTCCCTGCCCGATCGCCGTGATGCGCCGGGTGGTCGAGCAGATGCACATGCCCGAGATCACCATTTGCTACGGCATGACCGAGACGAGCCCGGTTAGCTTCCAGAGCCAGTGTGACGACCCGCTCGAGCGTCGCGTCAGCACCGTCGGCCGCATCCACCCGCACGTGCAGGCGAAGATCGTCGATGCCGGCGGGCAAACCACGCCGCGCGGCGTGCCGGGCGAGCTCTTGACCCGCGGCTACAGCGTCATGCGCGGCTACTGGAACGAGCCGGAGCGCACCCGCGAGGCCATCGACGCGGCCGGCTGGATGCACACCGGCGATCTTGCGGTGATCGACGATCAGGGCTACTGCAACATCGTCGGGCGCGTGAAGGACATGATCATCAGGGGTGGCGAGAACATCTCGCCGCGCGAGATCGAGGAGTTCCTGTATCGACACCCGGCGGTGCTGGACGTCGCGGTGGTCGGGGTGCCGGATCACAAGTATGGCGAGGCGGTGTGCGCGTGCATCCGGTTGCGGGCCGGGGCCCGCGTGACCGCGGAGGAAATCCGCGACTTCTGTCGCGGCCAGATTGCCCACTACAAGGTCCCGCGCCACGTGCGCTTCGTCGACGGCTTCCCGCTGACGGTCACCGGCAAGGTGCAGAAGTTCCTGATCCGCGAGCGGCTACGCGCCGAGCTCGGACTGTCGGAGGAGACGCACGCGTGACGGACGCCGGCGTCGACCCGGCCACGGCGGGCTGGAGGCCGGCACGATCCGGGTCCACCGTCGCCGATTCGGCGCCGACCGCGCGGGCGAGCTAGGATAGGGGCGGCGAGGCAGGCGCCCGGAGCGGCGCCTAAGGAGCCCAGCATGAGCGCAACCGTCGACCGGCCGGCGACTGCGGCCACCACTCCCGACGGACCCCTGGTGCGGGTCGCGCGCCACGGCAGCATCGTGCGCCTGACGCTCAACCGCGCGGCGAAGTACAACGTGCTGTCGCTGCCGATGATCGGCGCGCTCAAGACGGCGCTCGAGGAGCTCGCCTCCGACAGCGGCGTGCGGGTCATCGTACTGGCCGCCGAAGGGCGCGCGTTCTCGGCCGGCCACGATCTGACCGAGATGGGACCGGACGCCGGCATCGACGACCTGCGTGCGCTGTTTGCCGCCTGCAGCGAGCTGATGGTCAGCATTCAGCGCCTGCCGCAACCGGTCATCGCCCGGGTGCAGGGTGTGGCCACGGCGGCCGGCTGCCAGCTGGTCGCGATGTGCGACCTCGCGGTCGCGAGCACCGAGGCACGCTTTGCCGTGTCGGGGATCAACCTCGGCCTGTTCTGCGCGACGCCATCGGTGGCCCTGACGCGCAACGTGCTGCAGAAGCCGGCGCTCGAGATGCTGCTGACCGGCGATTTCATCGATGCGGCGACCGCCCGCGAACGCGGGCTCGTCAACCGCGTCGTGCCGCCCGAGGCCCTCGATGCAGAGGTAGAGAAGCTCGCGACGGCCATCGCCGCCAAGTCGCCGGCGGCGGTCGCGGCCGGCAAGCGCCTCTTTTACCAGCAACGCGAGCTGTCGATCGAGGCGGCCTACGCGAAAGCGGGCGAGGTCATGGCCTGCAACGCCGTCATGGAAGACGCGCAGCAGGGGATCGCGAAGTTCACCAAGCGCGACCGCTGACGGATCCTTACAGCAGCGGCTCAGGCGCTTCGACCAGCGCCCGAACCTCGTTCGCCGCGGCGCGGCGCATCGGCCGGCCGTCGGTTGGCGACAGCGGCGCCTGGCGGATTCCATCGCGCGGGAACACCGTCGCGTCGACCGGGTAGTCGCAGACTCTGAACTGCACTGCCGGGCACTGCAGCACGCGGTCGGCGTTCATTTTCACTCGATGCTCGGCGACGCGGTACGGAATGTGACCGTCAAGAAGCCTGAGGCTGACTGCCTCGGCCAGGTCCGAGAACACGTGCAGGCTGATTTCCTGGTGGGGCGTCGCCGTGCCGGACAGCACTGGCCCGACAAGCCGCGGCTCGAACTCCTCGAGCAGCTGCATCGCATCGAGGGCGGCGCGGCGTTGTTCGGCGAGCGTACCGGCGTGCGTGTCGTGAGCAAACAGCCGCTGGTACTCGGCGAGCGCGGCGTCGATCTCGGAATTCTTCGGGAGCACCGCGTACTCGCCGGCGCCGAGGCGTTCCGCGGCCTTGCGCTTGGCGAAACCGTAATCGTCGACGCCGTGCTCGAACATCAGGCGGGCCGCTTCCTGCGCCAGGGCCCGCCGCAGGTCGTCACCGCGAATCGCGCGCGGCCGGGTCATGTTGTTCTCCGACGGCTCCGACGAATCGACTCTAGCACATGCACTGCGCGGCTCGGCGGCAGCCGCCATCAGAAGATCGGCTCGTCACTCTGCGCGGCGTGTTTCGAGGCCGGAAGTCCGGCGGAGTCGCCGGCCACGCCGCCACCGCCCGGCAGCCGGCCGGCGAGGAACAGCTCGAATATGGCATCCGGATCGTTGTCGCGGACGAGTTCGCCGGAGGTCGCGGAGATACGCGCGCTGACGATGCCCTCGGGCTGCGGCAGCCGCCGTTCCGGACGCCCGGCCAAAGTCTCGCCCATGAAGTACATCCACATCGGCAGCGCCGTGTGACCGCCCTCTTCGCCGGCGCCGAGCGAGCGCTCTTGGTCGAAGCCTACCCACGCACCGGCGACGAGTTCGGCGTTGAATCCGGCAAACCACGTATCGCGGCGGTCGTTGGTCGTGCCGGTCTTGCCGGCAATGTCGTCCCGCTTCAACGCGAGGGCGCGCCGCCCGGTGCCTCTGCGGATCACGTCGCGCATCAGATCTGTCATCAGAAACGCATTGGCAGTCGAGATCACGTGCGGCGCAAGGTGCTTGCGGTCCGGGCGCAGCACTCGGTCGCCGAGCTCGACGAGGCGCGTGACGCCGGGGGCATCGGGGCCGACGATGGCTGCGGGCGGAGCGCTGGAAGGACCTGCGGCGGCCTCGGAGTCGGCGGACCCGAAAGCCGTCGCCGGCGGACGTGCCGTCGCCACGGCGGGCGCGGCCCGCGGTTCCGCGACCTCGTCCGTTACCGCCGGCAGCGGCGGGTCGACCGGCAGGTTGCACTCGAGGCAGGCGACGGCCGGGTCCGCGGCGAACACGGTACGACCGTTCGCGTCGGTGATGCGCTCGATCAGGTACGGGGTGACGCGGAATCCGCCGTTGGCAAACACCGCGAAGCCGGTCGTCAGTTCGAGCGGGGTCAGCTGCGCGGTGCCGAGCGCGAGGGTCAGGTTGTGGGGCAGCGCTTCCTTGTCGAAACCGAAGCGCGTCGCATAGTCGAGCGCATAGTTGACGCCGAGCGCCCGCAGGATGCGAATCGACACGAGGTTGCGGGAGCGGGCGAGCGCATCGCGCAGTCGCGTCGGGCCGTAGAAGTGCTTGGACTCGTTCTCCGGCCGCCACATGTCCTCGAGGCCGGCGCCTTCGATCACGATCGGCGCATCGAGAATGACGGTCGCCGGCGTGAAGCCGTGCTCGAGCGCGCCGGAGTAGATGAACGGTTTGAACGCGGAGCCGGGCTGGCGCTTTGCCTGGATCGCGCGGTTGAAGTTGCTGGCATAGAAATCGAAACCGCCGGCGAGCGAGGTGATCGCACCGTCCTGCGGGTCGAGCGACACGAACGCGCCCTGCACCAGCGGTACCTGGGCGAGTAGTGCCGCACCACCGGCGCTCGGCATCACGTACACCACATCGCCCGGCGCCAGTACCTCGCTCGTCTGTTTCGGCGCGGGACCGAGGTTCCCCGACTTGTCGGCACGCCGCGCCCAGCTGAGGCCGGGGTCCCACGGCAGGATGTAGCGCTGCCCGTCCTTGCCGAACACCGCTGCGGTCTTGGGGCCTACGCTGGCGACGACGGACGGCACCAGTCCGCCGACCGGCGCGAAGTGTTCGAGCATTTCGCCGGCCTGGCGTGGATCGTCAGGCGGCCGCGCCGCGTGGCCGACTGCTCCGCGCCAGCCATGGCGCCGGTCGTACTCGAGCAGCGTCGCCCGCAGCGACCAGTCCGCCGCGTGCTGCAGGCGGCTGTCGATCGTGGTGATGACCTGGTAGCCGGCGCTGTACAGATCATCGCCGTACTGGTCGGTGAGTTGCGCGCGCACCATCTCGGCGACATACGGCGCGTCGACCTCGACGCGCGGGCCGTGCTCCTGCGTCTCGATCGGCGCCTGAAGCGCCGCATCGTGCTCGGAGCGCGTGATGTAGCCCTTGTCGAGCATGCGCCGCAGAACGTAGGCGCGACGCTGGCGTGCGCGGTCGGGATTCGCGATCGGGTTCACGGTCGATGGCGCCTTGGGCAGCGCCGCGATCGTCGCCGTCTCGGCGAGTGACAGCTCGCTCAGCGCCTTGCCGTAGTACACCTCCGCGGCAGCGGCGACGCCGTAGGCGCGCTCGCCGAGAAATATCTTGTTCAGGTACAGCGTCAGGATTTCCTGCTTGGAGAACTCGCTCTCGATCCTGAGCGCGAGGAAGATCTCGCGAAGTTTGCGTCGCAGCTGCTTCTCGGGAGTGAGGAACATGTTCCGGGCGAGCTGCATCGTGATCGTGCTGCCCCCCTGGCGCGCCTCGCCGGTTGCGGCGGTCACGATCAGCGCGCGCAGCAGCCCGAGGGTGTCGATCCCGCCGTGCGAGAAGAAACGATCGTCCTCGGCAGCGAGGAAGGCATTGACGAGCCGCCGGGGCACGTCCTCGAAACGCACCGGCACGCGGCGTTGCTCGCCGATCTGCGCGAGCAGCCGGCCGTCGCGCGTGTAGATCCGCAGCGGAACCTGCAAGCGCACGTCCCGCAGCGCCGCGACTTCGGGCAGCGTCGGGGCGAGGTAGTAATAGGTCGCGAGACCGGCCAACAGGATGGCGCCAGCGAGCGTCACCAGGACGGCGACCGCGACGCCCCCCAGACGAACATAACGAGGGTTCACAGAAATCCGGCGCAAGTATTTGCCTCGGGTAAGGTGATTATGCATAGTAGCCG
>DATNHZ010000104.1:0-2324 GCA_035604655.1 Steroidobacteraceae bacterium | reverse complement strand
CGAGGTCACCCAGCACCGGCTGCGGTTCGACCCGCCGTTCCAGGCCAGCTGGGACACCAAACCGAGGGTTCACTTCGATGCGACGATCGTCCGGGTCAGATCCGACACCGGGCTCGTCGGGCTCGGCTCCGGCGACCTGATGGTGGGCTTCGCCGGTCACGAGCACCTGTTCATCGGCCAGGACCCGATGCGGCTCGAGCGACACTACCGCGTGCTGGCCAATCTCGAGTTCCACTACGGACGCTGCTGGCCGCTCGACCTCGCGCTGTGGGACCTGGCCGGCAAGATTACGGGCCAGCCGTGCTGGAAGCTGCTCGGCGGCCTCGCGCGGCGGGTTCGGGCTTACGCCTCGAGCGGCACGCTGCGCGATCCGGGGGCGATGGCCGAGTGCGCGGAGCGCATGCTCGAGCAGGGGTTCCCGGCGGTCAAGATCCGCTTCCACCGCGGCGACTGGCGCGACGACATCCGGGCCCTCGAGGCCGTGCGCGCGCGGGTCGGGAACCGGCTCGAGCTCATGGTCGACTGCAACCAGGGCTGGCGGATGCCGTGGGACACCGCGGCCGCCTGGACGTTCAAGGATGCGCTCGCCGTCGCCCGCGAACTCGAGCGCGTGGGGGTCTACTGGATGGAGGAACCGCTGCATCGGGCGGACCGGGCCGGCATGCGCTCGTTGCGCGATGCGACGGATGTGCGGATCGCCGGCGGCGAGATGACTCGCGAGCTGCAGGGATTTCGCGACTTGATCGCCGACCGTTGCCTCGACGTGCTGCAACCGGATGCGGCGCTCGTCGGGGGCATCACGGGCCTCAGGCGCGTGGCGCTGATGGCCGCCGAGCACAACCTGCTGTTCACCCCGCACACGTGGACCAACGGCATGGGCGTGACCGCCAATGCGCAGCTGACGGCGGGGCTCGTGGACACACCGTTCCTCGAGTACCCGTACGACCCGCCGGATTGGGGACTTGAGCGGCGCGACTTCATGCTGGTCGAACCGCTGCGCGTCGGAGCTGGTGGCTGGATCGATCTCGGGGATACGCCCGGTCTCGGCTATGCCGTGGACGAGGACGCACTCGAGCGGACGCGCACTTCCTGAGCGCGCCAGTCGTACTCAGAAACGCAGCGACAGGCAGCTGAGGCCGCCGTCCATCTTGCGGAACTCCGACATCCCGAGCGGCAGCGGGTCGAGCCCGAGGCGGACCAGGCGCTCTTCGAAGCGCGGGAACCCCGCGGCGACGAGCACGCGATCATTGACCCGGATGCAGTTCGCCGCGTACGCCTCCGCCGGTTCCACCGCGATGCATTCGAACTCCGCCAGGCAGGCGCTCATCGGCACGTCCCCAGAGACGACGAGCCGGCCGTCGCCTAGGTAGCTGAGCCCGGTCTTGAGGTGCAGCAGCGTCGGCGATTCGCGGATGTCGATCAGCATCGCCTGGCAACCGAGGTCCCGCAGCAAGCCTGCGAGCTGCTGCGCCCCGGCCGCGTCGGTCCGCGCCGAGACGCCAATCAGAAAGCTCCCGTCGCACTCGCACACATCCCCGCCATCGACGGTCCCGGGTGCCTGGATGTGGTGTAGCGCCAGGCGCGCCATGCGCAGCGCCGCGGCGATCGAGTCGACCTCCCCGCGCCGGCTCGGCGCACCGGGCCGCGTCACGATCGCCGCGCGCGGTGTCAGCACCGCGGTGTCCTCGACGAACGTCCCGTCGGGAAACCGCTCGTCGGCAGGCAGCATCGTGATCGCAAGACCGCAGGCCTCGAGCGCCCGCGCATAGGCGTCGTGCTGGGTGCACGCGAGGGCGAGATCCGGAGCACCGCCGCCGGCGACGGTCAGGCCCGAGGCGAACGTGCGGCCGGGGGCACGCAGGATCGCGCGCGTGAGCCTGGCTGCCACCTCAGCGGCCCTTCCACTCCGGCTTGCGCTTCTCGGCGAAGGCCCGCGCACCCTCGAGCAAGTCATCGGAGCGCAACACCTTCTGCACGGCCGAGAGGGCATCATGGAGCTCGAAGGCGGGGTGTTCAGCGACCATCTCGGTGTGCCGCAGCAGCTGTTTGATGGCCGGGAACAGCAACGGCGGCCCGGCGGCGAGCTGCCGGGCCAGCTCGCGGGCCCGCGTCAGCGCCTGCCCCTTCGGCACGAGGTAGTTGCACAGTCCCCAGTGCTTGGCCTCGGCGGCATCCATCCAGCGTCCGGTCATCAACATGTCGACGGCGACGTGGTACGGGATCCGTCGCCGCAGCTTGATCGAGGCGGCATCCGCCAGTACGCCGACGTTGATCTCCGGCAGCGCGAAGCGCGCCTGCTCCTCCATGACGATCAGGTCGCAGCC
>DATNHZ010000103.1:0-4536 GCA_035604655.1 Steroidobacteraceae bacterium | reverse complement strand
CTTCACGATCTGCGGCATTACGAGTTCGGCCGCCTCGAAGGTCGTGAAGCGCTCGCCGCAGGCAAGGCACTCGCGGCGGCGGCGGATCTGCCGGCCCTCGGTCGCCAGCCGCGAATCCGTCACCTTCGTTTCGACGTGGCCGCAAAACGGGCAGTACACGCCGACGTCCCGGGCGCGCCGTCAGGCCCCGCCGTAGACGGGGAAGCGCCGACAGATGGTCTCGACCTCGCCGCGCACGCGCGCCAGCACCGCCTCCTCCGCCTTGACCCCGCCCTTGCCGTCGGCGCTGCCGAGGTGGGCGCGCGAGGCGAGGTTGTCGAGCACGTCGGCGATGAGACTTGCGAGCAGCTCGACGTCCGGAACCCTCAGGCCGCGGGTCGTGACCGCCGGCGTGCCGATCCGAAGGCCGCTCGTGATCATCGGCGGGCGCGGATCGTTTGGCACCGCGTTCTTGTTGACCGTGATGTGCGCGGCGCCGAGCGCCGCGTCGGCGTCCTTGCCGGTCACGTTGCGGGCGATCAGGTCGAGCAGGAACAGGTGGTTGTCGGTGCCGCCCGAGACGACGCGATAGTTCCGCTTGATCAGCGTCGCCGCCATCGCGCGGGCATTGGTGACAACCTGACGCTGGTAGGCGGCGAACTCCGGCTGCAACGCCTCCAGGAACGCGACCGCCTTGGCGGCGATCACGTGCATCAATGGCCCGCCCTGGGTGCCGGGGAACACCATCGACGACAGCTTCTTGGTGATGTCCTCGCCGGCGTTCGACAGGATCACGCCGCCGCGCGGACCGCGCAGCGTCTTGTGGGTCGTGGAGGTCACGACGTGTGCATGCGGCACCGGGTTCGGGTAGACGCCGACGGCACACAGTCCGGCGACGTGCGCCATGTCGACCACGAAGTACGCCCCCACCGCATCGGCGATGCGCCTGAACCGCGGCCAGTCGATGACCCGCGAGTAGGCCGAGAAACCGGCGATGATCAGCCGCGGCTTGTGCTGGCGCGCGAGCCGCTCGACCTGCTCGTAGTCGATCTAGCCGGTGTCGGGACGAATCCCGTACTGCACCGCGTGAAACGCCTTGCCGGAGAGGCTGACCTTGGCGCCATGCGTCAGATGTCCGCCGTGATCGAGGCTCATACCGAGCAGCGTGTCACCCGGGTTCAGCAGCGCGAAGTAGACCGCCGCGTTCGCCTGCGAGCCCGAGTGCGGCTGGACGTTTGCGTAGGTCGCGCCAAAAAGCTTCTTGACTCGATCGATCGCCAGCTGCTCGGCGATGTCGACGTACTCGCAGCCACCGTAGTAGCGCCTGCCCGGATACCCTTCCGCGTACTTGTTGGTCAGCACCGACCCTTGCGCCTCGAGGACCCGCGGACTGGCGTAGTTCTCCGAGGCGATCAGCTCGATGTGATCTTCCTGCCGCTGGCGTTCGCAGATGATCGCCGCAGCGAGCTCCGGATCGAAGCCGGCAATGGTCATGGTCGGGTCGAACATGCGCTGCGCAAGCCCCACGGTGGTGGACAGTCAGGGTTCGGGGAGTGCATCAATTCTAGCGGAAACCGTCGCCGCGAGGCGGCGCGCGGCGCTTAAGACTCGTGCTCGACGAAGCTGCGCACGACTCGCGACCAGGCGCGCGCGAGATTGCGGCGGTTGTAACCGCCGCCACCGAGCCCGAGGAGCCTGCCGTCGCACAGCCGGTCGGCGAGCCCGGCGAGCCGGGCCGCGGCATGCGCATGTGCGTCCTCGCTGTATCTGAGGTGCGTGATCGGGTCGCCCTGGAGACTGTCGGCGCCACACTGGAACACGATGAACTCCGGGCGCCGCGCCTCGATGTAGGCCTCGACCCGGTTCCAGGCGGGCCAGAACGCGTCGTCCCCTGCGCCTGGCGGCAGCGGGATGTTGAGCTTGGTGCCGTGTGCAAGACCGCGTCCGGTCTCCTCCGAGGCTCCGGTCCCCGGATACAGGTAGCGGCCATCCTCGTGGATGTCCGCGAAGGCGAGGTCGGGGTCGTCCTCGAAGGCGTAGAACATGCCGTCGCCGTGGTGCGCGTCGATGTCGACGTAGGCGATGCGTTTCAGGCCCCAGCGCAGGCGCAGCTGCTCGGCCACGACGCCGCAGTCGTTGAATACGCAAAAACCCGCCGCGTGTGCCCGCGAGGCGTGGTGCAGCCCCGCGATCGGCACGAACCCGCGCCGGACCCGGCCCGACATGATCGCCTCGGTCGCGACGAGCGCTGCCCCCACGACGTTGCTCGCGGCCTCAAACACGCCGCGGAACGCCGGAGTGTCACCAGCGTCGAGGAAGCCCTCGCCGGTGCGCGAGCGATCGGCGACCAGTTCGACGTAGGCCGGCTGGTGGAAGGTCTCGAGTTCGGGGCGGGTCGCGGCGCGCGGCTCGAGCAGCTCGACTGCGCCATCGAGCTCCTCGGACTTCAGCTCGCGGATGAACACGTCGTGGCGGTCGGTCCCGAACGGGTGGCCCTCGCCGAACCCGTAGCGGGCGATCTTCTCGCCGGCCACGAGGCAGGTATTCGGTCGATGGCGACGCATGCTGCCAGCCTAGCAGCAAAGGGCGCACCGGTCAGTTTAGCCGCGTCGGGCGGCGCGAGGCTGGCACCCTGCGGCCCGCTACCCGATAATCGCGGCCCCTCAAGGCGGCTGGACCCTAAAGCAACTCGACCATGGCGCAGTTTATCTACACGATGAACCGGGTATCGAAGGTGGTGCCCCCGAAGCGGACGATCCTCCGCGACATTTCGCTGTCCTTCTTTCCCGGCGCCAAGATCGGGGTTCTCGGCCTCAACGGCGCAGGCAAGAGTTCGCTGCTGCGCATCATGGCCGGCCTCGACAGGGAAATCGACGGCGAGGCGCGGCCGCAGCCGGGCATCAAGATCGGCTTCCTGCAGCAAGAGCCCGACCTCGACCCCGAGCGTACGGTGCGCGAGGCGGTCGAGGATGGCGTCCGGCCGATCAAGGAGGCCTTGAGCCGGCTCGAGGCCGTGTACGCGTCCTACTCCGAGGAAGGCGCCGACTTCGACAAGCTGGCCGCCGAGCAGGCGGAACTCGAGGCGCTGTTGACGACGGTCGACGGTCACAACCTGCAGCGCACGCTCGATGTGGCGGCCGACGCGCTGCGCCTTCCGGACTGGGATGCGCTGATCAAGACTCTGTCGGGTGGCGAGAAGCGCCGCGTCGCGCTGTGCCGGCTGCTGCTGTCGAAGCCCGACATGCTGCTGCTCGATGAGCCCACCAATCATCTCGATGCCGAATCGGTCGCCTGGCTCGAGCACTTCCTCGAGGAGTATCCGAGCACGGTGATCGCCGTCACCCACGATCGCTACTTCCTCGACAATGTCGCGGGCTGGATCCTCGAACTCGACCGTGGCCACGGCATCCCGTGGCAGGGCAACTACTCTTCCTGGCTCGAGCAGAAGGAACAGCGGCTCGGGATCGAGGAGCGTCAGGAGGAAGGGCTGCGGAAAATGCTGCAGCAGGAGCTCGCGTGGGTTCGCCAGAACCCGAAGGCCCGCCAGGCCAAGAGCAAGGCGCGCCTGGCCCGCTTCGAGGAGCTGCAGTCGCAGGAGTTCCAGAAACGCAACGAGACCAACGAAATCTACATCCCGCCTGGCGAGCGCCTCGGCGAGCTGGTGATCGAGGTCAGGAAACTCACCAAAGGGTTCGGCGAGCGGCTGCTGATCGACGGACTGTCCTTCAACCTGCCGCGCGGCGGCATCGTCGGCATCATCGGCCCCAACGGCGCGGGCAAGACGACGTTATTCCGGATGCTGACGGGTGTCGAGAAGCCCGACGGCGGCGAAATCCGCATCGGTCCGACGGTGCAGCTCGCCTACGTCGACCAGTCGCGCCAGACGCTCGGCGACTCGAACAGCGTCTGGGCCGAGATCTCCGGCGGCCTCGACACCATCAAGGTCGGGAACTACGAGACGCCATCGCGGGCCTACGTCGGCCGCTTCAACTTCAAGGGCACGCAGCAGCAGCAGCTGATCGGCCAGCTGTCCGGCGGCGAGCGCAATCGCGTGCACCTGGCCAAGGTCCTGAAGGCAGGGGCGAACGTGCTGCTGCTCGACGAGCCGACCAACGATCTGGACGTCGAGACGCTGCGCGCGCTGGAGGAGGCGTTGCTCGCCTTTCCGGGCTGTGCGGTGGTGATCTCGCACGACCGCTGGTTCCTCGATAGGACCGCGACGCACATCCTCGCCTTCGAAGGCAACAGCGAGGTGGTCTGGTTCGAGGGCAACTACCAGGACTACGTGGCGGACCTGAAGCGCCGCAAGGGCGAGGACGCCGACCAGCCGCACCGGATCCGCTACAAGAGGCTGACCGCATGACTCCCACCCCCGCACCGCTGTCGGGCCTGGACCTGCCGCTCAGCGCGGTCGCAGGCCTCGTGCCCCGAGCGCGCTGGCGACTGTCCGCCGATGCGCTCACCCGCATGCAGGCGAGCCGCGCCGCGGTCGAACGCGCGGTCGCGAAGGGCCAGGTGAGTTACGGCATCACCACCGGCTTCGGGGCGTTCGCGAGC
>DATNHZ010000102.1:0-8030 GCA_035604655.1 Steroidobacteraceae bacterium | reverse complement strand
GGCGATCCCACAGCGCGGCGAGCATCGGCCCGGTCTGCGCGGCATCATCATCGATCGCCTGCTTGCCGACGATCACGATGTCCGGGTTCTCCTTGCGGACGATGGCGAGCAACGCCTGCGCCGCGCTCAGCGGCTCGAGCGTCCGGTCGGTCTTGACGAGGATCGCGCGGTCGGCGCCCATCGCGAGGGCGGTCCTGAGCTGCTGCTGGGCATCGTCCGGGCCGACGCTGACGGCCACGACCTCGGACGCCTCGCCGCGTTCCTTGAGCCGCAGCGCCTCCTCGAGGGCGATCTCATCGAACGGATTGACGCTCATCTTGACGCCGTCGGTCGCGACTCCCGAGCCGTCCGGCTTGACCCGCACCCGAACGTTGTAGTCCACGACGCGTTTGATGCCGACCAGGATCTTGCGCATGCCAACACTCCTCACCAGGGACGCCACGCGGCGCCTGCGCCGCCGGCGGGCGGCCCGCCGCCGCTTTTTTTGCGTCGCGGCACGCTATGCAAAAGGACTGCGGGTGTCAAATGTAGAACCCGCAGGCAATCGGCCGGTCGGCGCAGTCGGCCGCCCGCGGAACGGCGTCGCAGGCACGACCGATGCTAGTGCAGTGCAACTTTACCGGCTCTCGGGCCAGTGTTAGGGTCCGCCTCCGGTTGTATTCGCTTCGCGTCTAACGACAACGACAATGCGAAGCGCGAGGGGAGCACTGGTCGGCGCGAAAGTGCGGATCGGTGCGTGACGAAAGCGGCGCTAATCGGCCGCTTTCTTTTTTTTCCGGGCGGTTCGCGACGGCCGGCGCCGCGCGCGGTCGCGTTGCGTCGGGCCGTGGCGCTCTCCTAGACTGCCGGCGGCGAACCGAGGATCCCGTGGCGTCTGTCTTCGATCCTTCCGCAGCTGGACGCAGCCGATGAGCTCGCGCGCGGCCACCGGCGAGCGCGGCCCACCGACCTTCGCGCACCCGGTGCGATGCGTGAGGCGAGGCGCCGAGTGAGGTACGCGCTGGCCCGGATCGTCGGGCTCCTGCCGACGCTGATCATCATCGTCACACTCGCCTTCGTGCTGGTGCGAGTCGCGCCGGGCGGCCCGTTCGACCAGGAGCAGACGCTGGCCCCCGACATCAAGGCGAACCTCGACCGGGCCTACGGCCTCGATCTTTCGCTCGGCCAGCAGTACGTGCGCTACTGGCGCGGGCTGCTGCACGGAGACCTGGGTCCCTCGATGCGGATCCGCGATTTCACGGTCAACCAGCTGATCGCGACCGGGCTCCCGGTCAGCCTCACGGTTGGTGCGTTCGCCTTCGCGCTGGCTGTCGGGCTCGGCGTGCCGCTTGGTCTGCTCGCGGCCACGCGCAAGGACCGGCTCGCCGACCGTGTGCTGATGGCGGTGCTGGCGCTCGGGATTGCGGTCCCGGCGTACGTGGTGGCCCCGCTGCTGGTGCTGGTGTTCGCGATCTCCCTGCACTGGCTGCCCGTCGCGGGCTGGGAGCCGGGCACGACCCGCGACCTCGTGCTGCCCGTCATTTCGCTTGCCCTGCCGACGCTGGCCTACGTCGCGCGCATGACGCGCGCGAGCGTGCTCGAGGTGCTGGGCCTTCCATACATCCGCACCGCCCGCGCCAAGGGCTTGCCGCCGGTCGCCGTGCTGGTCCGCCACGTGCTGCCACCGGCGCTGGCGCCGGTGCTCGGATACCTCGGTCCCGCCGCCGCCGCCGTGCTTACCGGCTCACTGGTCGTCGAGACCGTGTTCGGGCTGCCGGGCATGGGGCGCTTCCTCGTGCAGGGCGCGCTCAATCGCGACTACACGCTGGTACTCGGCCAGGTGATCGTGTACGCGGTGCTGGTCCTGTCGTTCAACCTTGCGGTCGACCTGCTGCAGGGCCTGCTCGATCCGCGCGTGCGGCACGACCGGCGCGCATGATCGGGATCAGGCGCTGGTTTCCGGGCCACCCGGCCGCACGCACGAGCCTGTGCCTGCTCGCGGCGATCGCGCTGCTGGCGGTGGCGGGGCCGAAGCTGAGCCCGTGGCGCTTCGACGACCTCGACTGGGCGCGGATTGCGAGTGCGCCCGGCGGTGAGGGGCAGCATTGGTTCGGAACCGACCGGCTGGGGCGGGACCTCTTCGTGCGCACGCTCGAGGGCGTGCGCGTGTCGCTTGCGATCGGCCTGCTCGCGACGCTGGTCAGCCTGCTGATCGGCGTGACCTGGGGCGCCATCGCGGGATTCGCGGGCGGGCGCGTCGAGGCGCTGATGATGCGGATCGTCGACGTCTTCTACTCGCTCCCGTATGTGTTCTTTGTGATCCTGCTGACGGTGACTCTGGGCAGGACGCCGTCGACCCTGTTCGTCGCGATCGGGGCCGTTGGCTGGCTGACGATGGCGCGCGTCGTGCGCATTCAGGCCGAGAGTCTGCGGCACCGGGAGTTCATCGCGGCCGCGATCGCACTCGGCGTACCCACCTGGCGGATCCTCGTGCGCCACATCCTTCCGAACCTCGCCGGCGCGGTGCTGGTTTACGCGACGCTGACCGTCCCCGGCATGATCCTGATCGAGAGTTTCCTGTCGTTCCTCGGCCTCGGCGTGCAGGAGCCGGCCGCGAGCCTCGGAAATCTCATGGCACAGGGCGCCGCCGAAATGGAGGCGGCCCCGTGGATGCTGCTGGTCCCGTGCTCGTTCCTGGTCGCGATCGTGCTGGCCCTCGGCTTCGTCGGCGACGGGCTGCGGGATCTGCTGGATCCCCGTGAGCGCTGAGCCAGGTCTGCTGGAGATTCGTGGGCTCGCGGTGCGCTTCCCGGGCGATCGGCACAGCGTCACCGCGGTCGATGGCGTCGACCTTTCGCTCGGCAGGGGTCGCCGGCTCGGCCTGGTCGGCGAGTCCGGGGCCGGCAAGACCCAGCTGGCGCTGGCGATCCCCGGGCTGCTGCCCGGCGCGGCAGTGGTCGGTGGGAGTGTACGGCTCGACGGCGAGGAGCTGCTCGGTGCCAGCGCCTCGCGGCTGCGCTCGGTCCGTGGTGCGCGCATCGGTTTCGTGTTCCAGGATCCGCAGACCGCGCTGACCCCGCACCTCACCGTCGGCACGCAGCTGGTCGAGACCGCCCGCGCGCACGGCAAGCTCGGCCGCAGGGCCGCGCGCGCAGCGGCGCGGCAGCTTCTCGAGCGCGTCCAGGTGCCCGATCCGGCGACCCGCCTCAACCAGTATCCGCACGAGCTCTCGGGCGGGCTGCGGCAGCGCGTGCTGATCGCGATCGCACTGATCGCGGGGCCTCAGCTGCTGATCGCCGATGAGCCGACGACCGCGCTCGACGTCACCGTCGAGGCGGGGATACTGGCGCTGTTTCGCGAACTCAACGCCGAGCTTGGGACGGCGCTGCTGCTGGTCAGCCACGACCTTGCGGTGGTCGCGGATCTGTGCGAGGACATCGCCGTGATGTACGCCGGGCGCCTCCTCGAGCAAGGGCCCGCCGCCGCGGTGCTCGAGGTTCCCGCGCATCCATACACGGCGGCCCTGGCCGGTGCGAGCCCGCGGCTCGATGCGCCGGCGGAGGCGCCGCTCGCGGCGATTGCCGGCGGTCCGCCCGCGCCTGGTGCCGTGCTGACCGGCTGTGCGTTCGCACCGCGTTGCCCGCGGGCCGCACCGCGCTGCGTGGTCGAGGCACCGCTGTTGCGCTCGGGCCGGCCGGGCGGCGGCGCGGTCGCCTGTCACTACCCGCTCGCCGGGGCCGGCCCACCGTGACCCCACTGCTGGCAGTGCGCGGCCTCGGTGTGGAGTACCGGACCGGACGCGGGCGGCTGCGCGCACTCGACGGCGTCGGCTTCGACGTCGGGCAGGCCGAGGCCCTCGGCGTCGTGGGAGAGTCGGGTTCCGGCAAATCGACGCTGGCGCGCGCGATCCTGAGGCTCGTGCCCGCGACCCGGGGCAGCGTAAGCTGGCTCGGCCGCGATCTGCTCGGGATGGCGCGGAAGGACCTGCGGCGCCTGCGGCGCGACCTGACCGTCGTGTTCCAGGACCCGCTCGCAAGTCTCGACCCGCGCTTCACGCTCGCCACCGCGGTGGCCGAGCCGCTGATCGTCCATTCGCCGGAACTGACGCGCGCGGCGCGCCAGCGCGCGGTGGCGCAGATCCTCGAGCGGGTCGGGCTCGCCCCGTCGCTTGCGAGCCGCTACCCGCACGAGCTGAGCGGCGGGCAATGCCAGCGGGCGGCAATCGCGCGCGCGATGATCACCCGCCCGAAACTCGTGGTGTGCGACGAGCCGCTGAGCGCGCTCGATGTCTCCGTGCAGGCGCAGATCGTCAACCTGCTGCGCGACTTTCAGCGCGAGCAGGGGACGGCGCTGCTGCTGATCAGCCACAACCTCGCGGTCGTGCGGCGACTGTGCACGCGGGTGCTGGTCCTGTACCTCGGGCGGATCATGGAGCTCGGACCGCGCGCGCCGCTGTACGCGGCGCCGCGCCACCCGTACACCCAGCTGCTGCTCGAGTGCGTGCCGACGCTCGGGCGCGCGCGGCCCGTCGCCGCGGCGGGCGCCGGCGAGCCGGCCTCGCCGTTCGCGCCGCCATCGGGTTGCGTGTTCCGGACCCGCTGCCGCCACGCGCTCGGCAGGTGCGCAGACGGAGTACCTGAACTGCTCGCGGACGACTCTGGCCACGCGGTCGCATGCTGGCGGTCGGGCGAGCTCCTCGCGGGCGCGCCCGGCACGGTCACCGCGCCGAGTCCGGCGTCCTGACGGCCTCAGTCCTCAGCCGGCGTTCGCGTCCGTGACTCGCCGCTCGTCAATCAGGATCCGCATGCGCGTCTGGCCGCCCGCGAGCCACTGGCCGATGCGTGTGCGGTAGCGGTGACAGTCGCTCAGCTGGCTCATCTCGTAGAGATACGCGCCCGGCTCGTCCTTGCGCGTCCAGTACAGCATCGCCGTCCGCCGATGGGCGTCGAGTGGCACCTCGGCCGCCCAGCCGCAGATCCACTCGCTGTCGAACCACAGGCGCCCGTCACGGTAGGTCGCCGTGAACTCGCGCCGTTCCTTCTTGCCGCTCGGCCAGGTGTACTCGCTCTGCTGCACGTACGGCCACGGACCCGCGGCGGGCAGCCGCAGCTCGAGCCGCGACTGGTGCTCGTCGACCTTCTCGCCGGCCGCATCGTAGTAGCGGTACGTGCCTTCCCACACGCCTTCGTGCAGCGCGAGCAGCGGCAACGCGGCCTTGATCGTGCTCATAGCGGGTCGGGCTCCGGGAGTGTGGATGGTCGCCCGAGTATGCCACGGACATTTCCGGAATCGCCGTCGGTGAGTTAACGTGCGGCGCCAACCAAGGTCGTTCGGGAGCCGGAATTCTGGTGGGACCGTTGCACGGCATCAAGGTGCTCGACCTCGGGCGCGTGCTCGCGGGCCCGTGGGCCACGCAGGCGCTCGCGGACCTCGGCGCAATGGTCTACAAGATCGAGAAGCCCGGCAGCGGCGATGACACGCGGGCCTGGGGACCGCCCTGGCTCAAGGACGCCGCCGGCCGCGACACCGGCGAGTCCGCCTATTACCTCGCGACGAACCGCGGCAAGCACTCAGTTGCGATCGACATCGCCGCGGCGGACGGGCAGCGACTGATCCGCGCGCTGGCGGCGCGCTGCGACGTGCTGGTGGAGAACTTCAAGGTCGGCGGCCTCGCGAAGTACGGGCTCGCGTATTCCGATCTTGCCCCGGCGAACCCGCGACTCGTGTACTGCTCGATCTCGGCCTTCGGCCAGGACGGGCCCGACGCCCAGGGCGCGGGTTACGACGCGATGATCCAGGGCATGGGCGGCCTGATGAGCCTCACGGGCGTCCCGGACGGCGAGCCGGGCGCAGGGCCGCAGAAGGTCGGAGTGGCGGTCGCCGACCTGATGACGGGCATGTACGCGCTGAGCGCGATCGTCGCGGCGCTCTACGAGCGCACGAGCTCGGGCGTCGGGCAGTACATCGACCTGGCGCTCCTCGACACGCAGGTCGCCTGGCTCGCGAACCAGAGCATGAACTACCTGCTGTCGGGCCGCGCACCGCCTCGCCAGGGTACCGCGCACCCGAACATCGTCCCGTACCAGTCCTTTGCGACCTCCGACGGGTACCTGATGCTGGCGATCGGCAATGACCGGCAATTCGCGGCCTTCGCCTCGCTTGCGGGCCGTCCGCAGCTCGCGACCGACACGCGTTACGCGACCAATGCCGCCCGTGTTGCACACCGGGCGGAGCTCGTGCCGCTGGTAGCCGAGCTCATCGCGGCGCGAACGACCGGCGAGTGGATCGCGCAGCTCGCGCCAGCCGCGGTCCCTTGCGGCCCGATCAACGACCTGGCCGCGGTGTTTGCGGAACCACAGATCCGCCACCGGCAGATGCGAATCGATCTCGCCCATCCGCTGGCCGGGAGCGTCCCGCAGGTCCGAAATCCGATCCGTTATTCACGTACGGCGCTCGATTATCAGTTGCCGCCGCCGCTGCTCGGCGAGCATACGACCGCGATCCTCGCAGGCGAACTCGGCCTCGATCAGGTGCAGCTCGCCGACCTCAGAGCCCAGGGCGTGATCGGCTGAGAATGGCGCCGCGTGCGGCCGGGCCCGGCTGCGTTATCCTCACATCCTTGGGTCCGTGACCGAGCCAGGGTGACATATGACCACGCCCACGATCCGCGCCAGCACGGCGCTTGCGAACGTCCGCTACGAGATCCGCGGCCAGCTCGCCCGACGCGCCCACGAGATGGAGCGCCTGGGTTACGACATCGTCTCGCTCAACATCGGCAACCCCGGTGCCTTCGGGTTCCGCACACCCGAGACGATGCGGCTCGCGATGATCGAGAACCTGCGGCTCGCCGAGGGCTACGTGCACCAGAAGGGCATCTTCCCGGCGCGCGAGGCGATCGTGATGCAGCAGCAGGAGCGCGGCCTGCGCAACGTCACGGTCGACGACGTGTACATCGGAAATGGCGTCTCCGAGCTGATCGACCTGACGCTGCGGGCGCTGCTCAACGACGGCGACGAGGTGCTCATCCCGAGCCCCGACTATCCGCTGTGGACGGCGGCGACGATTCTCAATCGCGGTCGCGCAGTGCACTACCCGTGCCGGAGCGACGCCGGCTGGATGCCGGATCCCGACGAGATCGAGAGGCTCGTCACGCGCCGCACGCGGGCGATCGTCGTCATCAACCCCAACAACCCCACCGGCTCGGTCTACAGCCGCGACGTGCTGATGCGCATCGCGCGGCTCGCCGAGAAGCATCGCCTGGTGGTGTTCGCCGACGAGATCTACGACCAGATGACCTACGACGGGGCCGAGTTCGTGCCGCTCGCGACGCTCGTGCGCGACACGCTGTGCGCGACGCTGTCGGGACTCTCCAAGGTCTATCGCGCATGCGGCTATCGGGTCGGCTGGGCGGTGTTCTCCGGGGAGCGCGAGGGTGCCGGGGAGTACCTGCACGGGCTTGAGCTCTTGAGCTCGCTGCGCCTGTGCAGCAACGTGCCGGGCCAGTGGGCGGTGCAGACGGCGCTCGGCGGCTACCAGAGCGTCCGCGACCTGACGCGCCCTGGCGGCCGGCTGTTCGAGTCGCGCCGGTCCATTCTCGAGGCCGTCGCGGCGAGCAAGTACCTCGAGCTTTGCCGACCGATGGGTGCGATGTACGCGTTCGTCGGCGTGCGCCGCGATGTGCTCCCGGACTTCGACGATCAGACCTTTGCGATGGACCTGCTCGAGTACAAGCACGTGGTCGTGGCACCGGGCGTCAGCTTCAACGCACCGTACAGCACGCATTTCAGGGTGACGAGCCTGCCGGAGCCCGAGCTGCTGCGGGACGTGTTCGGCCGGATCGAGGAGCAGCTGGGCATCTACGCCCAGGCGGCCGCGACGCGCGCCGGCGCGCCGCCGCTCAAGGCCGTCGCGCGAAGCTAAGTGCCCGTCCTCGCTGCGCACGCGGCATTGCTCGACGCCGGTGGCGAGATCGTCACGGCGACGGGGCGCCAGGCGCGCGCGCTGCAGATTCGGCTCGGGCTCGCCGCGGCACGCGCCGGTCGCGCGGTGTG
>DATNHZ010000101.1:0-6326 GCA_035604655.1 Steroidobacteraceae bacterium | reverse complement strand
TGGTGGGCGCGAGCGTGCTCTATCACCTGACCAAAGCAGGCTGGAAGGACGTGCTGCTGATCGAGCGCGCCGAGCTGACTTCCGGCTCGACATGGCACGCGGCCGGCGGAATGCACACGGTCAATGGCGATCCGAACGTGGCCAAGCTCCAGCAGTACACCATCAATCTCTACAAGGAGATCGAGCGCATCTCCGGCCAGGCGTGCGGCGTCCACATCACTGGCGGCATCATGCTCGCCGGCACGCCCGAGCGGCTCGACTGGCTCAAGATGGCCAAGGCGCGCGGCCGCTACCTCGGCATGGAGCTCGAGCTCCTGTCGGTGGCCGAGGCCAAGAAGATGTTCCCGCTGCTCGATGAGGCGCACTTCCTGGGCGCGATGTACGACCCGATCGAGGGCCACGTCGATCCGTACGGAGTGACCCACGCCTATGCCAAGTGCGCGCAGATCGCCGGCGCCGAGATCGTCCGCCAGACCCGCGTGACGGACCTCAAGGCGCGCGCCGACGGCACGTGGGACGTCATCACGACCGGCGGGAACGTTCACGCCGAGCACGTCGTCAACGCCGGGGGCCTGTGGGCCCGCGAGATCGGGCGCTTCGTCGGGCTCGAGCTCCCGATTCTCGCGATGGAGCATCAGTACCTGATCACCGAGGACTTGCCCGAGTTTCGCGGCCAGAAGGAGCAGCTGCACTGCATCGACTTCGAGGGCGAGATCTACATGCGCCAGGAGCGCGGCGGCATGCTGATGGGGACCTACGAACGCGCGGGTGTGCCGTGGTCGCCACGCACGACGCCATGGGACTTCAGCCAGGAGCTGCTGCCCAACGACCTGGAGCGGATCGCACCCAGCCTCGAGGTCGGCTTCAAGCACTTCCCCCGGCTCGAAAGCGCCGGCATCAAGTCGATCGTCAACGGTCCGTTTACGTTTGCCCCGGACGGGAATCCGCTCGTCGGCCCGGTGCGCGGCCTCACGAACTTCTGGGTCGCCTGCGGGGTCATGGCGGGTCTCAGCCAGGGCGGCGGCGTGGGACTGTCGCTCGCCAGCTGGATGGTCGACGGCGACCCCGGCGCCGATATCTGGGCGATGGACGTCGCTCGTTTCGGCGACTGGGCGACCCTTGCTTACACGAATTCCAAGGTGCGGGAAAACTACTCGCGGCGCTTCCGGATCCGCTTTCCGAACGAGGAGCTCGAGGCCGCGCGGCCGCTGCGCACATCGCCGATCTACGACCGCCTCAGGGCGCAGAACGCCGTATTTGGCGACTACTGCGGCCTCGAGCACGCGTTGTGGTTCGCGCCAACAGGCCAGGCGCCCCACGAGGACGTGACCTGGCACCGCTCCAACGCGCACCCCGCGGTCGCCGAGGAGTGCCGGGCGGTGCGTGACGCGGTCGGCCTGCTCGAGATCTCGAACTACGGCAAGTTCGAGATCACCGGCCCCGCGGCGGCCGGCTGGCTCGGCCGCGTGATGGCGAACCGGATCCCGCCGGTCGGGCGCATGGCGCTCGCGCCGATGCTGAACGAGCGCGGCCGCCTGATCGGCGACTTCACGGTGTGCCGGCTGACGGCCGAGCGGTTCTTCCTGATCGGCACTTACGCGGCCGAGAGCTTCTACGTGCGCTGGTTCGAGCGTCACCTGCCACGCGCCGGCGTCACGGTCCGGCCGTGCGCGATGGAGTACGTCGGCCTGTCGGTTGCCGGCCCGAGTTCCCGCGCGCTGCTGCAGTCGCTGGTGGCCGACGATCTTGCGACCCCCGCGTTCCCGTTCATGAGCTTCCGCCGCCTCGACGTCGGGATGATTCCGGCACTCGTCGGGCGCGTGTCATTCACTGGCGATCTTGGCTATGAGATCTGGGTGACGACCGACTACCAGCGGGCGCTCTATGACCTGCTGGTGCGGGCGGGACGGGAGTTCGGCCTGCGCCACATCGGCGGGCGGGCGCTCAACTCACTCAGGCTCGAGAAGAGCTTCGGCACCTGGGCACGGGAATTCCGCCCGATCTATGGCCCGTTCGAGGCCGGGCTCGGCCGCTTCATCGATCTTGCCAAGGACGACTTCATTGGCAAGCGCGCCGCGACCGATGAGAAGGAGCGCGGCGGCGAGCGCCGGCTGATCGCGCTCGCGGTCGCGGCGCACGATGCGGACGCGATCGGCGACGAGCCGATCTGGCACGACGGTCGCGTGGTCGGCTGGGTGACCTCGGGCGGCTACGGACACAGCGTGCAGCAGTCGATCGCGCTCGGCTATGTCAACATCGAGGTGGCCGCGGCCACCACCGGGTTCGAGGTCGAGCTGATCGGCGAGCGGCGCACGGCCGTGCGCCTCACCGAGCCCGCGTTCGATCCGAGCGGCGCGCGCATGCGCGGCTGAAGCCGGCGTCGCCGTCAGGCATCGGCCGCACGGTGCGCGACGCGGCGCAGGCTGGCGGCGCGAGCACGCGCGGCCCAGTCGATCGGCTCGACCTTCGGCAGGATGACTACCCAGCCGAAGAAACCGACCAGGTTGACGATGCCGGCGAGCACGAACGCGCTCCAGTAGCTGCCGGTGGCGTCGATCAGGACGCCGGTGAGCGTCAGCGCAAACAGCCCCGGCAGGTTGCCGAGCCCGTTCTGCACGCCCACCCAGCGCGCGGCGGCGGCCGGCCCCGCGATGATTTGCGGGATCGCGAAATAGCCCGGCGAGGAGAAACCGAGCACGACCTCGTAGGCATAGAGGCACGCGAGTGCGGGCTTCACCGGCAGGACGACGATGCCGAGCATGCAGCCAATACCGAGCAGGTGCGCGAGCCCCATCGGCAGCTTGTGCGCAAAAGTCGCCGAGCCGCCCGCGCGTACCCAGCGGTCGATCGCCCAACCGGCGAAAAGTGCCGCCACCGCGTTCAGCGCGTAAGCACTCGAGGCGACGGCCGCCATCTCGTCCATGGTGAAGCCCAACGAGCTCACGAGGTAGCTTGGCAGCCAGCCGAGGATGAAATAGAAGTTGTAGTTGCCGCAGAAATGGCCGATGGCGGCGCCCCAAAGGCCGCGTTCGCGCAGAATCTCGCCGACCGACGGGATCGGAACGTCGGGCGCTGCCGGCGCCTTGGCGATCGTCACTTCGGGCACGACGACGCGCGACCACGGCAGCAGCCAGATCAGGGAGGCGACGCCGAACAGGATGAACACCGGGCGCCACCCGATCCGCGCCATGAGCACCCCGCCGAGCAGCGTGCCAACTGCCGGACCCACCAGGTAGCCGAAGCCCGTGAGCCCATTCGCGAGCCCCACGTGCTCCGCCGGCACGCGCTCGGCGATCAGCTTGGAGGTGGTCGTGAATCCCGCGCTCTCGCCAATACCGAGCAGGAATCGGAGCGCCAGAACGGAGTAGAAGCCGACGGCGAACCCGGTGAGCAGCGTCGCGATCGACCAGATCGCGGCGCCGATGCCGAGCACGATCTTGGCGCCATAGCGATCGGCAAGCCAGCCGGCGGGAAACTGCGCACAGGTGTAGGTGAAGTAGAACGCCGCCAGCAGCACGCCGAAGCGCGTGGAAGTGAGATGCAGATCCGCCTGGAGCAGCGGACCCGCGGTCGCGAGGTTGCCGCGGTCTATGTAATTAATAAAAAGCGATGCCGCCATCAGCAGCACCAGCCAGAACGGCGACGTCGGCGCGCGCAGCGCCTGAGCTTTGGTCACCCGGTATCCCCCGCTCCCGTTTGATGCTACTGGAGGCAGGGGTCGTGCGCCACCGGCGCGCCCGGCGGGTCAGCCGCCGAGCGGCCTGAGCAGTGAACGCGAGATGATGTGGCGCTGAATCTCGCTGGTGCCTTCCCAGATGCGCTCGATCCGGGCATCCCGCCAGATCCGCTCGAGCGGCAGGTCAGCCATCAGGCCCATACCGCCGTGGATCTGCAGCGCCTCGTCCGCCACCATGGCGAGCATCTCGGTCGCTTTGAGTTTCGCGATCGCCATGTCGGTATCGGTCGCCGTCTTCTGATCGAACTTCCAGGCCGCCTCCAGCGTCAACAGCTCCGCGGCGCGCAGCTCGACCGCCATGTCGGCGAGCTTGAAGGAGACGCCCTGGAACTTGCCGATCTGCTGCCCGAACTGCCGGCGCTCGACGGCCCACTGCTTGGCGTGCTCGAGGGCGCGCTCGGCGCGGCCGAGGCAGGTCGCCGCGACCTGCAGCCGGGTCGCCCCGAGCCACGCGTTGGCAACCTCAAATCCGCGGTGGACCTCGCCCAGCACCGCGGACTTCGGTACCCGGCAGTCGTTGAATTCGAGGATGCTGTTGTTGTAACCGCGGTGCGAGACATTCTTGTAGCCGGGTCGCACCACAAAACCCGGCGTACCCATGTCGACCAGGAACGCCGTGATCAGCTTCTTCGGGCCTCGCGTTCCCGACTCATCGCCGGTCGCCGCGAACAGAATCACGAAGTCGGCGTGGTCGGCGTGGCTGATGAAGTGCTTGACGCCGTTGATGATGTAATCGCCACCCTTCTCGACCGCCGTCGCCTTCATGCCGCGCACGTCCGAGCCTGCCCCCGGCTCGGTCATTGCGAGGCAATCGACGCGCTCGCCGCGAACCGACGGAAACAGATAGCGTTCGCGCTGCTCGCCCTCGCAGGCGCACAGGATGTTCGACGGCCGGCCGACGCAGTTGTAATGCAGCGCATAGCCGGTGCGGCCGAGCTCCTTCTCGTAGAGCACCCAGGTGACCGTGTCGAGGCCCGCTCCCCCGACCTCGGCCGGCATATTGGCGGCGTAGAGTCCGGCTTCGATGGCCTTGGCCTTGAGTTCCTTTTGGAGCGCCGGCCGCAGCACGCCCGTCGCCTCGATCTCCGCCTCGTGCGGCATCAGCTCGTTGGTCACGAAGTCCCGGGTGGTCTTCACGATCATCTGCTGCTCATCGCTCAGCGAGAATTCCATGATGCGTTGCCTCCAGCCGGCTTCAGGTGGCCGGCGATCGCGCCGCGCGCGTGCGCGGCGTGTTTACGGGGGTACTCGACTCGCCGCCGGCCGCAATGGCCCAGGCCCGCCACAACTCGAGCTGCCGGTCGAGCTGGGCCAGCAGCCGCCCGGGCGGCCATTCCGACGGACTGATCACCGCGCTCGCCGTGAGCCCGTTGATGAACGTCGTCGTGGCGCTGAGCACGTCCGCGCGCAGCACCTCGGGCCAGGTCCGCCATTCCGGCCAGTGCTCGGCGAAGCAGCGCTCGAAGAGGCGCAGATACTCGCGGTGGACCCAGGTGTTGATGCGCTTCAGGCGCTTGTCGGCCGGTACCTGGCCCCAGAACGCGCACCAGAATGCGCACTCGGTGGTCCGCTGCTGATCGAGCGGCAGGGCCTCGGCCAGCACGTCGAGTAGCCCCGCGTTCGCAGCCGCAGGACGGGCCAGGCGCTCCTCGATGCGCCTCAGGATCAGGCGCAGCGCCGCAAGGATGATCTCTTGCTTCGAGTCAAAGTAATGGGCCACCATGCCGGTCGTGTAGCCGGCCTCGCGCGCGATCTTGACCACGGTCGCCTGCTCGAACCCGTGGCCCGCAACGACCCGGCACGCGACGTGGGCGATCTCATCGCGCCGCGCAGCGTGGTCGACGATCTTCGGCATACGATTTCAGCGCCTCATGCCGATCGCGCGGCCCGCCTCGGCCGGGCGGGGAAGGCCCGCGTGGGCGGCGCCGATTTCCGCGAGCTTCGCGAACGCCTCGGGCGCCATCGGCGCTGACTTGCCGGTCGTAACGTCGACGTGCACGAACATGTGCTCGGCGGTGGCGGCGAGCGTGCCGTCGGCACGGCACAGCCGGTGAAAGAGCTGCAGGCGCTTCGGGTCGACCGCAAGCACCTGCGTCGTGACGTACAGCGAATCCCCCTGGCGCAGCTCGGCGAGATAAGTCACGTGCGTCTCGACCGTGTACGGCGAGCGACCCTTCGCCCGGTAGTGCTCGTCGATGCCGACCCGCCGCAGCAGCGCGTCCACCGCATCGCCGAACACCTGCAGGTAGCGGTAGTCCGTCATATGGCCGTTGTAGTCGATCCAGTCCGGGCGAACCTGAGTCGCCACCAGCTTGAGCGGCTGGCGCGGATCCTCAGGCTCACCTGAGTGCCGCGCCTTAGCGTCGTTGTAGAGCCGGGCCTCGAGGGAGCGGAGCGTCGACCCGGCGCCGATGTCGAACTGCCGCAGCACCTGCTGGATCGCGACCAGGTAATCGTCGCGCAAGCGCTCGAGCTCCCGGATCGAGCGCCCGGCGGCCTGGGCGCTCGTCCCCTCCACCATCCGGTCGATCAGCCGCTCCGTGAGCTCGGGAGCCTCGAGCTTGGTCCACGGCCATTTGAGGCACGGCCC
>DATNHZ010000100.1:0-2747 GCA_035604655.1 Steroidobacteraceae bacterium | reverse complement strand
GCTCGCGACCGCCGCCCCGGCGCTCGTTGAGCAGCTCGCGACGACTGGTGCGCGGTTCACGCACCACACCTCGATCGCCCCGACCGGGACGATCTCGCTGTCGCTCGCCAACAACGCCTCGAACGGCATCGAGCCGTCGTTCGCCCATCATTACTTCCGCAACGTGATACGCGAGGGCCGCAAGACCAAGGAACGTATCGACGTGTACTCCTACGAGCTGCTCGCGTACCGGGTACTCGTGAACGCGCGCGCCATTCCGGGTGCCGCGAAGCCCGAAGACCAGCTGCCGGACTACTTCGTGACCGCCGACAACATCACTCCGACACAGCACGTCGACATCCAGGCGGCCGCACAGAAGTGGGTCGACTCGAGCATCTCGAAGACGGCCAACGTGCCGACCGATTTCAAGTACGACGCCTTCAAGGACATCTACCTGTACGCCTACGAGCAGGGGCTAAAGGGCTGTACGACGTTCCGCTTCAACCCCGAAGCGTTCCAGGGCGTGCTGGTCAAGGAGCAGGACCTCAAGAACACCACTTACGCGTTCACGCTCGACGATGGCACGGAAGTGAAAGTGCGCGGCGACGAGGAGATCGAGTACGACGGCGAGACGCACTCGGCCGCGAACCTGTTCGATGCGCTCAAAGAAGGCTATTACGGGAAGCTCTGACATGATCAAGATCGACAAGCGCATCGTCAAATTCCGAGTCGACAAGCCGGCCGAGGCGGCCGGCGCGAAATCTGGCGAGGAACGCCGGAGTGAGGTCGCTGAACTGCGCAAGGACGGCGGCAAGGTCATCTGGATGCACGAGAAGCTCGAGCGTCCCGAGGTCCTGATCGGCTCCACCTACAAGATCAAGACACCGGTGTCCGACCACGCGATGTACGTGACGATCAACGACATCGTGCTGAACGAAGGCACCGAGCACGAGCAGCGCCGGCCGTTCGAGGTGTTCATCAACTCGAAGAACCTCGATCACTTCCAGTGGATCGTGGCTCTGACCCGGATCATCTCGGCGGTATTCCGCAAGGGCGGTGACGTTACCTTCCTGGTCGACGAGCTGAAGGCGGTGTTTGACCCGCGCGGTGGCTACTGGCAGCCGGGTGGAAAGTTCATGCCATCGATCATCGCCGAGCTCGGCTACGTGATCGAGAAACACCTGCAGATGATCGGACTGATGCCGCGGCCGGAGCTGGACGTCCACCGGCGCAAGCTGATCGAGGAAAAGCGTGAGGAGTTCGAGGCGCGCAACAAGCAGCAGGATGCGTTCTCTCGCGGCCACTACCCGGAGGGCGCGCAGCTGTGCTCCAAGTGCAGCACGGCAGCCGTCGTGATGATGGACGGCTGCATGACCTGCCTCAATTGCGGTGACTCGAAGTGCGGCTGATGCGCTGACGGACCCGTCGACACGCGCTCGAGCCGGGCCCCCGGCCCGGCGCCGCGCAAGCGGCACGAGGCGCGTGCGTTCAGGGCCGCTCCCCCAAAGGGGCGGCCCTTTTTTTCCCTGGCTGATTGCCACATCGCAGGGACGGCCGGATCGCCGGTCGGGGTGTCATCGCCGCCGGTGGGGGTCAGCCCTGCGGCGGACCGATGCGCAGCGTCCGGGTCGCGATCCGGATCTCGATCAGGAACGAGACGAGCGCGCCGACGAGCGCGAGCATCGCTCCGATGAACAGTCCTGCCACCGTCACGGCCAGGTCAAAGCGCACGAATGCGCTGGCGAACAGCAGCGCCACGACGATCGCCACCAGCAGCGCCGAGCAGGTGCTGAGCGTGATCGCGGTGTTCATCAGCCGCGCTCGGTGCCCGAGCCACTGCAGCTGGCGCTTCAGGTCCTCAGCCTCGGCGGCATCGGCCACGCCGTGTCGGGTCTCTAGCGGCCGGGAGCGGTCGACGATTCGGGCCAGGCGATTCGTCAGCACCCCGAGCAGCACGCCGATGCCCGACAGCAGGAACACCGGCGCCACCGACAGCTGGATCGTGTGCGCGATGCTTGCAACCTCGATCGGAGCCGCTTCAATCGCCACGGTGTTGCCCTCAGCCGGCCGGGACGGGGACCGCGCCCGACCGCTTCTTCCGGCGCACGTAAAGCCTGTTGCGGACGCCGGCGAGGACCTCGGCGTTGCGGTCGCGGATCTCGACCAGGAATTCCGGCAGTAGCTTCGAGCCGTCGGCGGGCGCGCGTTGCGGCGCGATCTCGGCGGCCTCGACACCAAACTCGGCGCTCACCGTACCGCGACCCGCTGTCAGATACTCGAACTCCGTGGCCTGGTCCCACACCAGCGAGTCCTCGCCCGGCAGGTGCAGCAGCGTCAGCATGTAGAACGGGGCGCTCATCAGCCGCGATGCCATGCAGCGATTGTACGCAAAGCCCCAGGTCCAGCGAGGCCGTGCCTGCGCGCCGGACCGGTCGCGCTTGCGCGCTCGCGGCGTTCAGCGCATCGCGTCGCGCGCGGCGAGGTGGCGAAGGACGGAGTCACAGCTCGAGCCGCCAAGCGGGGTTGGATCGCGCGGGAGCGTGAACGGGGCGCACACAGGACAGGCGATGCACGTCGGCCGGATCCTGGAAGGTCGCGCGGGTGGGCGCTGCGCGGCCCGATCGGCTCAGGGCTTGCGCGCCCGCGGCCGTGCGTAGGGGTTGAAGCTGATGTCCTCGGGGCGCCGTGCCGGGCCGCTGCTGTACGGGTCGCCGCCCGCCGGCTCGCCCGTGCGGGGTTTCGCGGCCCCTTTAGCAGAGGCTCGCGCG
>DATNHZ010000099.1:0-4769 GCA_035604655.1 Steroidobacteraceae bacterium | reverse complement strand
AGCAGCGCGACGATATTGATGATCTTGATCAGCGGGTTGATCGCCGGGCCCGCGGTGTCCTTGTAAGGATCGCCCACGGTGTCGCCGGTCACGGCCGCCTTGTGGGTCTCCGAGCCCTTGCCGCCGTAGTTGCCTTCCTCGATGTACTTCTTGGCATTGTCCCAGGCGCCGCCGCCGGTACACATCGAGATCGCGACAAACAGCCCCGTGACGATGGTCCCGATCAGGAGCCCGCCGAGCGCACGCACGCCGGCGCCCGGTCCCATCAGGTAGTTCATTCCGAAGCCGATGACGATCGGGACCAGGATCGGCAGCAGCGAGGGCACGATCATCTCCTTGATCGCGGCCCGGGTCAGCATGTCGACCGCGCGCCCGTACTCCGGCTTGCACGTGCCTTCCATGATTCCCGGAATCTCCTTGAACTGCCGGCGCACCTCGACGACCACCGCGCCCGCCGCGCGGCCGACCGCTTCCATCGCCATCGCGCCGAACAGGTAGGGCACGAGCCCACCGATGAACAGGCCGATGATCACCGCCGGATCCGACAGCGAGAAGCTCTGCAGCTTGCCCGCGGCCTCGAGGTTGTGGGTGTAGTCGGCGAACAGCACCAGCGCCGCGAGACCAGCCGAGCCGATCGCATAGCCCTTGGTGACGGCCTTGGTCGTGTTGCCGACCGCATCGAGCGCGTCGGTGATCTTGCGCACCTGCTTCGGCAGGCCCGCCATCTCGGCGATGCCGCCGCCGTTGTCGGTGATCGGGCCGTAGGCATCGAGCGCGACGATCATGCCGGTCATCGACAGCATTGCGGTCGCGGCCACCGCAATGCCGTACAGGCCGTCGCCAGGGCCCGCGCTCTCGCCGAGCGTGTAGGCGCCGAAGATCGCGGCGCACACCGCGAGCACCGGCAGCGCGGTCGACTTCATCGACACCGCAAGCCCGGCGATGACGTTGGTCCCGTGCCCGGTCTGTGAGGCGAACGCCACGTAGCGCACCGGGGCGTACTCGGTCGCCGTGTAGTACTCGGTGATGACGATCATCGCCGCGGTCAGCGCGAGCCCGATCAGCGCGCACAGGTACAGCGGCAGTGCTGCGCTCCCCAGCATCATCACCGTGATCGGGTAGAACGCGATCGCCGCGATCGCGCCCGAGACGATCACGCCGCGGTACAGCGCGTTCATTATCTTGCCGCCCTCGCGGACGCTGACGAAGAACGTGCCGATGATCGAGGCCACGATCGACGCGGCGCCGAGCACCAGCGGCAGCAGCACGGCGTTGCTGCCGAGGTTGCGCACCGTCAGACCCGCCAGCAGCATCGTGGCGACGACGGTGACCGCATAGGTCTCGAACAGATCGGCCGCCATGCCCGCGCAGTCGCCGACATTGTCACCGACGTTGTCGGCGATCACCGCCGGATTGCGCGGATCATCCTCGGGAATCCCTGCCTCGACCTTGCCGACGAGGTCGGCGCCGACGTCAGCGCCCTTGGTGAAGATCCCGCCGCCGAGTCGGGCGAAGATCGAGATCAACGAGCCGCCGAAGGCGAGCCCCACGAGCGCGTGCAGCGCGGCGTCCGGACTCGCCGCGAGGCGCAGCATCGCCGCGTAGTAGCAGGCGACGCCGAGGAGCGCGAGGCCAACCACCAGCATGCCGGTGATCGCGCCGCCGCGGAACGCGATCTTGAGCGCAGGATTGAGGCCGGTGCTCGCGGCGTGCGCGGTGCGCACGTTGGCGCGCACCGAGACGTTCATGCCGATGTAGCCGGTCAGACCCGAGAGCACGGCGCCGACCAGGAAGCCCCCGGCCGTGGCCCAGTTGAGGATGACGCCGAGCACCACGAACAGCACGACACCGGCAATCGCAATCGTCGAGTACTGGCGATTGAGGTAGGCCCCGGCGCCCGCCTGGATCGCGGCGGCAATCTCCTGCATGCGGGCGTTGCCGGCCGGCTGCGCGATGACCCACCGCACCATCAGCAGGCCGTACACAATCGCCACCACGCCCGCGCCGATCGCGAGCACAAGAGCGAGGTCGCTCGTCATGGTCTACTCCCCGACTGTTACCCGAAAAGCTCGTTGTGTCCTGACCGGCAACGGCGCGACCGTCACCCGCGCGTGCCGCCAAGTGACTTCAAGAGCGCTGCCGTTCTCCGGGGCGACCCCCTGAAGGGGCCGCACATTATACCGTGAAGTCCGTCGCGAGCTTGCGCTTCACCGGCGCGTTCCTCAGTTCGACATAGGCCGGCAAGCCATCTCTATATGGCGGGTGATCCTCGCCGAGGATCAGCGGTGCGAGATAGCGCCGGCACGCCGCAGTGATGCCGAAGCCGTCCTCCGTCACGAACTCCCGCGGCACGGTCTTCTCGACGTTGGCCACCGCCTCGAGCGGCGCGGCCTCGATCGCCCAGCGATACGGCCTGTCCGACCGGCGCACGATCACCGGCAGCACCGCGTTGCGGCCCTTGAGCGCGAACTCGACGGCCGCCTTACCGACCGCGTAGGCCTGCGCGACGTCGGTCTTCGAGGCCACGTGGCGTGCGGCACGCTGCAGGTAGTCCGCGACTGCCCAATGGTACTTAAGACCGAGGCCGTCCTTGACGATGCGGGCAATCTCGGGGCCCGCGCCGCCGAGCTGCGTGTGGCCGAACGCATCGGTCGTGCCGGCCTCGGCGAGGAACTTGCCGTCGGGGCCCTTGACCCCCTCAGACACGACGATCACGCAGTAGCCTTTCTCGGTCACGCAGGCCTTGACGCGGGCGAGGAACTTCGCCTGATCGAATGCGATTTCCGGGAACAGGATGATATGCGGCGCATCGCCCGACCGCACCGCCGCGAGGCCGCCCGCCGCTGCGATCCAACCGGCGTGCCGGCCCATGACCTCGAGGATGAAGACCTTGGTCGAGGTGCGCGCCATCGAGGCGACATCGAGCGCGGCCTCGCGGGTCGAGACCGCCACGTACTTGGCCACCGAACCGAAACCCGGGCAGCAGTCGGTGACCGGCAAATCGTTGTCGACCGTCTTCGGCACGCCGATGCAGCTGATCGGATAGCCGAGCTCGGCGCCGATGGTCGCGACCTTGAGCGCGGTGTCCATCGAATCGTTGCCGCCGTTGTAGAAGAAATAGCCGATGTCGTGCGCGCGAAACACCTCGATCAGCCGCTCGTACTTGGGGCGGTCCTGGGCGAGGCTCTTCAGCTTGTAGCGGGCCGAGCCGAAGGCCCCGGCCGGCGTGTACCGGAGCCCTTTGATCGCTGCAGCGCTCTCGCGACTGGTGTCGACCAGGTCCTCCGTCAGGACGCCGACGATGCCGTGGCGCCCTGCGTACAGCTTGCCAATACGCGTCGGGTGGCGCCGACAAGCATCGATGACGCCCGCGGCGGAGGCATTGATGACGGCGGTGACGCCGCCCGACTGCGCATAGAGGGCATTGCGCTTGCGAACGGTCTTCGGCGTCGGCATGAGTTGAGGCTCCGGCGGTGACTCGTTGGCCGCAGGATACCCGCTTGCCGTTGCCGGCTCATCCGCCCGACGCTCGTCAGGCCGTCGCGACGGCGGATTTGACGGTGCCCGGACGCGGCGGGCAGCATATCGGGTCACGGGCGGCCGAGCGGGGACCGAGGGGAACCGAGCCGCGATGAGAACGACAACATGCGCATCGTGCTCCTGGGCGCGCCGGGGTCCGGGAAAGGCACCCAGGCCCAGCGCCTGATCGACGCCCATCGCGTGCCGCAGATCTCGACCGGGGATCTGCTGCGGGCGGCGGTTGCGGCCGGCAGCGCGCTCGGCCTGCGAGCCAAGGCGACGATGGAGGCCGGCAAGCTCGTCGACGATGCGACGATGCTCGGGATCATCCGCGAACGGCTCGGCGCCCCCGATGCCGCGCGCGGATTCATACTGGACGGGTTCCCGCGCACGATCCCGCAGGCAGACGGCCTCGACGCGCTGCTCGCCGATCTCGGCCAGCCGCTCGAGGCGGTCGTGTTGATGGAAGTCGACAGCAAGCAGCTGTTCCGGCGCCTGACGGGCCGGCGCACCTGCCGCAGCTGCGGGCGGGTGTTCAACGTGTATACCGCACCGCCGTCGATGCCGCCGCCGTGCGACGGACAGTGCCTGACGCCGGACCTGTTCCAGCGTCCGGACGACGGCGAGGCGACCATTGCCAAGCGCCTCGAAGTGTATGCCGCGCAGACGCGTCCGCTGGTCGACTATTACCGCGCTCGTGGCCTGCTGCACACGGTCGACGCCGAGGGCGATATCGGCCAGGTCACCGCGCGGCTCGAAGCTGCGCTGAAGAGCGCAGGCGCGGTCTAGCCGCGCGCGATTTCCTCGCCAACCGGCCCTGTCAACACGGCCTCGCGCCAGCCCCGAAGCACCGCAGCCGCCGGCTCGCCGCGTGCGATCCGCCGCAAGTCCCGCTGGGTCGCGAGCACCTCCGGTGCGATGCCGAGCTCAAGCGCGACTGAGCGCAGGCGGTCCGTCAGCCGCCGCCCAAGCGCCTGTTCCTCCCGGCTGGGGCGTGCGTCGAGGCGCTGCGCGAGGCCGTCGAGCGGCAGGGCCGCGGCGCGCTCGAGCTCGGCGACGATTTCGGGCGCGAGCTTGTCTGCCGCGCTTGGCGGCATCACGCCGAGCGCCTTCAGTGCGGCGCTGTTGCTGGGTGCGGCGCGGCCGATCGCGCGCAACGCCTCATCGGCGAGCACCCAGCCGCGCGGCAGGTTGCGGCGGGCCGCGCGCAGCTCGCGCCAGGCCGCGAGCGCGCGCAACCGCTGCTGCTC
>DATNHZ010000098.1:0-3677 GCA_035604655.1 Steroidobacteraceae bacterium | reverse complement strand
GCGCCTGCCCGATCAGATCAAGCGCCGTATTTGCGAGCCCCAGGTCTTCCTCGATCGCCGGCGCATGACCGACCAATTCGCCCAGCCGCTGCCCGAGGATGAGACTCGTGTCGGCAAGCTGTAGCAGGTAATCGAAGCGGGCAGCGACAGTCGCTGGTGCCGCGGATTCGAGTGTGGAGCTCACAGCGTCTTGACCGCCTCGGGAATGTCATAGAACGTCGGATGTCGGTAGACCTTGTCGCGCGCCGGCTCGAACAGCTCGTCCGCCTCGCCCGGATCCGAGGCGACGATATCCGTCGAGCGGACGACCCAGATGCTCACCCCTTCCAGCCGCCGCGTATACACGTCGCGGGCGTGCTCGAGCGCCATGCGTGCGTCCGCGGCATGCACGCTGCCGACGTGCTTGTGGTCGAGCCCGCCGCGGGCTCGAATGAAGATTTCGTAGAGCGGCCAGTCCTTGGATACGGTCATCGATTGCACTCCTCGTCGAGGCGCCGTCAAGCGGCCTTGCCAGCCGATCGACGCTGCTGCTTCTCCGCATAGACGACCGCTGCGTCACGCACCCACGCCCCGTCGGCATGCGCTTTGCGCCGCGCTTCGAGGCGCTCGCGGTTACAAGGCCCGTGACCCTTGAGGACCTCGTTGAACTCGGTCCAGTCAATGACGCCGAACCGGTAGCAGCCGGCGTCCGGGTCCCAGCGCAGTTCGGAGTCGGGCACGCGCAGGCCCAGATAGTCGGCCTGCGGCACCGTGAAGTCGACGAACTTCTGGCGCAGCTCGTCGTTCGAGAAGCGCTTGATCTTCCAGCTCATCGACTGTGCGCTGTGCTTCGATTCAGCGTCGGATGGCCCGAACATCATCAGAGACGGCCACCACCAGCGATTCAGCGCGTCCTGCGCCATCTGCCGCTGTGCCGCCGTGCCTTGCGCGAGGCGCAGCATGATGTCGTAGCCCTGCCGCTGATGGAAGCTCTCCTCCTTACAAATACGGATCATCGCGCGCGCGTATGGGCCGTACGAGCACCGGCACAGCGGGATCTGGTTCATGATGGCCGCCCCGTCGACGAGCCAGCCGATCGCGCCGATGTCCGCCCACGTGGGAGTCGGATAGTTGAAAATGCTCGAGTACTTGGCCTTGCCGGCGAGCAGCTGGTCGATGAGCTCTTCGCGCGAAACGCCGAGCGTCTCGGTCGCACTGTACAAGTACGCGCCGTGGCCGCCCTCATCCTGCACCTTGGCAATCAGGATCGCTTTTCGCAGCAGCGTCGGCGCGCGCGTGATCCAGTTGCCTTCGGGCAGCATCCCGACGATTTCGGAGTGCGCGTGCTGCGAGATCTGCCGGATCAGGGTCTGCCGATAGCCATCCGGCATCCAGTCCTTCGGCTCGATTTTGTCCTCGCCGTCAATGCGCGCCTGGAACCTACCCGCCAGGACGTCACCAGCCACCGCGGCCGCCCGGTCCGGCTCGGGTGCATCGAGTCCCTGGGTGTACATATCGCACTGCTCCTAGTCGCTCGCCAGAAACTGTGACACAGAAAACACCGTGTCGCTAGGCGGGCCAACCCTCTATCGTCGAGACCCACGTGCGCAGAAAGCGATTCGCCTGGTGGCCGTCCATCACGCGGTGGTCAAGCGTCAGCGTTACATAGCAGCGTGGGCGCACGATCACCGCATCGACTCCGTCCCGCTCGATCGCGACGGCCCGCTTCTCGAGCTTGCCGACGCCGAGAATTGCCGACTGCGGCTGATTGATGATGATCGGTGCCGCGAGCAGGCTGCCGCTGATACCGTGATTGGAGATCGTGAACGTTCCGCCGCGCACGTCTGCCGGAATCAGTCGGTCGGCGCGCGCGCGCTGCGTGAGATCGTCGAGGCGTACTGCGATTCCTTTGAGATCGAGCCCGGCGACGTCGCGAATGACCGGTACTACGAGTCCCCTGCCTTCAACGGCCGTCGCGATCCCGATGTCGATCCGCTCGTAGATCTCGAGCGCCTCGTAGCTCCAGCGCGCATTGGCCTCGGGGACGGCTCGGATCGCCGGCACGCAGGCAGCGACAAAGTACGCCGTCAGAGTCAACGGCACGTGTTCGGCGGCGAACGCTGCGCGATGTCGAGCTCGATGCTCGACGACGGCACCGAGATCGGCCTCGAATACCGTCGTCACGTGCGGCGCGGCCTTGAGGAGACTCTCGACCATCCGCTCCGCAATGCGACGGCGGAGTGCCGAATGAGGAACGCGGCGGACGGCGCCCTCGATGCCCGGCGGAGCGGCGTCGACCTCGGCCGTCGCGGCACGTTCGGCCACGTGGCGTAGCACGTCGTCGATCGTGATGCGCCCGTCTGCTCCGGTGCCGCGAATGGCTTCGGCCGAGAGGTCGTGCTGCGCGAGTAGCCGTCGCACGGCCGGACTTGCCGCCAAAGTCGCCGGCGTCTGTGCGTGTGCTGTTGGCGCAGGCGACACGGCCGGCTGCCGCTCCGCCGCCGGGGCTGGCGGAACCGACTCGGAGTCGGTCTCGTCGCCTGCCGCGATGCGTCCGAGGACGTCGCCGACCGTGATCTCCGCCTGTTCCTGTTTCAGGATCTCGCGCAGTACGCCGCTGGCCGGAGCGTGTATTTCCATCGTCACTTTTTCGGTTTCCACCTCGACCAGTGGTTCGCCGGCTGCAACCGGCTGGCCGAGCGCCTTCAGCCATCGCACGAGCTGCGACCGCGTGCCTTCGAAGGATTCGCTTGGTACCACGATGTCGAGAAGCTGCGTCACGGATCAGCTCGCAACCAGCGTCTGCAATGCTGCCGCAATGCGCTCGACGTTCGGCAGGACCGCCTCGAGCAGCGCCAGACTGTGCGGACTTGGGATGTTTGGCATTGCGAGCCGCTCGATCGGGGCGTCGAGATCGAAGAATACGTCCTTGGCGAGGGTGGCTGCGATCTCTGCGCCGAAACCCGCCGTATGACCATCCTCGTGGACGATCAGGCAGCGGTGCGAGCGTCGTACCGAAGCGAGCACCGCCGCCTTGTCCCACGGCACCAGCGTCCGGAGGTCGACCAGGTCGGCCGCGATCCCGGTCGCGTCCAGGGCCTGTTCACAGCGCTCGACCATCGCACCCCAGGCCACCACGGTCGCGGCGGCGCCTGAGCGGATAATCCGCGCCTGACCGAACGGCAACACGTAGTCATCGCCCGGATATGGCCGCCTTGCCCACGCCGCATCGAGCATCGCGCGGTGCTCGAAAAAGATGGTCGGATCATTGCCCCGGAGCGCGGCGCGTAGCAATCCGACGGCGTCCTCGGCATTTGAGGGCATCGCGACCTGCCAGCCGGCCGCGTGGGCGAACTGCACTTCGTTGCACTGGCTGTGCCAGGGGTCGCCGCACTTGAAAAAGCCGCCCGGCATCCGCACGACCATTGGCGCCGCGTAACGGTTCGCCGTGCGCCAACGGATTGTGCCGCAATCGTTCAGCTGTTCGGTCGCAGGCTCCGCGTACTTGCGGAACTGGATCTCCGGGACTGGCATCAGGCCTGCCAGCGCCATGCCGACGGCGCGGCCGATGATGCCCTCTTCAGAGAGGCTCGTGTCGAACACCCGCTCGGCGCCGAACTTGTCCTGAAGGCCGAGCGTGGCCGAATGCACACCCCCCTTGCGGCCGACGTCCTCGCCAAAGACGAGCAGGCGCTGGT
>DATNHZ010000097.1:0-7994 GCA_035604655.1 Steroidobacteraceae bacterium | reverse complement strand
AATCCCGAGGCCACGTCGCGCACCGCCGGCAGCGGCGGCGCGTAGTCGCGCACGCCCGGAGAGTCGATCAGATCGCCGCCGGTCGCCAGCCGGTGCAGCACGGCGGTCGTGGTCGTGTGGCGTCCCTGCTCGCTGGCCGCCGAGATCTCCTGGGTGACGGCCTGGGCCTCCGGCGCCAGGGCATTCAGCAGGCTCGACTTGCCGGTTCCGGACTGGCCGACCAGCACGCTGATCGCGCCCTTCAGGCGCGCGGCCAGTGCCTCGATGCCCGGCGCGGCGCGCGTCGAGGTGTGGACGATCGGGTAGCCGATGGCGGCGTACACGGCAAGTTCCGTCGCGATGGCGTGCGCCGTCGCGACCTCGGACTTGTTGCAGGCAATCAGCGCGTCGATGCTGCACCAGGCCGCGCTCGCGAGGTAGCGGTCGACGATGAACCAGTCCGGCGCGGGTACCGGCGACACGACCGCCACCAGCTGCGACAGATTCGCGACGATCGGCTCGGATCCCCCGCTCGTCGCCAGGCGCGCGAGCGTGGCGCGCCGCGGCTTGAGCTCGAAGACGATCCCCACTCCCTCATCCGCGGCCGCGTGGCCCCAGCGCACCTCGTCGCCGCACACGACCGCGAGCCTGCGTCCGTGCAGCCGGCACGGGACCCGGCGGCCGGCGCCGTCCTCGACCAGCAGCTGCTGGCCGTGGCTCTCGACCACGCGCCCGTCCGCGAGCGTCGGCGGCTCCCGGGACGCGCGCGACGGCGCGATCACGCGCCTTTTCCGAGTGCCGCGATGCGCGCCAGCGCCGGCGGGTGGGAATCGTGCCACGCCGAGTAGAGCGGGTCGGGCGTCAGCGTCGTGGCATTGTCTCGATACAGCTTGACGAGGGCGCTGGCGAGCGCCGCGCCGTCGCTGTGCGCGACGGCGAAGCGGTCAGCCTGGTACTCGTGCCGGCGCGACCACCAGCTGGCGAGCGGCGACAACGGAAACAGGAATACCGGCACGACCAGCGCGAACAACGCGAGCGCGGCATGCGTGCTCCTGACCGGCACGCCGAGCGCAGCGTAGAAGCCCGGCGCGCGCGCCGCGACGCCGAGCAGCGCAAAGCCCAGCAGCGCCGCCCCGAAGCTGAGCACGAGTCGCTGGCGGATGTGGTGCAGCCGAAAGTGGCCGAGCTCGTGCGCCAGCACGGCCTCGACCTCGGGCGGCTCGAGCCGCTCGAGCAGCGTGTCGAACAGCACGATCCGCTTGTGCCGCCCGACACCCGTGAAATAGGCATTGCCGTGGCTGGAGCGCCGCGAGCCGTCCATCACGAAGACTCCGTCGGTGGCGAATCCGCAGCGCGTCATGATGCGTTCGACCGCCGCGCGCAGCGCCCCCGGCTCGAGCGGATGGAAGCGGTTGAACAGCGGTGCGATGAACCGCGGCCAGGCGAAGCTGACCAGCAGGCCGAACACCACCCATACCCCCCAGGCATACAACCACCAGGCATCGCCGGTGGCCGCCATCAGCCACAGCAGCACCGCCAGCAGCGGCACGCCCAGCACGACCGCGACGCCGAGCGAGCGCAGCAGGTCGACAACGAACAGCCCGGGCGTCGTGCGGTTGAAGCCAAAGCGCGCCTCGATGCGAAACGTCGAGTAGATGGCGAACGGGAGTCCCGCCGCCGACATCAGCAGCGCCAGCAGCACAAGCGTGACGACGCCGTGCCACGGGTCGCCGAGTTTGAACTGCGCCACCCACGCATCGAGCACGGCAATCCCGCCGCCCACCGTGACCAGCAGCAGCAGCACGGCTTCGAACAGCAGTTCCAGGCGGCCGAGCTCGAGGCGCGCCGCGCTGTAGTCGGCGGCGCGCTCGTGGTCGGTGCGCGGCACCGACGCTGCGAACTCCGCAGGCACGACGCCACGATGCGCGCGCACCGCGGCGAGCTGGCGCGAAGCCAGCCACCAGCGCACGGCGACCATGAGTCCCAGAGTCAGCAGAAACGCGATCGTGAGGAGTTGCAACGGCATGCTCGAGGAGTGGCGGCACTGTAGCCTCTGCTAGAATCAGCGGCAACCGAGCACCATGCCGCAGCATCCCGACAACCTGGCCTGGATCGATCTCGAGATGACCGGCCTCATTCCGGAGACTGACCGGATCATCGAGATCGCGACGATCGTCACCGACCGCGACTTGAACGTGCTGGCCGAGGGACCGGTACTTGCGGTCCATCAGACCGCCGAATCCGTGGCGGGCATGGACGCGTGGAACCGGCGCACGCACGGCGCCAGCGGCCTCATCGAACGGGTGCGCGCGAGCACGATCAGCGAGGCCGAGGCCGAACGACGGACGATCGAGTTCCTGGCAGAGTGGGTCGGGTCCGGGATCTCGCCGATGTGCGGCAACAGCATCTGCCAGGACCGACGATTCCTGGCGCGCTGGATGCCCGCGCTCGAGCGGTTCTTCCATTACCGAAACCTCGATGTCAGCACGCTGAAGGAGCTGGCGCGGCGCTGGGCGCCGGCGGTGCTCGCCGGTATCACCAAGGCCGATGCGCATCAGGCGCTCGAGGACGTGCGCGACTCGATCCGCGAGCTCAGGCACTACCGCGACAAGCTGTTCGTGTCCGGCTCGTGACGACGCTGCCGTTCGCGCGGCTGCTGCTGATCGTGCTGCCGATCGCCTGCGTCGGGCTGTTCGGGCGCGTGTACTACACGCCCGACGAACCGCGCGAAGCGAGCCTCGTGGCCGCGATGGTGGTTCAGCCCGACAAGGCGGTGCCGCAGCTCGCGGGCCGGCCGTTCGCCGAGAAGCCGCCGCTGCTCTACTGGCTGGGCGGCGCGGCCGTGGCCGAGTTCGGCGCCTCACCTGCCGCAGCGCGGCTCCCCAATCTCGCCTATCTGCTCGTCACGGCGCTCGCGATCGGCTGGCTCGCAGCAAGCGCCGCCGGGGCGCGCGCCGGGTTTGCCGCAGGCCTCGTCGCGGTCACCGCGCTGCAGCTGTACCAGGTGCTGACCTGGCTCGCGACCGACGCGCCGCTGGTGATGGGCGTGGCAGTGGCGCTGCTCGGAGCATTTCAGGGACTGACTGCCCGCGGCCGGCGCGCGCGGCTCGGGGGTTACCTGCTACTGCACCTCGGGCTCGCGGTCGCGTTCTTCGCCAAGGGCTTCGCCGGCTGGATGGTGCCGGTGCTCGCGTTCCTGACCGTCGTGGTCGCCGAACGCCGCTGGCGGGAATTGCTGTGCGTGGAGCTCTGGGCAGGCGTGCCGCTGCTCGTGCTCGCGATCGGCACCTGGGTGTGGTTCGTCGCGCGCCTGCCCGACGGACCGGTCTGGCTGAAAGTGCTCTTCTGGTACAACCTCGTTGGCCGCGCGCTGCCGGTCGAGGCACCGCTCGAGTTCGCCTACGCGGCTGGTCACCGGAACTTTCCCGGCAAGTACCTGATCGAGCTGCCGCTGTATCTGCTGCCGTGGACGCCGCTGGCGTTCGCGGCGCTGCGCCGGGTCCCGCGCGGCTGGCGGCTGCCCGGAGCCGAGGGCACCGCCTGGCGGCTCGCACTCGGCGCGATCGTGCCGGCGACGCTGCTCTTGTCGCTCGCGGCGACCGGCCGTGGTGTCTACTACGGCCCGCCGGCGCTCGGCTTTGCGATCCTGATCGGGCTCTACGTCGGCAGCGCCGGCACGGCACTCGACCGCCACGATCGGCGCGCGTGGCGGCTCACCGGTGCGTTGATTGCGGTGCTGGCGGTTGCGCTCGCATCGCTGGCGGTGCTCGCGGCCCTTGCGCCGGCGGTCCGCGAGCCGGTCGGCATGGCGCTCGCAGCGCTCGCGGTCCTGGCCGGCGGGTACGCGGCGTGGCTGGCGCTCAGGCTTCCGGTCGCCGCGGCCGGCGCGCTGCCGCGCCAGGCGCTCGCGATGGCGCTCGTGCTGACGTGCGTGATCGGGCCGCTGCTGAGACAGCTCAACGACTGGCAGAGCCTCGAGGCCGTGGCCGGGCGGATCGCCGCGGCAGCCCGGAATCGGCCGCTGATCTTTCTCGACGCTGACGAGACCACGATGGCGATGGCGGATCTCTACATCCCGCGCACCGAGGTGCTGGCGGTCCTCGGCTCCGGCGAGCGCGACGCGACGCCACGCGCGGCGGCCGCGCTCGCGGCGAGCGAACGTGCTGCACGGATCGTGTGGCTGATTCCGGATCGCAAACCCTGGGAGCTGGGCGAATGGCTCGGGTTCCTCGGCTACGGCCGTGCGCCGCCGTTACCGCCGGTACCTGCGACGCTCCCCGGCGGCCTCGGCCCGCTCAAGCTCGAGTGCACGCTGGTCAGGCCCGGCGGCCGGGCGTTCGCGGTGCTGGCCGCCGCCACCGCGCCGGCGGTACCCGGAGCGTGGTGTCGCTGAGGCCGTTGCGTGCATCGACACACTGGCGAGCGGGGCCTTAACATCGGCGCGGAGGGACAGGTCTTGCTGCGACGACTCGGGTTCCTGCTGCCGTTGCTGTTGCCGCCGCTGGTGGTGGTCGGCTACCGCCTGGGAGGGGCGTGGAATTTCCTGGTCGTCGGATGGGTGTTCCTGGTGCTGCCGCTCGTCGACCTGCTCGTCGGGACGGACACCGGAACGGTCGCGCCGCGGGGCCAGAGCGCGCGTGGCTGGCGGATTTACTTCGATGCCATACTGCTGTGCTGGGTGCCGGTGCAGCTCGGGCTGCTGCTCTTTGGGGCAGCCGTGTTCCCAACGGTCGACGGCGTGCTCGCGCAGGTGGGATTTGCGCTCTCGGTCGGCGTCGTGACGGGCGGCGTCGGGATCGTTGTCGCCCATGAGCTTGGACATCGGCTGGGGCGGCTCGAGCGGGCGCTCGCGTGCGTGCTGCTGGCCTCGGTCGCGTACCTGCACTTCTACATCGAGCACAACCAGGGCCACCATGCGCGGGTCGCAACCAGCGAGGACCCGGCGACGGCGCGGCCGGGCGAGTCGTTCTGGCAGTTCCTGCCAAGGACCCTGTACTGCGGCATCGTGAGTGCCTGGGAGCTCGAGACCCGGCGCCTCGATGCCATGGGCCTGGCTGCGCTCGACCCGCGGAACCGCATGCTGTGGGCGTTCGCTGCACCGCTCGCGGCTCTGGTGATCGCCGGCCTCGGTGCCGGCGCGCCGGCCGTCGGCTTCCTGCTTGCGCAGGCGCTCGTCGCCATCACGCTGCTCGAGCTCGTCAACTATCTCGAGCACTACGGCCTTCGCCGCCGGCGTGCGGGCGACGGTCGCTACGAGCGCGTCGGCCAGCAGCACTCGTGGAACTCGAGTCACCGGCTGTCCAACTGGATGACCTTCAACCTGCAACGGCATTCGCACCACCATGCGCAGGTGACACGCCACTACCAGGAGCTCGAGCACGCGCCGGATGCGCCGCAGCTGCCCGCGGGTTACGCCGGCATGGTGCTGCTCGCGCTCGTGCCGCCGTTGTGGCGCCGGGTCATGGATCCGCGGCTTGCCGAGTGGCAGCAGGTCCACGGAGCGCCGTCCTGAGCGCGACGCCGTACGTCGTGCACCGCGGCGGCTGCCACTGCGGGGCCGTGGCCTTCGAGGTCGACGCGCCGGCCGAGATCGAGGTGGTCGAGTGCAACTGCTCGATCTGCGCGATGACCGGCTACCTGCACCTGATCGTGCCGCAGTCGCGTTTCCGCCTGCTCCGCGGGACCGAGGCGCTGACCGAGTACCGGTTCAACACCGGCATCGCGCGGCACCTGTTCTGCCGCCACTGCGGCATCAAGTCATTCTATGTGCCGCGCTCGCATCCGGACGGCATCAGCGTACACGCTCGCTGCCTCGACATGGCGACCGTGGCGGGGCTCAAGCTCACGACCTTCGACGGTCGCCACTGGGAGTCGGCGCGCGCGGGACTTCGCTGAGTGATCCGCAGCCGCGCGCTCAGCTGGTGGCGGCGCCGGCCAGGAACAGCCAGGTCTCGAGGACGCTGTCCGGATTCAGCGAGATGCTGCTGATGCCCTGGTCGACGAGCCAGCGGGCGAGTTCCGGGTGGTCCGACGGCCCCTGGCCACAGATGCCGACGTACTTGCCGTTGGCGCGGCAGGCGCTGATCGCCATTGCCAGGATCGCCTTGACCGCCGGGTCGCGCTCATCGAAGAGCTTGGCAACGACGCCGGAGTCGCGATCGAGGCCGAGCACGAGCTGGGTCATGTCGTTCGAGCCGATCGACATGCCGTCGAAGTACTTCAGGTAGTCGGCCGCCAGCAGCGCATTGGTCGGAAGTTCGCACATCATGATGACCTTGAGGCCGTTCTCGCCGCGACCGAGGCCGTTGTCCTTCAGCAGCTGCGTGACCTGCTCGGCCTCTCGCAGCGTGCGCACGAAGGGCACCATCACCTGCACGTTGGTCAGGCCCATGTCGTCGCGCACGCGCTTCAGGGCGCGACACTCCAGTTCGAAGCACGGCCGAAACGTCTCGTCGACGTAGCGGGCGGCGCCGCGGAACCCGAGCATCGGGTTCTCCTCGTGCGGTTCGTAGACTTTGCCGCCGATCAGGTTCGCGTACTCGTTCGACTTGAAGTCGGACAGCCGCACGATCACGGGCTCGGGGGCGAATGCCGCGGCAATCTGCGCGACGCCCTCGGTCAGCTTGTCGACGAAGAACGACACCGGGTCGGGATAGCCGGCCATCTGGCGACGGATCGTGTCCTTGAGCGCCGGCTCCAGCCGGTCGAAGTCCAGCAGCGCGCGCGGGTGCACGCCGATCATGCGGTTGACGATGAATTCGAGGCGCGCGAGGCCGACGCCATTGTTCGGAATGCCGGCGAAGTCGAACGCCCGGTCGGGGTTGCCGACGTTCATCATGATGTGTACCGGCGGGACGGGCAGCGCATCGAGCTCGATCTCGCGCTTCTCGAAGTCGAGCACCCCGGTGTAGACGAAACCGGTATCGCCCTCGGCGCATGACACCGTGACCTCGCGGCCCTCGTGCACTGTCCCGGTCGCATCGCCGCAGCCGACGACCGCCGGAATGCCGAGCTCGCGGGCGATGATCGCCGCATGGCAGGTGCGGCCGCCGCGGTTGGTCACGATCGCGGAGGCGCGCTTCATGACCGGCTCCCAGTCGGGGTCCGTCATGTCGGCGACCAGCACGTCGCCGGTCTGCACGCGCGCCATTTCGCGCACGTCGCGGATCAGCCGCGCCGGTCCCGTGCCGATCCGGCTGCCGATCGCGCGCCCCGAGGCGAGCACTTCGGAGCGCTTGCGCAGCGTGAAGCGCTGGATCGAACGGCCGCTGCGGCTCTGAACCGTCTCCGGGCGCGCCTGCAGCACGTAGATCTCGCCGCTCTCGCCGTCCTTGCCCCATTCGATGTCCATCGGGCAGCCGTAGTGGTCCTCGATCAGCAGCGCCTGCCGCGCCAGCGTCGTGATGTCCTGATCGGTGATCGAGAACCGCGCCCGGTCGGCCGCCGGCACGTCGACGGTCTGCACGCGGCGGCTGGGGCCCGTCTCGGTGCCGGGCGCGTACACCATCTTGATCGCCTTGCCGCCGAGATTGCGGCGCAGGATCGCCGGTCGGCCGGCGCGCAGACCCGTCTTGTAGACGTAGAACTCGTCGGGATTGACAGCGCCCTGCACGATCGTCTCGCCGAGCCCGTATGAGGCGGTGATGAAGACGACGCCGCGAAACCCCGAGTCGGTGTCCAGCGTGAACATCACCCCGCTGGCCCCTAGGTCGCTGCGGACCATGTGCTGGACGCCGACCGACAGCGCCACCTGGCCGTGGTCGAACCCCTGGTGGACTCGGTAGGCGATCGCGCGGTCGTTGAACAGCGAGGCAAACACCTCGTGCACCGCCTTCAGTAGCGCCGCGCGCCCGACGACGTTGAGAAATGTCTCCTGCTGTCCGGCGAAGGACGCTTCGGGTAGATCCTCGGCGGTCGCCGACGAGCGCACCGCCACCGCGATCGACTCGCCGCCCATTGCTGTCCACGCCTTCACGACCTCGCGCTCGAGCGGTTCGGGGAATGGCGTCGCGAGG
>DATNHZ010000096.1:0-2206 GCA_035604655.1 Steroidobacteraceae bacterium | reverse complement strand
CGCGCCATCGCGAGCATCTGCTGCTCACCGCCGCTCATCGTGCCGGCGAGCTGCAGACGGCGCTCGGCCAAGCGCGGGAAGATCGTGTACATCCGTTCCATGTCCGCGCGGATCGCGGCGCGTCCGGTGCGCAGGAATGCGCCCATGAGCAGATTCTCCTCGACGGTCATCGCCGGGAAGACTCGCCGCGCCTCGGGCACCGACGCGAGGCCACGGCGAATGCGCGCCGAGGTGGGCAGCGCGGTCGCATCGACACCCTGGATCGACACCGTCCCGGATATCGGCTGCAGCAGACCCAGGATCGTTTTCATAGTTGTCGACTTGCCGGAAGCATTGCCGCCCAGCATGCAGACGATCTCTCCCGCGTCGACGTACAGCGACACTTTGGCGAGTGCCTGGAATTGCCCGTAGAAGACGTCGACTTCGTGCAGCTCGACCAGCCTCGGTGGCGCAGCCGAGCCTGCCGCGTCCGGCGGCGGCGAGGCGGGCTCGTAGGACTTCCGCACCTCGGGACCCCGGCCGAGGTACGCCTCGATAACCGCGCGGTCGCGCTGCACCGCGGCTGGTTGGCCCACGGCGATGACCTGCCCGTCGTCGAGCACGACGACGTGGTCCGAAAGCTTCATCACGAGGTCGAGCTTATGCTCAATCAGCAGCACGGTGAGCCCCTCGCGCTGCAGTTGCGCGATCTGCTCGAGCATCTCGCGCGTCTCTGTGGGATTCATCCCGGCGGTAGGCTCGTCGAGCAGCAGCAGCCGCGGGCATAGCGCCAGCGCACGGGCGATCTCAGTACGGCGCCGGTTTGCATAGGACAGCGAGTAGGCGTATTGCTCCCGCCGGGGCAGCAGGCGCTCGCCGAAACGCGCGAGCTGCGTTTCCACAGCGGCGCACGCCGCGGCCTCTTCGCGTCTAGCGGCAAGCGGTCGGCCGAGCGCGATTGCGGTCTCGGCGAGCAACGGCACCCACCTGGCAAGCGGCCACTTCCGCAGCCCGGCGTACGGCCGCTGTGCGGTGAGCCGCGTGTGCAGGCCGACCAGTAGGTTTTCCTCGACCGTCATGTTGCCGAAGACCCGACCGTTCTGGAACGTGCGCGCGAGCCCGCGTGCGGCGATCCGGTCGGGGGTCAGCGCGCCGAGTGGGCTTCCTTCTAGCAGCACCGTACCGGCGTCGGCGCGAAGCAGGCCGCTTACCAGGTTGAAGGTCGTCGTTTTGCCCGAGCCATTCGGACCGATGATGCTGACAATCTGTCCCGGATAGACTTTGAACGAAACGTTGTTAACGGCGCTAACCCCGCCGAAATGCTTCACGAGATTTTGCACCTCGAGCAATGGCATGCCGAGCGCGGCGCTCATCGGTAGATCCACAAGCCCTGCGGGCGGAAGCGGATCAGCAGGAGGAGCAGTACGCCGTAGGTGAGGATGCGGAAGTCACCGAACGGGCGCAACAACTCTGGTCCGCCGACCAGGACGACCGCGCCAAGGATCGTGCCGACCACGTTCGACATGCCGCCAAGCACGATCATCGTCAGCGCCAGCACCGAAATGTCGACACCGAAGATCTCAGGGTTGATGTAGGCGTATTGGTGCGCGAGTAGGCTGCCGGCCACGCCGGCGATGAATGCGCCGAGCGCGAACGCGAGCGATCTGTGGCCCGCAAGCTGCACTCCGCTCGCCTGCGCCGCGATCTCGTCTTCGCGGATCGCACACCAGGCGCGTCCGAGGTGCGAGTCCTGCAGCCGGACGACAACCGCCACACTGGCGACAAGCAGCGTGGCGGCGAGCCAGTAGTAGGCGCGCGGCGAAATGAGTTCGTGGCCGAACAGCCGCGGCGGCGGGATGGCGGTGATGCCGAGCGGCCCGGCGGTGATCGAGGGTAAATTGAGAATCGCGGCGACGACGATGGCGCCGATGCCGAGCGTGACGATCGCTACGTAGTGACCGCGTAATTTGAGCACCGGCGAGATCAGGATTGCGCCGGCCACCGCCGCGATGACGCCGGCCGTCGGCATGGCCAGCCAGAACGACCAGCCATGGTTCTTAACCAGCAACGCCGAGGTGTAGGCGCCGATCGCGAAGAATCCCGCCTGGCCAATCGACATCAGGCCGGCCGTGCCGGCGACCAGGGTAAGTGAAACACCGAGGATGGCGAAGATCGCGACAATCGTCGCGACTCGCAGCAGATAGGCATTGGCAGCCAATGGCAGCAG
>DATNHZ010000095.1:0-3826 GCA_035604655.1 Steroidobacteraceae bacterium | reverse complement strand
AAGGGCAGCTACGAGACCGTCGAGATCGCGGGCCTGTACTGGCACTTTGTCGATCTCGTCTGGGTGTTCATCTTCGCTCTGTTCTATCTCTGGTAGGCCGAACTTATGGACCACACCGCCGAACAAGCGCATGGCGAAGGCCAGCAGCACCCGATCGCGATCTACCTGTGGATCTGGGGGCTGCTGTTCGTCGTCAGCACTTTTTCCTATCTCGTCGACTATTTCGACCTGCACGGAGTGCTGCGCTGGACGCTGCTCATCGTTTTCATGCTGGTCAAGGCCGGCTTTATCGTTGCGATTTTCATGCATATGGCGTGGGAGCGTCTCGCGCTCAAGCTCGTCATTCTGTTGCCGCCGCTGGCGCTGCTGATTCTGATCAGCCTGATGGCGATCGAGGGCGACTACACATTCGTGACGCGCCTGGCCTCGTTCGTCCACTGACACGCGCACCCGTCAGGGCCGCGGGCGTCCAGGCGTACCGCTGCGGCGATCGGTGGCGCGACCAGTCGCCATCAATCCCGGTGCGTGCCGGGTGCGAACTCCGACCCGACCGCTTAGAACGGCGTGGCGATGGTGGCGGCCGTGGGTGTGATCGCCGTCGTCGCAATCACGGCCACCGCGGCGCCGCTTGCGGCGGCCTTGGCCGCCGCCCGCTTTGCTGCCAGCCACTGTGCGTAGGCCTGCTTCGAGATCACCTCGACGACGATCGGCATGAAGGCATGATCGCGCCCGCACAGCTCGCCGCACTGCCCGCTGTAGCGACCGGTCCTGGTGGCCTTGAACCATGCCTCGTTGATTGAGCCCGGGATTGCGGCCTTGTCGACCGCGACATCCGGCACGGACCATAAGTGCCTCGCGTCATTGCCGGTGAGCAGCAGGCGCACGTTGGTGTCCACCGGGATGACCAGCGGGTTGTCGACGTCGAGCAAGGAATCTTTGGGGGTCATGGAGCTTGCCAAGGGTGGCAGCTGGGGCGCGTTGTACGGGGCGGCGAGTGTCGAGTAGAAGCTGACGCCCGTGCCGAGGTAATCGTAGTGCCACTTCCACTGGTAGCCGGTCACCATGATTGACATCGCCGGGCCGCGAGCGTTGTCCGGGACGATCAGGGCGCGGGCGGCGGGAATGACGGTCGCGACCAGGATCACGACGGGGATCAGCGTCCACACCACCTCGGCCCGCGTCGAGTGCGGCGCTGTCTTCCCGGGCAGTGCGCCGACGGAATTTCGGAACCTGACGATCGAATAGACGATTACGCTGAAAACCGTCACCGCGATCGCGGCGCACGCCCAGAACAGGATAATGTTAAACCCGTGTACCGGCCCCGAGACGCCGGTCGCGCCGAACGGCAGGCTGTAGCCTCTCTCGGAGGACACCGCCGGCCTCGCAGCGCCGAACGCAGCGGCGGCAAGCACGGTAGCGACTAAGCGGTTGAACATCGATCCTCTCAGCTTGCGGCACAACCCGGTTGCTTGACGCCGGCTGCCGGCGCCATCCCGACACCCGAATTCCGTGCAGGCGGGGCCGGATTGCCGCTGCGGCCGGTTCATTCCCAGAGGCGTCGTCACGCGACCCGGTCGTCAGGCGGCTCGGCTACCCGTCATGCAGGCCGCGCAGTGTAACTCTGGCGCAGTGCCGGAAACATAGGATCGGGCGCCGCCCGGGTCAAGGCTCGCGATTGCGCACCGGGAAGCGCTGTGTTCCGTGGCGGCGTCGGCACGAGCGGGATGTGAGAGCTGCGCGAAGCATCCGGTCCGCGGGGACATCGCCTCCGTCCGTTGGCGGAACGAGTCGTGCGTCCCGGCGCCGGGCGCGGCGTCACGCGAGCAGCGAGCGGATGTCGAGTCGCGCAGCGACTTCGGCCGCATCCGGCGCTGCGAGGTGCGGAACTGTCGCCAGGCACGGGGCCGGTATCACGCTCTTCAGCGTCGCGACGTTTTCGGCGCGGCGCTCGAAATCCGATTCAATCCCGTTGCCGACCCAGCCGGCGATGGCCGCGCCCTGGGCGAGCACCGACTCGGCCGTCAGCAGCGCATGGTTCAGGCAGCCGAGACGCAGGCCGACGACGATGATGACCGGCAGCTCGAGGTGCCGCGCGAGATGACCGACCGTCAGCGCGCCGCCGAGCGGCGTGCGCCAGCCGCCCGCCCCTTCGACGATCACGATGTCGGACAGCGCCGCGAGCATGGCGTAGTTCGCGGCGATCGCCTCGAAGTCGACCGGCCGCCCGGCCTCCTCCGCCGCCAGATGCGGCGCAATCGCGGGCCGGTACGCGCATGGGTTGACGACCGCGTATGGCCACTGCGCGGAACTCTCCCGAAGCAGCGTCATCGCATCCTCGTTGCGCAGACCGGCGGGGGTCTCGACGCAGCCCGCAGACACCGGCTTCATGCCGGCGACGCGCAGTCCTTGTGCGCGGCAAGCACCGAGCAGGGCCGCGGCGATCAGCGTCTTGCCGACGCCGGTATCGGTACCGGTGACGAAGAACGCGCGGGCTGAGGATCGGCCAGATCCGGTCACCGTGAAATCACTCCGCGGACTGCGGCGCGACGACGCCGCCGGCACAAGACTAGCATCGGCCGCGTGGTCGGCGGCTGCGCCGCCGAGCCCCGGGGGCTGGCTTCGCCCGTCACAGCGCTAGCGGCGCCTGAGGGAATCGAGCGGCACGACGACCTCGCGGCGCTGCCCACGGACCGGCGGCGTCGTTGCCGGACACCAGGCCTGGCCGTACACGACCTCGCAGGTCGCCGGCAGTCGGCCGTCGGCGTTGCGCCACCTCTCATAGGCGGCCGCGACGCGCGCGAAACGGCCGCGCCCGGTGAGTCCGGCCGCCCGGCCGGCAAGCGCATTGTGCGAGCCTAGCGCCTTCAGTTCGCGCATCAGCGTACGCAGGTCCGCGTAGCTCAGCGTGTGGCGATCGACATCCATCACCGGGTCGGCGAAACCCGCGCGCAGCAGCGCATCGCCGATGTCATGGAGGTCGAGGAACCGGTGCACGTGCACCGCCGCATCGACCTCGTTCCACGCGGCGCGCAGCTCGGCGAGGGTGTCGGGGCCCACGGTCGAGAACGTGAAACAGCCGCGCGGTGCCAGCACGCGCCGCACCTCGCGCAGCACGGCGTCAAGGTCACTCGACCAGTGCAGCATCAGATTCGAATAGACGAGGTCGATGCCGCCGTCGCGGACCGGCAGCCGGGCGGCATCGGCGCACACCCGGTCGAAGCGCCTGCGCCAGGACTGCGCGTGGTGTGCCTCGCGCAGCATGCCCGGTGAGCGATCGAGCGCGATCACCCGCGCCGAGTGCCAGCGGTCGCGCAGCGCCCGCGCGCCGTGGCCGGTCCCGGTGCCGAGATCGAGGATCACCTCCGGCTCGATCTTCAGCAGCTCGAGCCGCGCGAGGATCTCGGCGCGCGCCGCGACCCCGATGACCGCATGGGCATCATAGTCGCGGCTCGCCCGCTCGAATGCGCGCCGCACCGCGCGCTCGTCGAGGCGCGAATCAGCCTCGCTCCTCATGCCGGCGCAGGGTGCGGCAGGGCAGCGAGCGCCTCCAGCAGCCGCTCGACATCGGCGGCGGCGTGCGCGGCCGAAAACGTGATCCGCAGGCGCGCGGTCCCCTCGGGCACCGACGGCGGGCGGATTGCCGCGGCCAGGATGCCGCGCTCGAGCAGCCGCGCGCTCGCCTGCATCGCGGCCTCGTTGCTCCCGAGCACGAGTGGCTGGATCGGCGTGGCGGACTCGCCGAGCGGCAGGCCGAGTCCGCGGCAGCCGGCCCGGAAGCGCGCGACGTGCTCGCGCAGCCGCTCGCGGCGCCACGGCTCGGCGGCCG
>DATNHZ010000094.1:0-3169 GCA_035604655.1 Steroidobacteraceae bacterium | reverse complement strand
CGCGACGATTCCGTAGCGGTTGGTCTCGCGCCGCTCCACCGTCTGCACGCCGAGCACGCTGCCGCCGTATTCGGCGTAGACGGCAGCCATCTGCTTGAGGCACGGCACGGTGGCGTCGATCAGGTCGTCCGCCAGGTGCACGAAGAACGGCTCGCTGCCGACCACCGGGCGGGCGCAGAGCACCGCGTGGCCGAGTCCCAGCGGCGCGGGCTGGCGGATGTAGATGCAGGTTGCCGAGGACGGCACGATGCTGCGCAGTGACTCGAGCAGCTCGCCCTTGCCCTGCGCCTCGAGCGCGGCCTCGAGTTCCGGGGCGGAATCGAAATGGTCCTCGATCGCGCGCTTGCTGCTGCCGGTGACGAACACCAGCTGCGTGGCGCCGGCGGCGAGCGCCTCCTCGGCAGCGTACTGGATCAGCGGCTTGTCGACGATCGGCAACATCTCCTTCGGGCTCGCCTTGGTCGCGGGCAGGAAGCGCGTGCCGCGGCCGGCGACGGGGAACACGACGGTGCGGACGGGCATTGTCTTCGACGGCATGGGGACCTTCCAGATGCTGTGCGGATAATACCCGAGCAGCAGGAGCCAAAGGTGTGCGGCGCGTCGCGGCGCGGTCAGCGTCCGCGGCGGGTCGCGAGGGGCGCGACCAGTTCGGTCGGCGACAGCGGCTTCAAGGTGTCCCAACTCTTGCAGCCCGGGCACTGCCAGAAGAACCCGGTGCTCGAGAACCCGCATTCGCCGCAGCGAAACCGCGGCGCGCGCAGCGCCTGGCGTTTGAGCGCCGCGCACAGCCGCCGGAGTACCGGCTCGTCGGGCGCGGTCCCGGGCGGCAGCAGCGCCTCGACCATCTCGGCGACTGTCGGCTCCCGGCTGACGTAGTCGCGCGCGAGCGCCAGCAGCTCCGGCGTGTCGAGCTGGCCGGCGAGGATCGCGGCGTAGGCGAGTGCGTCGGCCACCTCGCGCCCCGCGCGCGCGAGTTCGGCGAAGGTCGCCGCGAGCTCACCTTCGCGTCCGGCGGCGCGCAGCGCGCTGACCAGCCGCGGCAGTACCTCCGCAGCCAGCGCCGGCTGGCGCACGGCGACCGGCTTTAGAAACCTGAGCGCCCGCCCCGGATCGCCGAGCGCGATCGCCAGATCCGCCTGCAGCAGCGCACCGCGTGGAAAGCGGCGCTGCTCGGCACGCGCCGCGCGCAGGTGGCGCGCCGCGGTCGCGTAGTCCTGCTGCTGCATCGCCAGCGTCGCGAGCTCGCACCAGTAGTGCGCAATTGCCGACGGCTGCGGCGGATTGGCGACCCGCGCGAGTTCGCGGTGGATCTCGATCGCGCGCTCCCAGTCGCGCTCGGTCTCGTAGACCTTGGTGAGGTCGCGCAGTGCCGCGATCCGGTAGGCGCCCGCCTCCGACAGCGTCAGCAGCAGCTTTTCGGCGCGGTCGTAGACGCCGGCGCGCAGGTAGTCCTGCGCCAGCGCATAACTCGCCTGCTCGCGGTGCACCGGATCGAGCTCGGTGCGCGTCATCAGGTTCTGGTGGATGCGGATCGCCCGGTCCACCTCGCCGCGGCGCCGGAACAGCGCACCGAGCGCAAATTGCGTCTCGACCGTGTCGCGATCAGCGGCGAACGCCCGCAGGAAAGCCTCGACGGCGCGGTCGGGCTGCTCATTGACAAGGTAATTGAGGCCCGCCAGGTAGTCACTGGATGGCGGCCGGGCCGGTGCCGGCGTCGTCCCGATGCGCCAGCGGCGCGTCACGTACCAGCCGACGACCGCGCCGGTGAGGATCAGCGCGCCTTCAACCCAGCTAGCGCGCATGCGCGGGCTGGATGGCCCGGAGCGTGCGAAGCTCGCTCTCGGCGAGCCGCAGCGCGCGTGCGAGCGCGACGCGCTCGCGCGAGAGCTTCACGGCATATGCAACCGCCCCGCCGACCCCGACCAGCCACCCGGCGATGAACGCCGCGACGAGCGCCTGGCCCGCCGTCGCGCCCAGCGTCGCGAAGTAGAGGTCAATCCGGGTCGGAACGCTGTTGAGCCGCACGAAACCCGCGCATGCGAGCGCGAGCAGCGCGAACATGATGGCAGCAACGAGACGGCGGGTCATGGCGCAACCCCTCGAGGTCTGCGCCGCAATCTAGCACGGGACCCGAGTGCCCGCGCCCCGCGGCCGGTTACTCGCGGATCGGGAAATGCTGGCCGTCGTTGACCCGCTCGCGCAGATCCTTGCCGGGCTTGAAGTGCGGCACGTGCTTGCCGGACAGCGCCACCGCCTCGCCGGTTTTCGGGTTGCGCCCCTGGCGCGGCGGCCGGAAGTGCAGCGCGAAGCTGCCGAAGCCGCGGATCTCGATCCGCTCGCCGGTCGCGAGCGCATCGCTCATGATCTCGAGGATCTGCTTGACGGCGAGTTCGACGTCCTTCGACGGCAGGTGCTTCTGCTTGGCGGTGATGATCTCGATCAATTCCGACTTGGTCATGCGGGGTGTCCCAAGGCGTGCGTTAAAGTGGGCCGGGGCACGGCGCGAGCGGCGCACTGCGCCGCCCGCGGCCCGTCGCTATTCGTCTTCCCGATCGGTCATCTGCTCTTTGAGCAGATCGCCGAGGCTGGTGCCGGTCGGAGTGTCGGTCCGGTACGCCTGCATCGCTTCCTGCTCCTCATGGACTTCCTTGGCCTTGATCGACAGCGCGATGGCGCGCGACTTGCGGTCCACGCCGGTGAACTTGGCCTCGACCTCGTCGCCTTCCTTGAGCACCGTCCGCGCGTCCTCGACGCGGTCACGGGCGAGCTCGGAGGCGCGCAGGTAGCCCTCGACACCGCCGCCGAGATCGATGATCGCGCCCTTCGCGTCGACCTCGCGGACCTTGCCGGTGACGATGCTGCCCTTCGGGTTCTGGGCGATGAACGCCGAGAACGGATCCTTGGCGAGCTGCTTGATGCCGAGCGAGATGCGCTCGCGCTCCGGATCGATTGACAGCACCACCGCGTCGACCTGCTGGCCCTTCTGGTATTGCGCACGGCTTCCTCGCCGGGCACGTCCCAGGAGATATCGGACAGGTGCACCAGGCCGTCGATGTTGCCGGGCAGGCCGATGAAGATGCCGAAGTCGGTGATTGACTTGATCTGGCCGGAGACGCGGTCGTCGCGGTTGTAGTTCTCGGCGAACTCTTTCCAGGGGTTGGGCTTGCAC
>DATNHZ010000093.1:0-20256 GCA_035604655.1 Steroidobacteraceae bacterium | reverse complement strand
GCAGCCTGTGGGTTGTCAAGGCGCAGGTGCACGCGGGCGGGCGCGGCAAGGCCGGTGGCGTCAAGCTGTGCCGCAGCGTCGACGAAGTGCGCGCGGCAGCCGACTCGCTGCTCGGGACGCGCCTCGCGACCAAGCAGACCGGCCCCGACGGGTTGCCGGTCCGGCAGGTGTACGTCGAGGTCGGCTCGCCGATCGCGCGTGAGCTGTATCTCAGCTTGCTGCTCAATCGCGACCGCAGCCGACTTGCGTTCATCGCCTCGGCCGCCGGCGGCATGGACATCGAGGAGGTCGCGGCGCGGACTCCGGAGCGGATCCTGCGGGTCGAGATTCACCCGGCAGCCGGCCTCGCCGCTTACCAGTGCCGCCTGCTCGCCTTCGGTCTCGGCCTCGCCGGCCCGCAGGTCGGGCAGTTCGAGGCGATTGCGCGCGGCATCTACAAGCTGTACATCGACAACGACTGCAGCCTGGTCGAGGTGAACCCGCTGATCGTCACCAGGGACGGCGCGGTACTCGCGCTCGACGCCAAGATCAACATCGACGCCAACGCCGTGTTCCGCCAGCCGGTCGTTGCAAAATACCGCGATCCGTCGCAGGAGGATCCGATGGAGCGCGCGGCCTCCGAGCACGATCTGAATTACGTCTCGCTCGACGGCGACATCGCCTGCATGGTGAACGGCGCCGGGCTCGCGATGGCGACGATGGACCTGATCAAGCTGCACGGGGGCCAGCCGGCGAACTTCCTCGACGTCGGTGGCGGCGCGACGCCAGAGCGCGTGACGGCCGCGTTCCAGCTGATCCTGTCGAACCCCAGGGTGCGGGCAATCCTGGTCAATATTTTCGGCGGCATCGTGCGCTGCGACATCATCGCCGAGGGCGTGATCGCGGCGGTCAAGACCGCCGGCGTCGCGGTGCCGGTGATCGTGCGCCTCGAAGGCACCAATGCCGAGATCGCGCGACAGCAGCTCGCCAACAGCGGGCTCGCGATCACGCCGGCAAGCGATCTCGACGATGCTGCGACCAAGGCCGTGCGCCTCGCGGCCGACCGTCCGGATCAAGCGGCATGAGCATTCTGCTGTCGCGGCACAGCCGCGTGATCTGCCAGGGATTCACGGGCAAGCAGGGCACGTTCCACTCCGAACAGTGCATCGCCTACGGCACGCGCGTCGTGGGCGGCGTGACGCCGGGCCGCGCCGGCCAGACGCACCTCGGACTGCCGGTCTTCAACAGCGCCCACAAGGCGGTCGAGAAGACGGGTGCCGACGTCTCCATGATCTACGTGCCGGCCACCGGGGCGGCGGACGCGATCCTCGAGGCGGCCGATGCGGGCATCAAGCTGATCGTCTGCATCACCGAAGGGATACCGGTCAACGACATGATCGGCGTGAAGGAGGCGCTCAAGGACTACGATGTTCGCCTCGTCGGCCCGAACTGTCCGGGCGTGATCACCCCGGGCGAAGCCAAGGTCGGCATCATGCCGGGATTCATCCACCAGCCCGGACGCGTCGGTATCGTGTCGCGCTCCGGAACGCTGACCTACGAGGCGGTGTACCAGACCACGCGGCTCGGACTCGGGCAGAGCACCTGCGTCGGTATCGGCGGCGATCCGGTACGCGGCATGAACTTCGTCGACGTGCTGGCGCTGTTTGAGTCGGACGCCAAGACCGCCGGCATCATCATGGTCGGCGAGATCGGAGGCAGCGACGAGGAAGCGGCTGCCGAGTTCATTCACCACCACCTCACGAAACCGGTGGTCGCCTACATCGCCGGCGTGACCGCGCCCCCGGGCAAGCGCATGGGCCACGCGGGCGCCGTGATCGCCGGCGGCAAGGGCACAGCCGCCGACAAGTACGCGGCGCTCGAGCGCGCGGGCGTGAGGACGGTACACTCGCCGGCGGAGCTCGGCAGCGCGATGATGCAGGCGCTCGAGGCTCCGGCCCCGCGCCGGGTGCGCCCGGCTCACGCCCGGACCGCTGCTCGGACCGTCCCGCCCGTGCAAGCTGCCGCCAAGCGCACGGCGAGCCGGCCGCCGGCGCGCAAGCCCGCGCCGGCGACCGATCGCGGGGCGGCATCGAGGAAGGCCGGACGGAGCCGCAAGCGCCGCTAGGTCCGCCACCGGCCTGTCGGTGCCGCGCGGAGCCCTGATTACATGGCAGCAATCCCCGCATGACTGCAAGTCCGCTTCGCCTGCTGCTCGCCCAGTGCGACCTCACGGTCGGCGATGTCGACGGCAACGCGACGCGCGTGCTTGGGGCCGCGAACGCGGCGCACGCCGCCGGCGCCGACCTCGTCATGCTTCCCGAGCTCGCGCTCGCTGGCTATCCGCCCGAGGACCTGCTGTTCCACTCCGGCTTCCGGCGGCAGATGCGCGGTGCTGTCGAGCGGCTGTGCAGGGAAGCGGCGAGCGTCGATGTGCTGTTCGGCTACCCGGAGTACGCAGACCGTGCGATCTACAACTCGGCGGCACTGATCCGCGACGGCCGGGTCCACGCCAACTACCGCAAGGAGATCCTGCCGAACTACAAGGTGTTCGACGAGAAGCGCTATTTCGTAGCCGGGCACACCGCGACGCTCGTCGATATCAGGGGCGGGCGAGTCGCGCTGCTGGTCTGCGAGGATATCTGGGAGCGCGAACCCGCCGCGCGGGCCCGCGCGGCCGGTGCCGAGGCGCTGCTCGTCATCAACGCCTCGCCCTACCAGCTGCACAAGCAACGCGAACGCGAGCAGGTGGCGCGCGAGCGCGTGGCGGAGGTGGGGCTGCCACTTGTCTACCTGAACCTGGTCGGCGGCCAGGACGAGCTGGTCTTCGACGGCAACAGTTTCGTGCTGGCGGCCGACGGCGCCCTGACCCAGCGGCTGCCCGCCTGGCGGGAGGCGACCGCGCTCGTCGAGCTCACGCGCAGCGGCGGACGGCTGGCGCCGCTGCCGGGCGCGATTGCCCCGGAGCTCGGCGAGGAGGAGAGCGTCTACGAGGCGCTGGTGTTTGGCGTGCGCGACTACGTCACGAAACACGGGTTTCCGGGCGTGGTCATGGGACTGTCGGGCGGGGTCGACTCGGCCCTGACGCTGGCGATCGCGGCCGACGCGCTGGGGCCCGAGCGGGTGCGCGCCGTCATGATGCCCTCGCGCTATACGGCGCCGATGAGTCTCGAGGACGCCGAGGCTGAGGCGCGCGCGCTCGGGGTGCGCTACAGCACGATTTCAATCGAAGGCATGTTCGAGGCGACGCTCGCGGCGCTGGCGGGGCAGTTCGCCGGGTTGCCACCGGACACGGCCGAGGAGAACATCCAGTCGCGCTGCCGCGGCGTGCTGCTGATGGCGATCTCCAACAAGACCGGGGCCATGCTGCTGACGACCGGCAACAAGAGCGAGACGGCGGTCGGCTATGCGACGCTGTACGGCGACATGGCCGGAGGCTTCGCACCGATCAAGGACTGCAGCAAGCTGATGGTCTACCGGCTGGCCAGGTACCGCAACCGCAGCTCGGCAGTAATTCCGGAGCGGGTCATCACGCGTCCCCCGAGCGCCGAGCTGCGCGCCGGCCAGAAGGATACTGACTCGCTCCCGCCGTACGAGGTCATGGATCCGATCCTCGAGGCGTTCATCGAGGAAGACCTGTCGGTCGACGAAATTGCGGCCCGCGGATTCGACCGGGCGACGGTCGGGCGGATCCTCGAGATGGTCAAGCGCAATGAGTACAAGCGCCGCCAGGCACCGCCGGGGATTCGCATCAGCGGCCGCGCCTTCGGCCGCGACTGGCGCTACCCGATCACCTCGGGCTACCGGACGCGCTGACTGCCCGCAGCGCGGCGGCGCTCACCAGAGCTGCCACCAGTGCTTGCGGCTGACGCCGGCCGGCGCTGCCGGGAAGTTGAACGCCAGCACCTTGCCGGTGTCGGCTGCGAGGTCCGGCATTCCGAGCTTGCCGTAGGCCGCGATGATGATCTGCAGCGCCTCGCGCGTCGCCGGCGCCCCGTCGTAGTTCTCGATCACATAACGGGCGCGATCGATCGCCGCGACCCACGCACCACGTTTCAAGTAGTAGCGCGCCACGTGTATCTCGTAGTCCGCCAGGCGATTGCGCAGGTAGATCATCCGCTGTCGGGCGTCAGCCGCGTAATCGCTGTGCGGATACTGGGAGACGACCCGCGCAAAGGCATCGAAAGACTTGCGCAGGTCCTGCGGCGGCCGCTCCGACATGTCGACGCTGAGCCAGCGCTCGAGGAAGTTCGGTTCGCGCTCGAAATACACCAGGCCCTTGATGTAGTACGCGTAGTCGATCCGCGGGTGGGTCGGATTCTCGCGGATGAACGTGTCCGCCGCGTCGACCGCCGATTCCTTCTCGCGTTGCTTGTAGTACGCGTAGATCAGGTCGATCCGGCTCTGCCGCGCCGCATCGCTGAACGGAAACTTCGCCGTCAGGGCCTCGTACGTCTTGATCGCGACCGCGTAGCTGCCCTCATGCAGCGCCTTTTGCGCCCGCGCGTAGAACACCTCGGGTGTCGCCGCGGTGTCCTCCTTGTGGCGCAGCGCCTTGCAGGCCCCAAGTGACAGCGTCGCGCCGAGCAGCGCGATCACGGCCGCACGGCCAACCGTACTGCGCCGGCGGGTGCGAGTGGCGGAGTCGGCTGGCGCGAGGCGGGACGAGCTCAAGGGCGATCCACCGGGAAATGCAAGGCGCGGGAGTATAGCGTATGTTGTTTGGATGCCTGGCCCGCTCGAGGCGCGTATCCCCGATGCGAACCGCGGCCAGCGCTTGGACCAGGCGCTGGCGGCGCTGTTCCCCGATTATTCGCGCACCCGGCTCAAGAGCTGGATTGAGGCGGGACGCGTACTGCTGGACGGGCGCGCGCCGCGACCGAAAGACCTGGTCAGCGGCGGGGAGCTGGTGCAGCTGCACCCGGCCGATCCGGCGCGCGTCGAAATGGCCCCCGAACCGATCGCGCTTGACGTCGTCCACGAGGACGACGCGGTCTTCGTCATCGACAAGCCGGCAGGCCTCGTCGTGCACCCGGGCGCCGGCAATCCGCGATCGACGCTGCAGAACGCGCTGCTGCATCGTGATCCGAACCTCGCGCGCCTGCCGAGGGCGGGCATCGTCCACCGTCTCGACAAGCAGACCAGCGGGCTGCTGGTCGTCGCACGCACCGCGGAGGCGCACGCCCGTCTGACGCGCGCGCTCGCGGGGCACGAGGTGCGGCGTGTGTACGAGGCTGTCGCGATCGGCGTGATGACTGCGGGGGGTACGGTGAACGCGCCGATCGACCGTCACCCGGTGGACCGCCTGCGCATGGCGGTGCGCGGCGATGGCCGCGAGGCGGTGACCCACTACCGCGTGATCGAGCGGTTCCGCGCCCATACCCATGTGCGCGTCGAGCTCGAGACCGGCCGGACACACCAGATTCGCGTGCATCTGGCCCACGCCGGGTATCCGCTGGTCGGCGACCCGCTCTACGGTAAGCGCCTGGTCATTCCGCGTGGGGCGACGGAGCGCCTCGATGCGACGCTGCGCGGATTCCGCCGGCAGGCGCTGCATGCAACGCGGCTTGCTTTCGATCATCCGGACGGTCGTGGCCGGGTTGAGTTCGAGGCGGCGCTGCCGCCCGACTTCGTCGAGCTGCTCGCGGCGTTGCGCGAGGACGCGGCTGCGGCGAGCGCCGATCCGCCCGCGCGCAGCTGAGCGATGGAGGCCCGCGCCCGATGAACCCGATCGGATGGGTTGCGGCGGAGTGGCCGGCGCCGCCGGGCGTGTTCGCCGGCGTCACGACCCGCGCCGGCGGCGTCAGCGCCGGGCCGTTCGCGACGCTGAACCTCGCGACGCGCATCGGGGACGACCCCGGGGCCGTCGCCACCAACCGTGCGCGGCTCAAGGCCTCGCTCGCCCTTCCCGCGGAGCCGCTGTGGCTGCGGCAGATGCACGGCACGGCCGTGGTCGTCCACGACGGCACACGCGCGGACCCCGAGGCCGATGCCGCGGTGGCCTTCGAGCCGGGACGGGTGCTGGCGGTGCTGACGGCCGACTGCCTGCCGGTCGTGATCGCGAGCCGCGACGGCGCTCGGCTCGGTCTCGCGCACGCCGGCTGGCGCGGGCTTGCCGGCGGCGTGATCGAGGCGACGGTGCGGGAACTGCGCGTTGCCGGCGCCGACCTCGTGGCCTGGCTCGGGCCCGGCATCAGTGCCGCGGCCTTTGAGGTCGGCGCTGAGGTGCGCGCGGCGTTCACCGCCCGCGATCCCGCGGCTGCTGAGGCGTTCACTCCCAATCGCCGCGGCCGCTGGCAGGCCGATTTGTATCACCTCGCGCGACAGCGCCTCGCCGGGCTCGGCATTCAGTCGGTGAGCGGCGGCGGGGCCTGCACGTTTGCAGATGCCGAGCGCTTCTACTCGTTTCGCCGCGACGCGAGCACGGGTCGCATGGCAACCCTCGCCTGGCTGGTGGCCGGCACCGCCGCGGCGAAGGCGCGGTCGTGATCCGGGCGCCGCACGCAGCCCCGACCGGGGGGCGAAGCGGGGCCGCCAGGCACGGGCTGCGGTGGCTTTCCCGGTTGATTTTGCCCGCCGTAGCCCCATCCTCGTGACAATAGGTCCCTGATAGGGAGGCGGGCCCATGCGGCAGGACAAGCTCACCTCGAAGTTCCAGCTGGCGCTGGCGGAAGCCCAGTCGCTGGCCGTTGGCCGTGACCACCAGTTCATCGAGCCCGCCCACCTGATGCTGGCGCTCGTGGACCAGCAGGGGGGCACGGTCCGCCCGCTGCTCGACAAGGCCGGCGTCAATCTGAACGTGCTGCGCTCGCGTCTCGCGCAGGCCCTCGAGCGTCTGCCGCAGGTCGAGGGCACGGCCGGGGAGGTCCACGTCTCGAACGACCTCGCGCGGCTGCTGAACGTCACCGACAAGCTCGCGCAGCAGCGCGGCGACCAGTACGTCGCCTCCGAGCTGTTCGTGCTCGCCGCGATCGACGACAAGGCTGAGCTCGGCAAGATCCTGCGCGAGGCCGGCGCCGTCCGTGGCGCCATCGACAAGGCGATCGACGAGGTTCGAGGTGGCGAGAAGGTGCAGGACCCGAACGCCGAGGAGGCGCGCGGCGCCCTCGAGAAGTACACGATCGACCTGACCGAACGGGCCCGCGGCGGCAAGCTCGATCCGGTCATCGGCCGCGACGACGAGATCCGCCGCACGGTGCAGGTGCTGCAGCGACGCACCAAGAACAACCCGGTGCTGATCGGCGAGCCGGGCGTCGGCAAGACCGCCATCGTCGAGGGCCTGGCACAACGGATCGTCAACGGCGAGGTTCCGGAGGGCCTGAAGAACAAGCGGATCCTCGCGCTCGACATGGGCGCGCTGATTGCCGGCGCCAAGTTCAGAGGCGAGTTCGAGGAACGCCTGAAGGGCGTGCTCAACGATCTCGCGAAGCAGGAGGGCCAGATCATCCTGTTCATCGACGAGCTGCACACGATGGTCGGGGCCGGTAAGGCCGAGGGCGCGATGGACGCCGGCAACATGCTCAAACCCGCGCTCGCGCGCGGCGAGCTGCATTGCGTCGGGGCCACGACGCTCGATGAATACCGCAAGTACCTTGAGAAGGACGCCGCGCTGGAGCGGCGCTTCCAGAAGGTGCTGGTCGACGAGCCGTCGGTGGAGGACACGATCGCAATCCTGCGCGGCCTGAAGGAGCGCTATGCGGTGCACCACAAGGTGCAGATCACGGATCCCGCGATCGTCGCGGCGGCGACCCTGTCGCACCGCTACATTACCGACCGGCAACTGCCCGACAAGGCGATCGACCTGATCGACGAGGCCGCATCCCGCATCCGGATGGAGATGGACTCGAAGCCCGAGGAAATGGACCGCCTCGACCGGCGCATCGTGCAGCTCAAGATGGAGCGCGAGGCGCTTCGCAAGGAGAAGGACGAGGCTTCGCGCAAGCGACTCGGGCAGATCGAGGACACGCTCGAGGGTCTCGAGAAGGAGTACGCCGATCTCGACGAGATCTGGAAGCGCGAGAAGGCCGCCTCGCAGGGCGAGGCCCAGATCAAGGAGCAGCTCGAGCGCGCCCGGCTTGATTTCGAGGCGGCGCGCCGCGCCGGCGACCTCGGCCGGATGTCGGAGCTGCAGTACGGCAAGATCCCGGAGCTCGAGAAGCGCCTGAAGGCTGCGCTCGAGGCGGATTCCAAGAGCCCGACACTGGTGCGCAACAAGGTCACCGAGGAGGAGATCGCCGAGGTGGTGTCGAAGTGGACCGGCATTCCGGTCGCCAAGATGCTCGAGGGCGAGAAGGACAAGCTCCTCCGGATGGAGGAATCGATCGAAGCGCGCGTCGTCGGCCAGGACGAGGCGGTCAAGGCGGTCGCCGATGCGATCCGCCGCTCGCGGGCGGGACTCTCGGACCCGAACCGGCCGAACGGTTCCTTCCTGTTCCTCGGGCCCACCGGTGTCGGCAAGACCGAGCTGAGCAAGGCGCTCGCCGAGTTCCTGTTCGACACCGAGGAAGCGATGGTGCGCATCGACATGAGCGAGTTCATGGAGAAGCACTCGGTCGCACGCATGATCGGCGCACCGCCCGGCTACGTCGGCTACGAGGAGGGCGGCTACCTGACCGAGGCGGTGCGGCGGCGGCCGTACTCGGTCGTGCTGCTCGACGAGATCGAGAAGGCCCACCCGGACGTATTCAACGTGCTGCTGCAGGTACTCGATGACGGCCGTCTGACCGACGGCCAGGGGCGGACGGTCGACTTCCGGAACACGGTCGTCATCATGACCTCGAATCTCGGCTCGCAGGTCATCCAGGAGATGGCGGGCGAGCGTAACTACGAGCGCATGAAAGCCGCCGTGCTCGAGATCGTCGGCGGGCACTTCCGGCCGGAGTTCGTGAATCGCATTGACGATATCGTGGTGTTCCATCCCCTCGGCCGGGGCGAGATCCGTCGCATCGTCGACATCCAGGTCGGGTACCTCAGGAAGCGGCTCGCCGAGCGGGACATGGGGCTCGAGCTGGACGATGCCGCCCGCGACCGTCTCGGCGAGGCGGGCTTCGACCCCGTGTACGGAGCCCGGCCTTTGAAGCGCGCGATCCAGCAGCAGCTCGAGAACCCGCTGGCGCAGCGGATCCTGAAGGGCGAATTCGGCCCGGGCGACGCCATCCGGGTGTCGGCCGCCGACGGAGCCCTTGCCTTCGCCAAGGCGCGGCGCGCCGCCGCGTGAGCGGTGCGCTGTTATGATCCGCGGCCGCGGAGAGTCGGAGTCGCCGGATGCCGTTGTACGAGTACGAATGCCGGGCCTGTGGACACCACCACGAGGCCATGCAGAAGATGAACGCTGCGCCGTTGCGCAAATGCCCGGCCTGCGGCAAGTCGCGCCTCGCGCGGGTGCTGTCGGCGCCGGTCTTCCGGCTCAAGGGCGGCGGCTGGTACGAGACCGACTTCAAGTCGGACAAGGAATCGCGGCGTAACCTGCACGGCGAGGAGAAGGCCGACAAGGCCGAGAGCCCGAGCGAAACGCCGGCCGCCAAGGCCGACACCGCCGCTGCGCCGGCGACCGACACTGCCAAGGGGGACGCGACGGTCCCTCCAAAAACAACCCCGAAGGACGCGACCGCCGCCCCGGCGGCCCCGGCCGGCGGGACCGCAAAGCCGGCGCGCAAGCGCGCGCGGCGCCGCTGAGGCGGCGCACCCGGCTTGCCACCGTTGCGCACCGGCCCGTAACATCGCCGGCCCCGTGCGCGGGTCTTCGAGACGAATCATGCGGTCCCATTACTGCGGTCAGGTCAACGAATCGCTCATCGGCCAGACGGTGACCGTCGCCGGCTGGGTCCACCGCCGCCGTGACCACGGCGGCGTCATCTTCGTCGACCTGCGGGACCGGGACGGCCTGCTGCAGCTGGTCGTCGATCCGGACGCCGCGGCCGTATTCGCCGAGGCCGAGCGGGTCCGAAATGAGTACGTGTTGAGCGTGACCGGACGCGTCCGCCGGCGGCCGGACGGCACTGCCAATCCGAACCTCGCCTCCGGGCAGGTCGAGGTGCTCGCCAGCGTGCTCACCGTTCTCAACCGCTCGGAGCCACTGCCGTTCCAGCTCGACGAGGATGTGCGCGAGGAGGTGCGGCTCAAGTACCGCTACCTGGATCTGCGGCGCGACCTGATGCAGCAGCGCCTGCTGCTGCGCCACGAAGTCACGCGGGCGATTCGCCGCTACCTCGACGATCACCGCTTCGTCGACATCGAGACGCCGATGCTGACCAAGGCGACGCCGGAAGGCGCGCGCGACTACCTGGTGCCGTCACGCACGCATCCGGGCAAGTTCTTCGCGCTGCCGCAGTCGCCGCAGATCTTCAAACAGCTGCTGATGATCAGCGGGTTCGACCGCTACTACCAGATCGTGCGCTGCTTTCGCGACGAGGACCTGCGCGCCGACCGCCAGCCAGACTTCACCCAGGTCGACATCGAGACCTCGTTCCTGACGCAGGATGAGATCATGGCCCTGATGGAGGGCCTGGTCCGGGCGCTGTTCCGCGACGTGCTGTCGGTCGAGCTGCCCGACCCGTTTCCCCGGATGACCTATGCGGAGGCGATGCGCCGCTACGGGTCGGACAAGCCGGACCTGCGGATCGCGCTCGAGCTCGTCGATGTCGCGGACCTGGTGCGTGATTGCGAGTTCAAGGTGTTCGCAGGCCCCGCCCGGACCGCTGACGGCCGCGTCGCGGCACTGCGGGTCCCGCGGGGAGGCGAGCTGACTCGCAGCCAGATCGACGAGTACGCCACCTACGTTGCCCGCTACGGGGCCAAGGGCCTCGCCTATCTCAAGGTCAACGATGCGACCACCGGCCGGGCGGGGTTGCAGTCGCCGATTCTGAAGTTCCTGTCGGACGCCGCGGTGGCAGGGATCCTTGAGCGGACCGCGGCCGAGGCCGGCGATCTCTTGTTCTTCGGCGCCGACAGCGCGAAGGTCGTCAGCGACAGCCTCGGGGCGCTTCGCCTGAAGGTCGGCGCGGATCGCGGACTTCTGGCCAAAGCCTGGCGCCCGCTGTGGGTCATCGACTTCCCAATGTTCGAGCACGACGAGGCCGGCAAGCGCTGGGTCGCGATGCACCATCCGTTCACCTCACCCGCCAACGACGACCCGGCCGAACTCGCGGCGAATCCCGGGGCGGCGCTCGCCAAGGCTTACGACTGCGTGCTGAATGGCTCGGAGATCGGCGGTGGCTCGGTGCGCATCCATCGGGACGATTTGCAGTCGGTGGTGTTTGGGCTGCTCGGGATAGGGCACGACGAGGCCCGGGCCAAGTTCGGGTTCCTGCTCGATGCGCTGAAGTTCGGCGCGCCGCCGCACGGCGGCATTGCCTTCGGCCTCGACCGGCTCGTGATGCTGATGTCGGGGGCCGATAGCATCCGTGAGGTGATCGCGTTCCCGAAGACCCAGACGGCCTTCTGCCCGCTGACCGAGGCGCCGACCGCGGTGACCGAGGAGCAGCTCAGGGACCTGCACATCCGGCTCCGACCGAGTGCCTGACCAGCCGTCCATACTGATCGCGCACGGCCTGTGGATGACCGGGGTCGAGGCGACGCTGCTGCGGCGGCGGCTGGCGGAGCACGGCTTCGCCGTACGGCAGTTCCACTACCGCTCGGCGACCGCGCCGTTGCCGGCCGTGATCGAGGAGTTCCGCGAGGCGGTGCTGATGCTGCCCTCGCCCGTGCACCTCGTCGGGCACAGCCTCGGCGGACTGCTGGTGCTGAGGCTCGTCGAAGCCCATCCCGACCTGCCGCTCGGCCGCATCGTGCTGCTCGGTTCCCCGGTCAACGGCAGCGAGTCGGCACGCGCGTTCCTGCGCATGCCGGGCGCAGCGCTGCTGTTCGGCACTCTGGCCGAGCGCGAGCTGGTGCGCGCCGAGACGCGAGCGTGGCGGCACGCCTTCGACATCGGCGTGATCGCCGGTTCGCACGCGCTGGGTTTCGGCCGGTTCATTGGTCATCTGCCGCAGCCGAACGACGGCACGGTCGCGGTCGAGGAGACCCGTCTCGAGGGTGCGACAGACCACCTGGTCCTGCCGGTGAGTCACACCGGCATGCTGGTGTCTGAGAGCGTCGTGCGCGAGACGGTGGCGTTCCTCGCCACCGGCCGGTTCAGCGGCGCAGCGACTTGAGCCGGTAGAGGGCCTCGAGCGCTTCGCGCGGGGTGAGTACGTCCGGATCGAGCGCCGCGAGCTCAGCAGCGAAGCGTGGATCTGCGGCATCCGACGCGACCGGGGTCGCGACCCGCCCGGTGAACAGCAGTTCGGCCTGTGGGCCCGGCGGTCTCAAGTCGTGGTCGCGCCGCTCGAGCGCCGCGAGGTAGCGTCGCGCCGCGGCGATGACCTCGCGCGGCACGCCGGCGAGCCGCGCCACTTGCAGGCCATAGCTGCGGCTCGCTGGACCGGGCTTCACTGCATGCAGGAACACGAGCCCATCGCCGTGCTCGGTCGCATCGAGGTGCACGTTGCCAACACCGGCCGCCTGCTCGGCCAGGGTCGTGAGCTCGAAGTAGTGTGTGGCGAACAGCGTGAACGCGCGGACTGTGCGCGCCATGTGCTCGGCAGCGGCCCAGGCGAGCGACAGCCCGTCGAAGGTACTGGTGCCGCGGCCGATCTCGTCCATCAGCACGAGGCTCGCGTCGGTCGCGTTGTTAAGAATGTTGGCGGTCTCGGTCATCTCGACCATGAACGTGGAGCGACCGCCGGCCAGATCGTCGGCTGCGCCAATGCGGGTGAAGATGCGATCGATCGGGCCGAGCACGGCGCGCTCGGCCGGCACGAAGCTGCCGATCCGCGCCAGGATCACGATCTGCGCGGCCTGGCGCATGTAGGTCGACTTGCCGCCCATGTTGGGGCCGGTGATCACCAGCATCCGTCGCCGCTCATCGAGGTCCAGGTCGTTCGGCACGAACGGGCCCGCGAGCACGCTCTCGACCACTGCATGTCGGCCCCCGACGATCATCAGCCGCGGCTCGTCGACGAACTCGGGCTCGGTGAACCGCAGTTCAACCGCTCGCTCGGCGAGGTTCACGAGCACGTCGAGGAGCGCGACCGCGCGGGCGGTCGCCTGCAGCTCCGGCAGTGCCGCCAGCAGCCGGTCGAGCAATGCCTCGAACAGTTGCCGTTCGCGCGCGAGCGCCCGCTCGCGGGCGCCGAGGACCTTGTCCTCGAACTGCTTCAACTCCGGGGTCAGGAAGCGCTCCGCGTTCTTGACCGTCTGGCGCCGTACGTAGTCCGCCGGCGCGTTCTCGGCGTCGCGGCGATTGAGCTCGATATAGAAGCCCGAAACGCGGTTGTACGCGAGCTTGAGGCTCGCAAGCCCGGTACGCGCCCGCTCGCGTGCCTCGAGCTCGAGCAGGTAGCTGTCGGTATCGGAGGAGATGCGCCTGAGCTCGTCGAGTTCGGCGTCATACGCCGCAGCGATGACACCGCCGTCGCGCAACACGGGCGGCGGGGACTCGACCAGTGCCGCGGCGAGAAGCTCGGCGAGCGCGGCGTGGCCTGCGAGTGCCGGCGCCGTCGCGACCAGCAGCGGGGAATCGTGCTGCGCCGCGAGCGCACCGACCGCCGGCATCCGCCGCAGCGCCGCGCGCAGCTGCGCGAGGTCGCGCGGCCGGGCGCTCCTGAGCGCCACACGTGCCAGGATCCGCTCGAGGTCGCCGATGCCGCGCAGCAGCTCCCGAAACTCGGGCCCGCGCGCACCCTCGATCAGGCTGCCGACCGCGTGGTGGCGGCGCCGGAGCTCGACCGTGTCCCGGAGCGGGCGTCCGATCCAGCGGCGCAGCTCGCGCGCGCCCATCGCGGTTGACGTGCGATCCATGAGCCCTGCGAGCGTGCATTCGGGTCGGCCGGCGAGACTCTGCTCGAGCTCGAGATTGCGGCGGGTCGCCGCGTCCATCAGCACGGCCGCGTCGCGTTCTTCGGTTGCGAGCCCCGCAAGATGCGGCAAGGTCTGGCGTTGCGTCTCCTGGACGTATTGCAGCAGCGCCCCGGCGGCGGTGACGGCAAGCGGCTTGTCGGCGCAGCCGAAGCCAGCGAGGTCCCGGACCCCGAATTGCTGGCACAGCAGCCGCGTGGCGACACCGAGCTCGAAGTGCCACGGGGCTCTGACGCGCGCTCCCCCGAGGGCTGCGGCGGGGCTCCCTTCGGCGACCAGCAGCTCGGCGGGTTTCAGGCGCTCGAGCTCGGCCTCGAGTGCGTCCGGAGTGTCGACCTCCGTCACGGTGAACCGCCCGCTCGCGAGTTCGAGCCATGCGAGGCCGGCCCTGGGCGTCGCGGTTGCGACCGACGCCACGAGCGTATCGCGCCGTTGCTCGAGCAGGCCATCGTCAGTGACCGTTCCCGGGGTTACGATCCGGACGATGCGGCGCTCGACCGGGCCCTTCGTCTTGCCGGGCTCCCCGATCTGCTCGCAGATGGCGACCGACTCGCCGAGCCGGACGAGGCGCGCGAGGTACGCCTCGAGCGTTGCGACCGGGACCCCGGCCATTGGAATATCCGCTCCGGCCGATTGTCCGCGCTGCGTCAGCGCAATGTCGAGCAGCCGCGCCCCGCGTCGTGCATCTTCGTAGAACAGTTCGTAGAAGTCCCCCATCCGGTAGAAGAGCAGGACGTCCGGGCACTCGGCCTTGAGCGCCAGGTACTGCGCCATCATCGGGGTGTGCGTGGCGGGAAGGGCGGACGGGACGGTAGTCTCGCTCATGCGGCAGGGTGTGGGCCGTTCATGGAATACTGATCAGCCATTATCCACGAGCCCCCGGCCGCTGCCGGAGTCGAATCGCATGGCGACGGATCGCGCACCCGGTCAAACGCTCGAGCCGCAGGTCGCACGCCTGGGGCGCCGCTTCCCGTGGCTGCGGCTGCTCCGGGTCCATCACTGGCTCAAGAACCTGCTCGTCGGCGTGCCGTTGCTGACCGCCCAGGCCTGGGCGCAGCCAGCCGCTGTCGGCCGACTCGGGCTCGGCTTCCTTGCGTTTTCGCTGGTGGCCTCGGCGACCTACGTCGTCAACGACCTCGCCGACGCAAGCTTCGACCGCGCACACCTGGCGAAGCGCGATCGCCCGCTCGCCGCGGGCACGATCCGTGCAGGCCCGGCGCTGGCCGTCGCGGGGCTGCTGGGCCTCGCCGGGCTCGCCGGCGCCTGGCTGGTCGGCAGGGGGTTCCTCGCCGTGCTCGTCGCCTATGTTGTGCTCACGACGCTGTACACCCGCGGTCTCAAACGCGTGGCGATCCTTGACGTGCTGGCGCTCGGCGCGCTGTGGACGCTGAGGATCGTGGCCGGCGCCGCCGCGATCCGTGTCGAGCTCTCGGTGTGGCTGCTCAGCTTCGGTGCGTTCCTGTTCCTCAGCCTGTCGCTGGTCAAGCGGTGCGCAGAGCTCTACGAGGCGCCGGGCGCGCCGGGACTGCACCTGCCCGGTCGTGGCTACCGGCGCGAGGATCTCCCCGCACTGCAGGCGTTCGGCATCGCGACGGGCGCGGTCTCCGTTCTGGTGCTCGCGCTGTTCGTCGATTCGACCGCCGCGCAGCTCCACTACCCCCACCACGCGCGGCTGTGGCTCATTTGCCCGTCGATCTGGTTCTGGCTCGGGCGCATCTGGTTGCTGACCGGTCGCGGCGAGATGCACCACGATCCGATCGTCTGGAGCCTGCGCGACCCGCCAAGCTGGGCGGCGTTCGCGGCCGTGGCGGCCGTGTGGTTGGCCGCCCTCTCGAGGCTCTAGTGCCCCTGTCCCCCGGTCCGGGAACGACGTGGGCACACGCACCGGTCGTTGCGCTCGTGCTCGGCGTGCTCCTCGTCAGCCTGTACGACACCGGACTCGCGCGCAGCCGCTACCCGTACTTGGCGGACAGCGCCTCGTACATTGAGATGGCCACCTCGCTCCGGACCGACGGCCGGCCCCGGGTCACGCCTTGGGACGTTGGGCCGGGGGGCACCGATGCAGTTCCACAGCCGCTGTTTCCGCCCGGATTTGCGCTGGTGGTCGCTGCCCTCGTGCCGGCCGCCGGCGACGCCCGAACGGCTGCGCTGATCCCGAGCCGGGTGGCTGCGGCGTTGCTGCCATTCCTGCTGGTCGTGATGTGGCGGGGCGCGGCGCCGCCGAGCGTGTTGCTGAGTCTTGGGCTCTGGGTGCTCATCTCTCCTGGTGTGCGCGAGTGGCAGTTCGTCGCGTACTCGGACGTCACAGGGCTCGCGCTCGCCGTGATCGCACTCGGAGCGCTTGCACGCCCGCTGATCGCGGCCGACCCGAATCGGGCGGCTTGCGGCTGGTGGCTGGCCGGGGGTTTCGCGGCCGGCCTGTGCTACGCGGTCCGAAACGCCGGGCTCGCCGTGCTGGCGGCATCCGCCGCGATGCTCTTCTACGCACGCCTGCGGAGCCTCATCGCGACGCGCGCTTTGACGCTGTGGGCGCTCGGTGCGACACCGCCGCTCGCGGCGCTCGCCGCCTACAACCTCGCGACGTTCGGGAAGATCCAGCCCTACGACATGCCAGCCTCGTTTCGCGCCTGGACCGTAAACGTCGTCGACTACGCCGGCGCCCAGCTCGAGGATCTGGGGCTCCCGCTTCCGATCGGCGCGGCACTCCCTGGGGTGGCGCTGGTTGCGCTCCTCGGTCTGCTGATCGCCGCCGTGTTCGCTGCCTGGTGGCGTACGCGCGAGGACCGGCCGCGACACGCCCTGCTGTCGCTGCTCTTTCTCTACGTGGTGGCGGGGGGTACGCTGCTCGTAGCCTCCCGCAGCCGATACGAGTGGGCCAACTTCATCGACGGCCGCAACGTCCTGCAGTACTCCTTCGCGCTCGCCCTCGCGCTGCTGACGGCCGCTCGCGCTGTGATGTCTGCCCGCGCGCAGCGCTGGGGCGCGATCGCGCTCCTCGCCATGCTCACAGCGAGCGGGGCGGGTGCGGCGCGCGAAGCCCTCGGTGCTTACCGCGCACCGCCCGAGCCATGGCTCGCGCTCAGCCGCGACGCAGCCGTCATGACCGCGGCGCGCGAGCTACCGGCGGCGGCGCTTATCGCTTCGAACGCAGCGCCGCTGTTCCGGATCGCAGCGCCGCGCCCGGTGCGCCAGCTCGACCTCGGTGGCGACGACAGGGATTTCACCGACTCACTCGCGCGGCTCAAGGCGGCCGCGGGGCCGCGGCCGTCCACATTTCTGCTCGTCTGCGACGAGTGGACGGAGGGGCTCTCTCCCTGCCGAGGTGTCGCCGCCGCGGCGGGGCTGGCCTGCGCGCGGCTTCGGGCCGCCGTGCCGGTCGTCGCGCGTTGCGCCCTGGCGGACGACGGCGGGCCGCAGCCGCAAGGGCTGCAGCCCGCCGAGGTCAGCGGGGCGACGACCGCGCCGGCCGCGTCCTAGGGAGGCCTACTTCTTCGAGCCGTCGAGCCAGTCTGCGACACCGCCGTGCTTGGAGCACGTGCCGGAGTGGGTCTTCGAGTGCGAGTAGCTGCCGTCCTTGCACTTGGCCGTGGCGCCGGTCGCGTCGTTGTTGACCGAGTGCGCAGCGGTCGAGGCGCTCGCAGCGCTCGCCGCTACCGCGGGTTTGGCCGGGGCCGGGGCCGTGGCCGGGACAACCGGTGCTGCAGGAGCGGTGGCGGCGGCGGCGGACTTCGCCGCGGTGGCAGCCGCGGCGGGTGCCGCATCCTTCTTGATTCCGCCGTGACTCGAGCATGCGCCGCGGCCTCCGTGCGGCGAGGTGGTGCCGTCGCTGCAGGTTACCGGGCCGCTGGTGTCAGCTGCGTACACCGGCATCGAAGCGACGACAGCGAGCACGGCACTTGCCAGCGCCAGAGCAATGGTCTTCATGGTTCAATCCCCCGAGTAGCCGCGCCTCTGCTGCCGGCGATGCCAGCCCCGCGGCGCGCGTAAACCGCGGGATGGATGCGCAACCTACGCGATTTGACCGCAATATGGGAGTGACAGTCGCTTCACCGGCGGTTCACCGTCCCGTAACCCGGATGGCGATGTGCCAAACCAGGTTCTTCCCGGTAGGCTTGCCGGGGGCGTGCAGGGACGTTCACGGGGAATACGATGCGGCTGATGGGCGTGGTAGGCGGCGCGAACGGAATCCCGTCCGCGCGCTCGATGGGCGAGGGCACCGCCCCTCCCGCTGACCGCACGGGGGGCCGCCAGTCGGCGTTCAGGCTCTGACACCTACGACCGACACGGATTACGATCTAGCGCGCCTCGCCGCCCGCGTCGGCGAGAGCCTGCGCGCATCGGGCCGACACGTCACTGTCGCTGAATCGTGCACCGGCGGCTGGATCGGCAAGGCGCTGACCGATGTCCCGGGCAGTTCGCAGTGGTTCGAAGCGGGCTTCGTGAGCTACGGCAATGGTGCCAAGACGGCGCTGCTCGGCGTTGCGCCCGCCGAGCTCGCCGCGCACGGCGCGGTCAGTGAGCCGGTCGTCAAGGCGATGGCGCTTGGTGCGCTCGAGCGCAGTGGTGCGGACATCGCGGTCGCGGTCTCCGGCATCGCCGGGCCCGACGGCGGTACCCCCGGCAAGCCCGTCGGCACCGTCTGGTTCGCGTGGGCCTGGCGGCACGGGCACGCGGTGCACGTCCAGGTGCGGCTTAAGTTCTTCAAGGGCGACCGTGAGGCAGTACGCCGCAAAACCGTGGCCAACGCCCTTCGCGGGGTCCTCGAGCTGTGAGCGTGGCGGGCCCGGCGATTGGGGCCCGGCAGGAGCCCCGGCGGAGGCTGTTCTTCGCGCTGTGGCCCGACGAGCACACGCGCCACGCTGTTGGCGCAGCGTTCGGCCCTGCGGTCGCCGCCGCTGGCCGCGGTGTGCCGCCCGGCAAGCTGCACCTGACGCTCGAATTCCTCGGCAGCGTCGCAGAATCGCAGCTGTCCGCGCTCAGGGCCCTCGGGGAGCGCCTCGTGCTCCCAGCGGCGAGCGTCGTGCTCGACCGGATCGACTGGTGGCGACGGCCGAGGCTGCTGGTCGCGACATGCTCCGATCCATCGCCGGCGGTCCTCGCCATGCAGGCAGAGTTGAGGCGGTTGCTCAGCGATCAGGGCTTTCGCATTGATTCGCGGCCCTTCCGTCCCCACGTGACGCTCGCGCACGCAGCCGCCTCGCCGCCCACCGGCGGTCCGGTGGCGCCGGTTTCATGGCCAAGCGGCGAACTCGTGTTGGTCGAGTCGCTGCCGGGCTCCGGCGACTCGCGTTACGTACCGCTGGCACGCTGGCGACGACGCGGCTGAAACCCCATCAAATCCCGTGCATTCGTGGCGATTTGCCGCTGCTCGCGCGGCACCCGTATGCGATAATCAGACTCCTACCCCGGAGGTATCCCCGCGATGGAAGACAACCGCAAGAAGGCGCTTGCCGCCGCACTCGGCCAGATCGAAAAACAGTTCGGCAAGGGTTCCGTGATGCGCCTCGGCGATGCCTCGCAGGCGATGGATTTCGACGTGATTCCCACCGGCTCGCTCGCGCTCGACATTGCGCTCGGTGTCGGCGGCCTGCCACGCGGCCGCGTCGTCGAGATCTACGGGCCCGAGGCCTCCGGCAAGACGACGCTGACGCTCGAGGTCATCGCGCAGTGCCAGAAGCTCGGGGGCACGGCGGCGTTCGTCGATGCCGAACACGCGCTCGATCCGACCTATGCCGAGAAGCTCGGCGTCAAGGTCGACGACCTGCTGGTGTCGCAGCCGGACACCGGCGAGCAGGCACTCGAGATCACCGACATGCTGGTCCGCTCCGGGGCGGTCGACGTGGTGGTCATCGACTCGGTCGCGGCGCTGACTCCAAAGGCCGAGATCGAGGGCGAGATGGGCGAGCTGCAGGTGGGACTGCACGCCCGGCTGATGTCGCAGGCGCTGCGCAAGCTCACAGGCAACATCAAGCGCTCGAACACGATCGTGATCTTCATCAACCAGATCCGCATGAAGATCGGCGTGATGTTCGGCAATCCCGAGACGACGACCGGCGGCAACGCGCTCAAGTTCTATTCCTCCGTCCGGCTTGACATCCGCCGCACCGGGGCCCTGAAGAACGGCGAGGAAGTGATCGGCAACTCGACGCGCGTCAAGGTCGTCAAGAACAAAGTTGCCCCGCCGTTCCGCGAGGCCGAGTTCGAGATCCTGTACGGGCACGGGATCTCGCGCGAAGGCGAGTTGATCGACATGGCGGTGACCCAGAATCTCGTCGAGAAGTCCGGCTCCTGGTACGCCTACAAGGGCGAGCGCATCGGGCAGGGCAAGGACAATGCGCGCACCTACCTCCTGCAGCACCGGGAGGTCTTCGAGGACCTCGATCG
>DATNHZ010000092.1:0-6526 GCA_035604655.1 Steroidobacteraceae bacterium | reverse complement strand
CGCCGCTGCGGGGCGCGGCACGATTTGGCCGCCGCAAAGGCGGCGCGGCGGCCAGCAAGGCGCCGGCCGCCGCTGCCGACGCCCCGCCTGCCCCGGTGCCGGCGAAGGCGCGCTCCCCGCGCAGGCCAACGGCGCAATCGGTCGCCGCCGCGCGCCCGGCCGCGGCCAAGGTAGCCCGCGTCACCAAGGCCAGAAAGCCCGCGACACGCGCGCAGTTCAAGGGCCCGAGTCAGGCCACCCGCAAGGCGCCAGCGAGGAAGCCAGCGCGCCGCACGGCGGCCGGCAAGGCCGGCCACTGAGCCGTCCTCAGCCGGCGTGCCTTGCGCCATACTCTGGCGATGGAGCCTGACAAGGCCGCGGTCCGCGCCTATCTCCTGGACCTTCAGGAACGGATCACTTCGACCGTCGAGCGCCTCGACGGCGGCGCGTCCTTCCGGCACGACAGCTGGCAACGGCCCGGCGGTGGCGGCGGCGAGAGCCGGGTGCTGCGCGGCGGGCAATTGCTCGAGCAGGGCGGTGCGGGGTTCTCGCACGTGATGGGCGAGGGTTTGCCGCCGTCGGCGACCCAGCTGCGACCCGAACTCGCCGGCGCCTCGTTCGAGGCACTCGGCGTGTCGGTCGTCTTTCATCCGCACAACCCGTACGTGCCGACGACGCACATGAACGTGCGGTTCTTCATCGCCGAAAAAGCGGGACACGCGGCCGCGTGGTGGTTCGGCGGTGGCTTCGACCTCACGCCTTTCTACCCCTTCGACGAGGACGTGCGGCACTGGCACCTGGTCGCGCGCGCTGCCTGTGAACCATTCGGCGCCGATGTCTACCCGCGCTACAAGGACTGGTGTGACCGGTATTTCTACCTGAAGCACCGCGGCGAGACGCGCGGAGTCGGCGGATTGTTCTTCGACGATCTCACCGAGTGGGGCTTCGAGCGCTCGTTCGCGTTCCAGCGCGCCGTGGGCGATGCATTTCTCGACGCCTACCTGCCGATCGTGGCGCGCCGCCGCGCGACGCCGTATGGCGAGCGGCAACGGCAGTTCCAGCTGTATCGGCGCGGCCGCTACGTCGAATTCAACCTGGTGTTTGACCGCGGCACGCACTTCGGCCTGCAGTCGGGCGGCCGCACCGAGTCGATACTGATGTCGCTTCCGCCACTGGTGCGCTGGGAGTACGACTGGCGCGCCGAGCCGGGCTCGGCCGAGGCGCGTCTGGCCAGCGACTACCTGCGACCGCGTGACTGGCTGGCGGGCGTGGAGCGCTGACGGCCGCCGATTCAGACCGGCTGCGCCGCGGCCGGGTGACCACCGCGGGGTTAAGCTCGGGTCATGAACTACCGCCACGCCTATCACGCCGGTAATTTCGCGGACGTGCTCAAACACGTGGCGCTCCTCGCCCTGCTCGATCATTTCGGCCGCAAGCCGAGTCCTTACTTCTACCTCGATACGCATGCCGGTCGCGGCAGGTATCTGATCACCGCGACAGAGACCCAGCGCGCCGGGGAATACCGCGGCGGCGTGCTGCGACTGCTCGAAGCCTCGCAGCCGCAGCCACCGCCGGTAGTGGCGCGCTACCTTGACCTCGTCCGCGAGCTCGGCTGCGAGGCGGAACAACTGGTCGCTTACCCGGGTTCGCCACTGATCGCGCTCAGCTGCATGCGCGGCGATGATCGGGCGGGACTTTGCGAGCTCGAGCCGGGCGAGACTGCGGCTCTCAGAAGCGAGCTGGCAGGAGACCCGCGGGCGCAGGTTCATGAACGTGACGGCTACGAGGCGTTGACGGCGTTGCTGCCACCGCGCGAGAAGCGCGGCCTTGTGCTGATCGACCCGCCGTACGAGGCGCCGGACGAGTTCGAGCGGCTGAAGACCGCGCTTTGCGCGGCTGTGGCCCGCTGGCCCGCCGGCGTGTTCGCCGTGTGGTACCCGATCAAGCACGGTGATGCCGCCGGCCGGTTTCTCGAGCGGATGGCGGCCACCGGGATTCGTCGCCAGCTGGTCGCCGAACTGTGCGTGCAGCGGGACGACTCGCCGGGGGGCCTCAACGGCGCCGGCCTGTTGATCATCAATCCCCCGTGGCAGCTCGATGAGCTGCTCGCGCCCGTGCTGCCGTGGCTCAAGGAGCGACTCGCGCCGACCGGCCGCGGACGCTCGCGCGTCAGCTGGCAGGTGCCCGAGTGACCGCCGCCGGCGAGTAGCAGGCGAGCTCGAAAACCGGTGCTTTGGCTCGCCGTCCGCAGCTAGACGGTCGTCCGCCCGCGCCGCCTCAGTTGGCGAGCACGTGTAGCGCGACGATCACCAAAATAACCGCAGAAGCCAGCGTCATCCCGGCAACCAACAGCGTTGCGAAGGGCGCCGGTATCGTGGCGAGTGAATGCCGCGCGGAGGGCGGCAGCTGGTTGTCAAGGTTCCAGCTGCGTCGCAACGTGACGCAGCCGCTGACCAGCACGGCAAGCGGCAGAGCCAGCAGCAGCAACCACAGCGTCCAGACCCGCGCCGAATACCAGCTGACGATCTGCCGAGCGATCCGGGCAAGGTCGTATTGCCGCGCGCTGCCTGCGCCGACGAGGACCGCGGTCATGAACAGGGCGGCGGGAAAGATGAGCGCCAACTGCATCGCCGCGACGATACGGGTCAACGTGCGCATGCGAGATTTATAAGGCAAAGCAGAGGCGCCAGCAAAGGTCTGGCGTGCGCGGACGGGTCGGTTCGAATGCCGCTGACTGCAAGACTCACCTGCGACCGGCCGCCGATCCCCGATGACATGGCCGGGTCGCTTGTGCTGAGATAGGTTGCTGCGACGGCGCGCCGCGCCGCAATGCCCGAGCAAGGACACCCATGCGCCCGATCCCCGGTTCCTTCCCTCGTGTCCGGATGCGGCGGATGCGCCGCGACGTGTTTTCCCGGCGGCTGATGCGCGAGACGCGCCTGACCACCGATGATCTCATCTACCCGATGTTCGTGATCGAGGGCCGCGGCCAGCGGGTTGCGGTGGAATCGATGCCCGGAATCGAGCGCGTCAGCATCGACGAGCTCGTCAAGGAAGCGGCAGAACTCGTGCGACTCGGCGTGCCGGCACTGGCGCTGTTCCCGGTGCCCGATGCGTCTACCAAGTCGCTCGACGGCCGGGAGGCGTGGAACCCGCAGGGGCTGGTGCAGCGCGCGGTGCGCGCCGTCAAGGCGGCGGTGCCGGTAGTTGGCGTCATCACCGACGTCGCACTCGACCCCTACACGACCCACGGCCAGGACGGGATCATCGACGCGAGCGGCTACGTCGTGAATGACGAGACGGTAGCGGCGCTGGTGCGGCAGGCAGTGTCACACGCTGCCGCCGGCGCCGACGTAGTGGCGCCCTCCGACATGATGGACGGACGCATCGCCGCGCTGCGCGACGCGCTCGAAGCCGCCGGCCACATCCACACCCGGATCCTCGCCTATGCCGCGAAATACGCGTCGGGGTTCTACGGGCCGTTCCGCGACGCGGTTGGCTCGGCCGCCAGCCTCGGCAAGGCCGACAAGCAGACGTATCAGATGGATCCGGCGAACAGCGACGAAGCCCTGTACGAGGTCGCGCTCGATCTGGAGGAAGGCGCCGACATGGTGATGATCAAGCCGGGCATGCCGTATCTGGACATCGTCCGGCGCGTGAAGGATGAGTTCGGCGCGCCGACGTTCGTCTATCAGGTCAGCGGCGAGTACTCGATGTTGAAGGCGGCCGCCCAGAACGGCTGGCTCGACGAACGCAAGGTCGTGCTCGAGGCGCTGATCGGAATCAAGCGCGCCGGGGCGGACGGAATCCTCACCTACTTCGCGAAAGACGCAGCCCGCTGGCTCGCGGAGCCTTCTACGCCGTGAGTGCCGCGGGCCCGCCCGATCGCTATGCATTGATGGGACATCCGGTCAGCCACAGCTGGTCGCCGTTCATCCATGGCATGTTTGCGCGAGCGACGCAGCAGCATATGCAGTACCGGCTGATCGACGTCGAGCCAGACCGCTTCCGCGCCGAGGCGGTGCAGTTCTTTCTCGCCGGCGGCAGCGGCCTCAACATCACGGTGCCCTTCAAGCAGCCGGCGGCGGAGCTGGTGAACGAAATGACGCCGCGGGCTGCGGAAGCGCGGGCCGTCAACACGATCCACGCCAATCCGTCCAGCGAACTGGTCGGCGACAACACCGACGGCGTGGGCCTGGTGATCGACCTCGAGGAGAACCTCCGGCTGCCGCTTGAAGGGCGCCGGGTGCTGATTCTCGGTGCCGGCGGCGCGACCCGCGGCGCGCTCGGACCGCTGCTCGCACGCCGCCCGGCGGTGGTCGCGATCGCAAACCGGACGCTCGCGCGTGCCGCCGAGCTGGCCGCCGAATTCGCGCCGAAAGGTCCGATCGCCGTGAGCGGCTTCGAGACCGTCGAGCCGCGTCCCTTCGATCTGATCATCAACGCGACGTCGGCCAGCCTCGATGGGGCGGTGCCGCCTCTTCCCCAGGCGCTGATCGGAACGGCGACGGTGTGCTACGACATGGCCTATGGGAAGGGCGACACACCGTTCACGCGGTGGGCGCGTGAACACGGGGCAGCAGCCAGCTACAAGGGCTGGGGCATGCTGGTCGAGCAGGCTGCCGAGGCGTTCCTGGTCTGGCGCGGCATCCGCCCGCAGACGCGTCACGTGCTCGAGCTGCTGACCGCGAACGGGCGCTAGCGGACCGGGTCAACGGGACGCTCGGTAAGCGTCCTTGACCCGGACGTAGTGCGCGGCCGTATACCTCAGGCTCTCCACTTCACGGTCGGTCAGCACGCGCGCCTGGCGCGCGGGATTGCCGACCCATAGCGTCCGGGCCGGCAGGTTCTTGCCGGGCGACACGACGCTGCCGGCGCCGATCAGCACCTCCTCGCCGACGACCGCGCCGTCGAGCACGATCGAGCCCATGCCGACCAGGCAGCGACTGCCGATCGTGCAGGCGTGGACGATGGCCTTATGGCCGATCGTCACGTCCTCGCCCACGACGAGCGCCAGCCCGCCCGGCGAGTACGGGCCGTCGTGCGTCACGTGCAGCACGCTGCCGTCCTGCACATTGGTGCGCGCGCCGACCGCGATCGAGTTGATGTCGCCGCGCAGCACGGCCATCGGCCACACTGAGACGTCATCGCCCAGCACGACCCGGCCGATGACGGTCGCCTGCGGATCGACGTAGACCCGTGCGCCCAGGATCGGGGATGTTCCGTCGAAGCTGCGGATGCTCATCGCGACGCGGCTTTCAGCGCAGCGTCACGAGTTCTTCGGCCGCCGTCGGATGGATTGCGACCGTGTCGTCGAAGTCGCGCTTGGTCGCGCCCATCTTTAGCGCCACGGCGAATCCCTGCAGCATCTCGTCGGCGCCTTGCCCAATCACGTGCAGGCCGACGATGCGCTCGTCGGGCCCCGCGCACACCAGCTTTATCTCGGCGCGGCGCTTGTGGCTGGTGAGGGCGTAGTACATCGGCACGAACCCCGCCGTATAGACGCGCACGGTGTCGCCGTAGAGCTCGCGCGCCGCAGCCTCGGTGAGACCGACCGTGCCGATCGGCGGGTGGCTGAAGATCACGGTAGGTATCAGCTGATAATCGAGATGCGCATGCGGGCTGCCGCCGAACAGGCGGTCCGCGAGCCGCCGGCCGGCGGCGATCGCCACGGGCGTCAGGGCCTCGCGGCCGGTGACATCGCCGATAGCGTAGATGCCGGGGACATTGGTGCTCTGAAACGCGTCGGTGATGATCGCGCCGTCGTCGTACAGCTCAACTCCGGCGCGCGCGAGATCCAGCGTCCCGCTGACTGGCTGCCGGCCGATCGCCCACAGCACGCAGTCGAAGCCGCCGAGGCTGCGCCCGTCGGCGAGGTCGAGCACGGTGCCTCCATCCGCAGCGCGCAGCGCCGCGGGCGTCGCGTGCAGCACAAGCTCGATGCCGTCGGCGCTCATCTCGCGCATCAGTGCGGCCGACAGCATCACGTCGAAACTCCTGAGCAGCCGCTCGTGGCGGAAGAATGACGTGACCTTGCTGCCGAGCGCGGCGAATGCAGCGGCGAGCTCGACGGCGACGTAGCCGCTGCCGACGACTGCGACGGCCCGCGGGCGCTGCGCGAGCTCGAAGAAGCCGTCCGAGGTGATGCCGAGCTCGGCGCCGGGGAGCGCCGGCACCTGCGGTCGCCCGCCGGTCGCGATGGTGATGTGCGGCGCGGTCAGCACCGAGCCTCCGACCGCAATCGTATCGGGACCAACAAACCGCGCCGCGCCCTTTAGCCAGTCGACCTTTTTCGTCTCGAGGTTGGCCGCGTAGACGGCATTGAGGCGCGCGACGTACGCATCGCGGGCCGCCTTCAGACGCGGCCAGTCGTGCCCGTGCAGCGCGAGGTCGAAGCCGTAGCCGCGTGCGTCGTCGGCCGCATGCGCCAGCATGGCGGCGTTCCACATCAGCTTCTTGGGGACGCAGCCGACGTTCACGCAGGTGCCACCGAGGCGGTGCGGCTCGACGACCGCGGCCCGGGCGCCGTACTCGGCCGCGCGCTGCG
>DATNHZ010000091.1:0-39746 GCA_035604655.1 Steroidobacteraceae bacterium | reverse complement strand
TAGAGCAGCGTCGTCCAGGTCCGCCGATCGGTCAGCATGTCCTTGATCCGAGCGAAGAACGTCGCGCCGCGCGCCGAGCGCACCGGACGGCGGGGCATGCGCGCGCCCAGCAGCCCCTCGACGATCCGGCCTTCCACGAGTGACAACAGGCGCGTGAAGCCGATGAACAACAGGAAGAACGGCACGCCGATGATCAGGAACACGAGTCCGAACGATATCGACAGGCCCGCGACCGTGACCGCGAAGTAGAAGACCCCGGTCACGAGCGCGAGCAGCATGTAGAAGAGCGCCGTCCACGCACGGCTGTCGGAATAGACCGCGAAGAAGCGCCCCAGAGTCGTTGCGCGAGGGGGTGGCGCGAGGGGCTTGGTCGCCTCGCGCACGGTCTTCTCGGTCGTCCGGTATGCCTCAGCGACCTCATCGGGCGCCCCGTACGTGCTCGCGATCAGCTCGAGCACGTCGGCCTCGCTCTTGCCCGGGTGCTGCCCCACCTCGGCACGCAGGTACTCCTCGGCATCGTAGAGCGCATCCTGCACGAGTGCCGGGTCGGCGCCCTTGAGCGACTCCCGGAGCTGGGTGAGGTACTGGTCGATCGAGCGGGGGGCTGGCCGGTTCATGGGCGGCTCACTGTAGCTGTGGAAGGGGCGGGCGCGGCGCTTTGACCTGCGACCGTGTCGACGAAATCGCGCGTGCTGTGCCAAGTCGCGAGCCAGCGCTCGAGCGTCTCCCGGCCAACGTCGGTGATCTTGTAGTACCGGCGCGGCGGGCCGGACGACGAGGGGACCACGTGACTCGCGAGGAGTCCGTGTGCGGAGAGCGTGCGGAGCACCGGGTACAGAGCCCCCTGCTTCATCGGGCTCCCGGCCTCGCTCAGTCCCTCGAGGCGCTTCGCGATCTGGTAGCCATACAGGTCATCGCCCGCCTTCTCGAGCACTGACAGGAGCACGAGCGCGATGAGGCCTGAGTTGAGCTCCTTCTGGAACTTCCGGACGAGACCGTTCACGTCGAGTGCGTCGGCCTCGGTCAGGCCGGCGTCGTCGGCAGAGGCGTCGCGTGGCTGCATGGTGGAGGTGAACTATACAACTAACCAGGTAGTAGTCAATACCTAGTAGTAGTGTTGAGTTCAGCTATCCGGGCCCGACGCCCGGCCGGAAACGCCACGGAGCGGTGCTAGACTCCGCGATCGCCCGGTTCTGGGAAGCTTCTAAGTCCATGAGTCGTCAGAAGTTCACGCTCGAAGTCAATCCGACGCTGCCGCCGTCCCTGGGGCGTCTGGCCGAACTCGCCACAAACCTCAGGTTCAGCTGGCACCGGCCCACGCGCCGGCTCTTTGAAACGCTCGATGCCCACCTGTGGGCAGGCGTCGGAGGCAATCCGCGCTTGTTTCTGCGCTGCATCGATCAATCGACGCTCGATGCAGCGGCTGTGTCGACGAGCTTCCTCGATGATTACCACCAGGTACTGCGGGGCTTTGATGCCTACCTCGAGGAGCCGCGACCCGAGGCGCCGTCCGAAGACCTCGAAGCAGGCGACCTGATCGCGTATTTCTGCGCCGAGTACGGCTTCCACGAGAGCTTCCCGAATTATTCCGGCGGGCTCGGGATTCTCGCTGGCGATCACTGCAAGACCGCAAGCGACATGGCGCTCAACTTCGTCGCCGTGGGGCTGCTCTACCGCCAGGGCTACTTCATCCAGACGCTCGACGCCGACGGCAACCAAGTGCCGCAGTATCGTGACTTCACTCCCGACGACCTGCCCGTCGAGTCCGCGCGCGATGCATCAGGCCGGCCGATCAGGGTCACCATCCGCATCGATACGCGCGAGGTGATCGCGCAGCTGTGGCGCGCGCAGGTCGGCCGCGTGACCGTGGTGCTGCTCGACACGAACGTGGCCGAGAACTCGGAGGCCGACCGGGCGATCACGCACAAACTCTACGGCGGCGACCGCGAGGTCAGGATCCAGCAGGAGATGATTCTCGGAATCGGCGGCGTGCGGGCGCTGCGGGCACTCGGGCTGGCGCCGACCGTCTGGCACATCAATGAGGGCCATGCGGCCTTTCTCGGGATAGAGCTCATGTGCGAGCTCATCGAGCGTGGAGTGAGCTTCGCCGCCGCCCGCGAAGCCGTCGCGAGCGCCTGCGTGTTCACGACTCACACGTCGGTCGCCGCCGGCCACGATTCCTTCGCCCCCGATCTCGTGCTGCGCCATTTCGTCGACTACGCGCGGCGCCTGCAGCTCGACGCCGGCGCATTCCTTACGCTCGGGCGCAACGACCCGGCGGCCGCCTTCGACATGACGTTCCTGGCGCTGACCCTGTCCCGCCACCGGAACGGTGTCAGCCGGATCCACGGCCAGGTGTCCTCGCAGATCTGCGCACCCATGTGGCCGGAGGTCCCTGCCGAGGACAACCCGGTCGGCTACGTGACGAATGGCGTCCACGTGCCGACGTTCATGTTCCAGCGCTGGAAGGACCTGTTCGACAGCCGCTTCGGCCGGGACTGGCGCAGCCGCATGTCGGATCCCGCGTATTGGGAGAAGATCGCCGCTCTCCCGGATTCGCTGTTCTGGGAACTGAAGCAGGGACTCAAGACCAGCATGCTGAGCCTGGTGCGCACCCGCTTGCGGCAGGGCTGCCAGCGCAACCAGGTCAGCGATGCACATTTCCATCGCCTCGCGCGCTGGATCGACCCCGAGAACCCGCGGGTCCTGACGGTAGGCTTTGCGCGCCGCTTCGCGACCTACAAGCGTTCGACGCTGCTATTTCGCGACCCGGGCCTGCTCGCCTCGATCGTCGGGGATGCGGAGCGTCCGGTGGCGTTCATATTCGCCGGCAAGGCGCATCCCGCCGACGAGCCTAGCCGACAGATGATCCGCGAGGTGCACGCGATGGCACAGCGGCCGGAGTTCCTGGGCCGCGTGTTGTTCATCGAGGACTACGACGTGGGGCTCGCGCGCACGCTGGTCGCCGGCGTCGACGTCTGGCTCAACAATCCCGTGTATCCGCTCGAGGCGTGCGGCACCAGCGGCATGAAGGCCGCGATCAATGGCACCATCAACTTGAGCGTCCTCGACGGCTGGTGGGCCGAAGGCTTCGACGGACAGAACGGCTGGGCGATCCCCTCCTCAACCGCCGAGGGGAGCCGCCGCGATGACGAGGACGCGCGCTCCTTGTACGAGATCCTGCAGGACGAGGTCGTGCCGATGTACTACGAGCGCGACGCCTCGGGGCTGCCCAAGCGCTGGATCACGCGCGCCAAGCGCTCGATGGCGACCTTGCTGGGGGGGTTCAACAGCCGCCGGATGGTCGGCAACTACGTGACGGGCCTGTACCGTCCCGCGGCCGCGCAGGGGCGCCGCCTCGCCACCGACGGCTGCCGGCCGGCCGAGCAACTCGCCGCATGGAGCTCGCGGGCGAGGGCAGCGTGGCCACTGTTGAACGTGCGCGCCATCTCGGCGCGGCCCGAGCGCGTCGGCTTCGGCGACCGCGTGCGGATGCGGGTGGCGGTGAATCTCAATGGTCTTTCGCCCGCCGACGTCAGGGTCGAGTTGCTGCTGACGCGCGAGCTGCCCGACGGGCCTTTCGAGCGACCGCGCCTCACCTCCTTCGGCGAGACGGCCGGCCACGCGCGAGTGCGCGGCGGCCGCGAGGCGGCGATCGAGCTGTTTGCACCGTCCGGCGAACGCGAACCGGACGGAGCGCACGTGTTTGCGATCGAGTGCACGCCGCCCTGGTGCGGGCGCCTCGGAGCCGAAGTTCGCGTCGTGCCGTACCACGAACTCCTGTCGCATCCATACGAGCTCGGCCTGATGCGCTGGCTGTAGCATTCACCTCATGCGCAGGGCGATTGGCGCTCGCGCGCGGGCGCCGCGGGGTCTGGTAGGGACGCACACGGATGGCACGGAATCTCAACGCCGACCTGCTGCTGCTACAGGAAATTCGTGACCTGGCGCAGGGCCGCGACTTCAAGAAGGCAGTGGCACTCGCGCGCGCGGCGCTGGCCGAGGGATTTGAGCACCCGCTCCTCCTCAACGTGGCGGCCGTCAAGCTCGAGCAGGAGGGGCGCGTGCTCGAGGCAGTCGGCCTGCTGAGCCGGGCGGTCGAGCTCGCACCGGCCGATGTCGGAGCGCGCAACGCACTCGGTCTATGCCTGTCCCGGCTCGAGAGGCACGCGGAAGCTCTGGGGCATTTCCAGACGCTGCTGCGGCTGAACCCGGGATTTCCGTTCGCGCACGCCAATTGCGGCGGGGCTCTCTACGCGCTCGGCGCGCTGCCCGCCGCCGAGGCGAGTTACCGGCGTGCACTCGAGCTCGACCCGGCCCAGATCGTCGCCATGGCAGGTCTTGCGTCGATCGCAAGCAGGCGCGGAATGCACCGCGAGGCCCGGACCTGGAGCGAGCGGGTGCTCGCCACGGTGCCGAACTACCCGGACGCTGCGATGAGCCTCGCCGAGGCGGAGCTGGCCGAGGGGGTGCCCGGAAACGCCGAGGCGCGCATCCGCTCGCTGCTCGCAGAACCCCAGGTCGCGCCCCTCGACCGCGCCTACGCGCATGGCCTCCTCGGCGATGCGCTCGATATGCAGGACCGTCCGGCGGAGGCTTTTTCTGCCTACGAGTCGTGCAACGAGGAGCTGCGGCATCTGTACGCCGCACGCTTCGCCGAGGGTCAGACTGCGCTCGAATACGTGCGCTCGATCACGGTCTTCTTCGCCAGCGCGCGACCGGAGGACTGGAGCCCGCGGCCGGTCGGTAGCGATCCGTCCGGTGTGCAGGGCCACGTGTTCCTGCTCGGCTTTCCGCGCTCCGGCACGACGCTGCTCGAGATCATCCTCGAGGGCCACCCGGCAGTGGTGAGCCTCGAGGAGAACGAGTCGCTGATCGACGGCGTGCGGGCGTTCATGCGCTCGCCCGCGGACCTCGAGCGGTTGTCGCGCGCGTCCGCCGCCGAGCTGGCCCCGCTGCGCGCCGCATACTGGAAACGCGTCGCCGACACCGGGATCGAAGTCGCGGGCAAGATGTTCGTCGACAAGTACCCGCTGAATACCCTGAAGCTGCCGCTGATCGCGCGGCTGTTTCCGGACGCCAAGATCCTGATCGCCCGTCGCGACCCGCGGGACGTCGTGCTGAGCTGCTTTCGGCGACGTTTCCGGATGAGTGCGCCGATGTACGAGCTGTTGTCGCTCGCCGGCGCGGCGCATTACTACGACGCCGTCATGCGGATCGCGGAGCGCCTCGATGCGGTTCTTACGCTCGCCAGCCGCGTCGTGCGCCACGAGACGCTGGTGACCGATTTCGACACCGAGATCAAGAGCATCTGCGCATTCCTGGGTCTTGAGTGGACAGCGACGATGGGCGACTTCGCGGTGCGGACCGAGAGCCGTGGCTCGGTCACGCCGAGCACCGCACAGCTCGCCCGCGGCCTCGAGACCGCGGGCCTCGGGCAGTGGCGGCGCTACCGGGCGCAGCTGGCGCCGGTGCTGCCGCTGCTGGATCCGTGGGTCGAGCGCTTCAGCTACGAGCCGTAGCGCCGCAGTTGCGCGCGGAGGGCGCCCGGCGCGGTTGCGGTGAGCTCGACGCGCGGTAACATAGGGCCGCCATGATTTCGCCGATCGCATGACCGCCAAGGCTCCCAGCAGCAGCTCGGGTCGTTATGTCAGCCGGCTGACCAGCGGCACGCTCGCCATCATCATGGCCGGCGGGCGCGGCGAGCGCCTCAAGCAGCTGACGATCGGCCGCGCCAAGCCCGCGATGCCATTCGGCGGCAAGTTCCGGATCATCGATTTCGTGCTGTCGAACTGCGTCAACTCCGGCATCCGGCAGATCGCGGTCCTGACGCAGTACAAGGCGCAGTCGCTGATCGAACACGTGCAGCGCGGCTGGGGGTATCTGCGCGGCGAGTTTGGCGAGTTCGTCGACGTCGTCCCGGCGCAGCAGCAGACCGGGCCGCTCTGGTACCGCGGGACTGCGGATGCGGTCTACCAGAACCTCGACTACATCCGGGCTCACCGCCCGAAGCACGTGCTGGTGCTCGCCGGCGATCATATTTATAAGATGGACTACGGTCCGATGATCGCCTACCACGTCGAGAAGAACGCCGACATCACCGTCGGCGTCGTCGAGGTGCCGGTCAAGAGCGCCCGCGAATTCGGCGTGCTGTCGGTCACCGAGTGGAACCGCGTCGTGCAATTCACCGAGAAGCCGGCGAACCCGGCGCCAATTCCGGGCCGTGCCGACACCACGCTCGCCTCGATGGGCATCTACGTGTTCAACGCGCGCCTGCTCGAGAAGCTGCTGAGCGAGGATGCCGCGCGCGAGGATTCGCAGCACGACTTCGGCCGCAACATCATTCCGTCGGCGCTCGGCGAGCTGCAGGTATTCGCCTATGCATTCCAGGACGTCCGCACGCGGGCCCAGGCCTACTGGCGCGACGTCGGCACACTCGATGCCTTCTATGAGGCGAACATGGAGCTCGTGTACGTCGATCCCGAGCTCAACATTTACGACGAGGAGTGGCCGATCTGGACCTACCAGCTGCAGCGACCGCCCGCCAAGTTCGTGCTCGATGAGGACGGGCGGCGCGGCACGGCGATCAACTCGCTGGTCGCCGGAGGCTGCATCATCTCGGGTGCGCTGGTCCGTCAGTCGCTGCTGTTTTCTGACGTACACGTCGAGGAGCGTTCGGTGGTCCACACCTCGGTGGTGCTGCCGGAGGTCACCGTCGGCCGCGACTGCGTGATCCAGCGGGCGATACTCGATGAGGGCTGCATGGTGCCCGACGGTACGCGCATCGGCGTCGATCTCGCGGCCGATGCCGGCCGCTTCGAGGTCACCGAGCGCGGGGTCGTTTTGGTCACGCCGGAAATGCTCCGGGCCCCGGGTTGACCGGCCGCAGCGCGGATCGGGGCGTCGCGACGGCCGAGACCAGCCGGCTCCGGGTCGTGCTGTGCTGGCACCTGCACCAGCCGTGCTACCGGGACCTCACGAGCGGCGAATTCGTGCTGCCGTGGGCGTACCTTCACGGCCTGCGGGACTACGGCGAGCTCATCCACCATCTCGAGGCGGTGCCCGGCGCGACCGGCGTCGTCAGCGTCTCGCCGCTGCTGCTCGAGCAGCTGCATGCCTACATCGCCGCACTCGCCGCGTGGCTCAACACGGGCCGGACGATCCCCGACCGGCTGCTCGCTGCCTTGGCCGACGGAGCCCCAGCGGATCCGGCGGACTGGGCGTTCCTCGTGCGCCTGTGTCTCGCGGCCGGCCCGGAGCGGGCGAGCGCCGCTCCCCGACTGGGCGCACTCCTCAAACGCGCTCGCCGCTGGTCGGCAGGGATCTCTTCCGGGATCCGGCCCGCCGCCGCGACCGACGCATGGGACGCGGCAGACCTCGAGGACCTGGTCGTCTGGTGTCACCTGCGCTGGTGCGGTGAGTCCTTGCGTCGCGGCGATCCGCGGATCGCGGCGCTGGCCGGGCGGGACGGCGCTTTCAGCGCCGCGGACCGGCGCACGCTGGTTGCGGCCATCTACGACGCACTCGGCGGCCTGATGCCGCGCTTGCGGCGCCTGCTCGGCAATGGACAGGTCGAGCTCGCAGTCTCGCCCTGGGGCCACGCGCTCATGCCGCTGATGCTGGATTTTGGCGCGGCGCGCGCGTCCGATCCTGCGGCGCAGCTGCCGGAGGCGGCCGCGTATCCCGGCGGAATAGGCCGCGCCCGCTGGCACGTCGCGCGCGCGGTCCAGGCATTCACACACACCTTCGGCGTGCGGCCCGGCGGCTGCTGGCCGGCGGAGGGCGCGCTCGATGCGGGCACTGCGCGGCTGCTTGAGAACTTCGGCTTCGCATGGTGTGCGAGTGGCGAGGACGTCCTGCGCTCGACGCTCGAGCAGGGGATCGCGGAGCTCGATCCGGCCGCGGTGCACCGGCCGTGGCGGGTCGCCGGCGACCGGCTCAGCTGCTTCTTCGCCGACGCAGAGCTTGCTGCGCGTCTGGCCACTGAATCGCCGGGCGAGGACGGCCGCGCGATCGCGGCGGACATCGTGGCACGACTCGGTGATTTCGCCAGCAGCTACGCGGGTGACCCGGCCCGGGTGGTCAGCATCATCGTCAGTGGCGAGCAGCCTTGGGAGGCCGTGGGCGAGGGCGGCCGCGTGTGTCTCCCGGCCCTGGTCCGGATGATCAGCGATCATCCGGCGCTCGAGCTCACGACATTCTCGGCAGCGCTCGCCGCGGCCCCTCAACGCCCGGCGCTGGCTAGGATCGCCCCCGGCAGCGCTCGTAGCGGCGCGTTCCGGGACTGGATCGGTTCACCTGCCAAGAATCGCGTCTGGGACTTGCTGTGCGAGGCCAAGCGCGTGTTCGACCAGGTCGTCGTCGAGGGCAGCCTCGAGGAGGCGCGCCAGCTCGCCGTGGAGCAGCAGCTCGGCGTCCTCGAGAGCTCCGACTGGGCCGCGTGCTTCGATGCGGACCGCGGGGAGGAGCGTGTCGCCAGCGTCGATGCGCTCTATCGCCGGCACCTGTGCAACCTGTACGCGCTGCTTGGCGAGGCGGCGCCGTCCGACCTCGGGCTGCCGATCGTCGCACGTGTAGCGGCCTCGGCGCCGCTCGCGCGCCGCGGATGACCGGGCCGCCGTCGCGGGTGCTGGACCGGCGCCGTGCAGGCGTACTGCTGCATGCAACCTCGCTCCCCGATGCATCGCATGGTGCGCTCGGCCAGGCAGCGCGCAGCTTCGTCGACTGGCTCGCGGCCGGGGGGTTCTCGGTGTGGCAGCTGCTGCCGCTTGGGCCTGTCGCCAGCGGCGGCTCGCCGTATTACGCGTGCTCGAACCACGCCGGTAATCCCGCGCTCGTGGATCGCACCGCGCTCGCCGAGGCGGGGCTGATCGGCAGCGACGAGCTGGCCGGCGTCGCGGCGCACCCGTTGATCGGACTCGCCGGGCGCCGGCTCCGCGCGCGGGGTGGCGGAGGGGCCGCGGCTCTCGGCGCCTTCGTCGCACGCGAGGCGCACTGGCTTGCCGATTACTCACTGTTCGCCTCGATCCAGGCCGAGCAGCGCGGCCGTCCATGGTGGGAGTGGCCGGAGGGCCTGCGCGAGCGCAACGCCGCTGCGCTCGCGATGGCGCGCACCCGGCTTGCGGAGGCGATCGCCGACGCAGAGGCAGGTCAGTACTTCTTCCAGAGCCAGTACAGCACCCTGAAGGACTTCGCTGCGGCGAGAGGCGTGCACCTGTTCGGCGACATCCCGATCTACCCCGCGCCCGACAGCGTCGAGGTTTGGGCCCATCCCGAGCTGTTCCAGCTCGATTCGGCAGGACGGCCGACGGCAGTCGCCGGTGTCCCGCCGGATTACTTCGCCGCCGACGGCCAGCTGTGGGGCAATCCCTTGTATCGCTGGGAGGCGCATGAGCGCACGCGCTTTGCGTGGTGGATCGAGCGGCTGCGCGCGCAGTTCGCGCTGTTCGATCTGGTCCGGATCGATCACTTCCGCGGTCTCGAGTCGTACTGGGCGATCCCGGCCGGCGCGCGGACCGCCGCGGCGGGCGAGTGGCGACGGGCGCCGGGCGACCGCTTGCTCGCGCGTGTGCGCGAGGTGCTGGGTGGCCTCGAGCTCGTCGCCGAGGACCTCGGCGTGATCACCCCCGCGGTCGACTGGCTGCGCGACCGGTTCGGGCTCCCCGGCATGCGCGTCGCCCAGTTTGGGTTCGGCGATGACCCGACCAACCTGCACCTGCCGCACAACTGGACGCCGCGCTCCATCGCCTACACCGGAACGCATGACAACGACACGACGGCCGGCTGGTACTCCGGTCTCGAGCCCCGCGTGCGCGAGCTCGTGGCCGACTACGTCGGAGCGGCGCCGGGCGAGGTGGTGCGGGCGCTCATGCGGACCGTGCTCGCGTCGGTCGCGGGCCTCGCGGTTCTGCCGATGCAGGACCTGCTGGAGCTCGGCGGCGCGGCGCGGATGAATACGCCGGGCACGAAGCAGGGCAACTGGGCCTGGAAATTTGCCTGGCCGGACGTGCCTCCCGGCCTCGCGGCGCGCTGCCTGCGCTGGAATCAGCTGTACGGACGCGCGTGACGCCGGTCACCGGATGTGCGTGCCGAGCGACAGTGGCGCCGGCCGCGCGCCTGCCGCGGGCGTGGCAAGATCGGGGGCACCGACGTCAAGGAGTTCACTGTGGCACGAAATGGGGTGAGGCTTGCGACCCTGCTGGCGGGACTCACGCTCGCCGCCGGCGGCTGCTCACTCCTCGCTCCGTCATTCGAACACCCGACACTGTCGGTCGTCGGCGTCGAGGTGGAGCAGGCGTCGCTTGCGGAGCAGCGATTCCGGGTGCGGATCCGGGTGCACAACCCGAACGACCGGGCCCTGCCGGTGCGCGGCCTGAGCTTTCGGATCGAGCTCGGCGGTGAAGAGTTCGGCTCGGGCGCGAGCGCGAACGCTTTCTCGGTGCCGCCGTTCGGCGAGGCCGAGTTCGATACCGTCGTGACGACGAACCTCGCGACGACGCTGTTCAAGATCGTGCCGCGCCTGAGGGACAGCGCCCAGCCGCTCGACTACCGGCTCGTCGGCAAGGTCGAGACGGACCTGATGTTTCTCGGCTCGATCCCGTTCGATCAGCGCGGCAGCCTGCCGATCAGGCCGCGCGCACCTTGAGCGTCTCGCCGATCGTGTTCATCATGAAGCGCAGGTGGTCGTAGTCCGGATGCCGGATCCGGATCCAGGCATTGGCCATGTAACCTGCCTCGACTGGCTGCGTCGGCGTTCCCAGAGCGGGCAGGTGCGAGGCGACGATCCACTCGCCGAAACGGGCGAACACCTCCTCCGCGCCGTGGTAGCCTGAAATCCTTCCGTCGCGGTCTGGTCTGAGCGCGATCATGCCGCAGGCGAACCGTCGCGACGGGCGCTGGTCCGGGCGACCGTACACGATCGCCGTCGCCCACTCGCGGTAGATGTCGAATTCGTTCGCCGCCGCATAGACGTCCCACTGGCCGACGCCCGGAGGCCGGCAGCCAATCTCCGAGAACCTGAGGCCCTTGGGCCCGGCGAACCATTCCATGTGCGTCGCCGACGATCCGATGCCCAGCGTCCTGATCACGAGCCGGGTCATCGCCTTGATCTCCGCGTACCCGGGCGCATCGATCCGGTTGGTGGCGACGATCTGGGGAGAAATCCACCGTTCGCGCATCGCGACCAGCACTCCTGGGTAGTAGTGCGAGACGAACTCGTGCGCGACCTCGCCGTGGATCGAGATCGTGTCGATGAAGCCCTCGTGGCCTTCGATGAACTCCTCGAGCGCGACCGAGCCGCCGCGCCCGACCGCGGCGGCATTGAGCGCGGCGGCCAGCTGGGCCGCGGTATCGATCCGCGCCGTGCCGGCGGCGCCGGCACCGGCGCGCGGCTTGACGATCAGCGGGTAGCCGACGCGCGCGGCAAACTCCCACGCGGTCGCCTGAGTCTCCGCCCCGGTCGACTGCGCGCACGGCACGCCGGCGTGTCGGAGCGCCTCCTTCATCGCGGGCTTGTCGCGGCACAGCCAGGCGGTCCGGACCGACGTGCCGGGAATGCCGGCCGCCTCCCGCACGGCCGCCGCTGCCAGGATGTGCGCCTCGACTGTGGCCTCGAGCCGGTCAGCGCTGCCGTACTGCTGCACGCGACGCACCGCGGCGAGCAGCGCGCCCTCGTCGACCACCGAGGAGACCTGCTCGTAATGGGTGAGCCAGTGCGCGAGCTCCTGATCGAGGTGCGACAGCGGGCGCTCCCCGATCCCGATGACCCGGGCACCGGCGGCCGCGAGGCCGCGGGCAAACTCGCGCTGGTTATGGGGAAACGCCGGCTCGATCAGGATCACGTTCATCGGGGCGGTCCTCGCTGCCTCGCCTTCAGTCCGGGCCCACGAGCCGCCGGTACTGATCGATGTAGAGTGCGCCCTGGCGTTGCCATGAGAAATCCTCGGCCATCCCGTTCGCGACCATGCGCCGCCAGTGGCGCTTGTGCGCGAAGAGCGCGACGGCCAATCCGAGCGCCCAGTGCAGCGCGCTCGCCTCGTAATGATCGAACACGATTCCCGTTCCCGTCCCGGCTGACGGTGAGTAGGACGTGACCGAATCCGCAAGCCCGCCGGTCCGGCGCACGACGGGCACCGTCCCGTACCGCAGGCTGTACATCTGGTTGAGGCCGCAGGGCTCATACCGGGAGGGCATCACGAACGCGTCCGCGGCCGCCTCAATCCAGTGAGCGAGTTCGTCGCTGTAGCCGCGGTGGAACATCATGCGGCCCGGGAACGCGCGCTCGAGCGCGGTGAGCGCCTGCTCGAGCTCTCGCTCGCCACTGCCGAGCGCGACGACGTTGATGGCGTCCGAGGCGAGCAGCTCCGGCAGCACCCGGGGCAGGAGCTCGATGCCCTTCTGTGCGACCAGGCGGCTGACCAGCCCGACCAGCAGCGTGCCGGGACGGGTCTCGAGTCGCAATCGCTTGGCGAGTGCGCGCTTGAGCCGCGCCTTGCCGGCCAGATTGCTGCGCGCGTAGTGGAACGGAAGATAGCGGTCGGTCTCGGGGCTCCACTCCTCGTAGTCGACGCCGTTCAGGATCCCCACCACCCGGTCGCCGCGCACGCGCAGGAATCCGTCGAGCCCGGCGCCGTATTCCGGGGTGCAGATCTCGCGCGCGTAGGTCGGGCTCACGGTGGTAATGAGGTCGGCGTGCAGCACGCCGTGAAGCAAAGAGTTGATCCGGCCTGCAGCGAGGTCCTGCTGGTGGAGCATCCCGCGCGCCTCGCCGAGCCCGAGGGCGGCGACGTCGGCGGCCGGGAAGACACCCTGATAGCCGACGTTGTGGATCGTGAGTACCGATCGCGTACCGCTGAACAGCCGGTCCCACGCATACACGGTGCGCAGGAACAGCGGCCCGAACGCCGTGTGCCAGTCGTTGCAGTGCAGTAGGTGCGGGGCAAAGGCCATGCGCTGGCTGCACTCGAGCGCGGCGCGGGTGAGGACCAGGAACCGCCGGTGCTCGTCGGCATCCGGCGTGTACACGCCCGGCCGGTCGTAGAGCGCCGGGCAATCGACGAAGTAGAGCGGCAGCTCCGAGCCCGGCGCGAGTCCCGTCACGACCGAGTAGCGGTAGTCCTGTGCGCCGAGCGTCAGCGACAGGTTCTGCAGGAACTCGACCGGCCGGCGCTCGAAATTCTGCTCGGCGATCCGCCGATAGAGCGGCAGAAACACGCGCACGTCGTCGCCGCGCCCGTGCAGGTAGCGGCTCAAGGCCGCCGACACGTCCGCGAGGCCGCCGGTCTTGGCGAGCGGGGCGTACTCGGCGGTGACGAACAGGACTCTGTACGGCACGATTTTTCCAGTATAACGAACCCGTTCGGGGGACATGCCCCGGTGCCGCGGGCGCGAGTCGCGAGCGATCGCGGCCGAAGACGGCGAGCCGGCCGGACGCGGTGCCCGCTAGACTCGGATGCAGGCGACGCCACTCTGGGGACATCGGAAGATGCTGGTCCGCTCACTCCTGCTTGCGCTGCTCGCCCTCATCGGCCCGGCCAGCCTCGCCGCGCAACTAGACACCGGCCCCGACACGGCTGAAGCCGGCTCGATCGAGGAGATCGCGCGCGCGACGACCGACAGCCGGTTCCTGTCGCCGTGGGTGGCGTATCTGCCGGACTCGGCGAGCGTGCCGTCGCCGCGGGCATTCCTGCACCGGATTCCCGGCGCGCCGGGCGAGCTCGTCGACTCGGGCAAGGCGTACGCGTATTGCCGCGCGCTCGCGGCGGCCTCGCCGCGCGTGCGCTTCTTCACGATCGGGCGCTCCGAGGAAGGCCGCGACATCGTGATGCTCGCGATCGCCGACGAGGCTGGCATCGCCGACCTCGAGAGGCTCAAGGCCACGACCGCCGCGCTCGCCGACCCGCGTCAGACCGACCAGGCCGCGGCCGCGAATCTCATCGCCAACGGCCGGCCGATCTATTATTTCAATGCCGGGCCGCACTCGGACGAGACCGGCACGACCGAGTCGATGCTGGAACTTGGCTACCGGCTCGCGGTGTCCGAGCAGCCGATGATCCGGCGCATCCGCGAACAGCTCGTCGTGCTGATCAACCCGGTCTCGAATCCCGACGGACGCGACAAGCAGGTCGAGTGGTTCTACCGCTTCCTCAAGGGAAAGACGGACTACGCGACGCTCCCGCGCCAGTCGCCGCCCTACTGGTCGAAGTACGCGTTCGTCGACATCAACCGCGACGCCCACCAGCAGACCCACGAGACGACCAAGGCCGTGCACCGGATGTTCTACGACTGGCATCCGACTGTCGTCCACGACCTTCACGAGGCGGTGGCGCTGCTGACGAGCTGGAGCGGGACGGGACCCTATAACCCGAACATCGACCCGATCACCTACACCGAGTTCCTCGAGCTCGGTTTCCACGAGGTCGAGGCGTTGACCGCGCTCGGCATGCCGGGCGTATCGACGTGGTATTTCGGTGATGGGTTCTCGCACCTGTACTCCGACTCGGTCGCGATGAACCACAACGCGATCGGTCGAGGCTACGAGACATTTGGTAACGGCAGTGCCGAGACGATGCTCAGGACCGCACCGCCCGAGGAGACCACGCGCGAGTGGTACCGCGTGCTCCCGGGGCCGACCGGTCCGTTCCTCTGGTCCGCGCGCGACACTGTCAACTACAACGAGACGGCCGCGCTGGCAGCGCTCGACCAGGTCGCGGCGCACGCCAAGCAGTTCCTCGCAAACTTCTACCGCAAGAGCTACAACTCCTGGCGCGCCGGGCTCGACGGGCCGCCCTATGCCTACCTGATCCCCGACGACCAGGGGGACCCGGCGCGCGTGGCCGCGCTCGTCGCGCGCCTGCTCTCGCAACGGATCGAGGTGCACCGCGCGACGCAGCCCCTGCAATTGTCCGATGGGTCCTTTCCCTCCGGCACCTACGTCGTGCGGCTCGACCAGCCGTACCGGAACTATGCCGTCGACCTGTTGAGCCCGCAGCACTACCCCAAGGAGGCCGGCGAGCCGTACGACGACATCTCCTGGGAGCTGCCCGCCCACTATCACCTCAGCGTCGTTCCGACGACCGATCCGGCCGTGCGCGGGGCGGCGCTTGCGCCGCTCGCCGAGGCACCGCGCCCGCCGGGCGGCGTGACCGGCAACGGCGCCGCGTATCTGCTCGCGGATACCGGGCAGGAGGGACTCCTCGAGGCTCGCTTCCGCCTGGCGAAGTCCGAGCTCGAGATCGCCGAGCGCGCGTTCACCAGCGGCGACACCAGCTACCCGGCCGGCTCGTGGATCGTCCCGTCCCGCCCGGGCGTCGCGGACCGGCTCGCCGACGCCGGCAAGGCGCTCGGCCTTCGCTTCGTCGCGGCGACCTCGCTCCCGGGTGTTCCGCGCCACGCCGCCGCCGCGCCGCGCCTCGGCGTATGGGTTCCGTGGGCCGACACTGACTCGATCGGCTGGGTCCGGTATGCGCTCGATCAGCGGCATGTTCCCTACGTCTACCTTCGCGATGAGGACATCCGCACCGGCAAGCTCCGCGACCGATACGACGTCCTGCTGTACGGCCACGTCGATCTCGAGCTTGCTGAGCAGATCCATGGCATCCCGAAGGCCTGGGGGCCGATGCCGTTCAAGAAGACGCCGGCCACCCCGAGCCACGGCCAGCCGGCAGCCTCGGACGACATCACCGGCGGCATCGGCTGGGAAGGCGTCGCGCGGATCCAGGAGTTCGTCGAGCAGGGCGGACTGCTCGTGACTCTGGGAAGTGGCTCGATGCTCGCGCTCGAGGGCGGGATTGTCCGCGGCGTGCGCCGCGACGCCGGCGGGGTCCCGCGCAGCAGCGCCGGTGGCGGGTCAGAGGCGGCCGCCGCTTCGCAGGCGACGGCGACGAGGACTCCCGGGGCGCACCTGCGGGTGTCCTTCGCTCGGCCGGAGCACCCGATCGCGTATGGCTACCCTGCCCGCACGCACGTATTCCGCCAGAACTACCCGCTGTATGCCGTCCCGCGCCGCTGGCTGCGGGCGGCCTACTGCACGAGCTGCCTCGACGGGCCGTTCGATCCGACGGGCGTCGTCCTCGAGTGGGGCGACCGCGACGGCGCGCCGCTCGTCGTCAGCGGGCAGGCGTGGGGCGAGGCGAACCTGGTCGGGCGCCCGGCGATCCTCGATATGCCGGTCGGGCGCGGCCACGTCGTCGCGTTCAACTTCAATCCGCTGCACCGAGATCTCAATCGCGGCGACCAGCGGCTGCTGTGGAACGCGATCCTCAACTGGCAGGCGATCGTCGCGGGGAAGCCCTAGCCGGCAGCAGCAGGCCGGCCGGATACCGAATGGACGCGAGTGGAAATCCGGCGGTGAGCGGCCCCGGGGTAAAGCCGCGATCAGGCCTTGGCGGCCGCCGCGCGCAGCGCATCCGCCGTCAGCCGCGACTCGAGATACCGCTTGATCCGGCGCGCGTCCGCGAAGCGCGTGCGCTTGCCGACCGAGTCGAGCAGCACGATCACGATGGCCCGGCCCTCGATCATCGCCTTCATCACGAGGCACCGGCCGGCTTCGGCGATGTAGCCTGTCTTCTGCACGACGATGTTCCAGCTCGGGCTCGAGACCAGCGAGTCGGTATTCCGAAACTCCATCACCTGCCGCCCGATCGCGACCAGGTAGCGGCTGTCGGTCGAGTACGACTGGATCGTCGGGCTCTGCGAGGCCGCGATCACCAGCTTCGACAGGTCTTCCGGGCTCGCGACGTTGTCGCTCGAGAGCCCCGTCGGCTCGACGAAGCGCGCGCTCGTCATCCCGAGCGCGCGCGCCTTGGCATTCATCGCGGCGACGCATGCGGGGAGCCCGCCCGGGTAATTGCGTCCGAGCGCATTGGCCGCCCGGTTCTCGGAGGACATCAGCGCGAGGTGCAGGAGGTCGCCGCGGCTGAGCCGGGTGCCGACTGCGAGGCGCGAGACGTTCGTCTTGCCGAGCCTCTGGTCGTCGGAGGAGATCTCGAGCTCCTCGTTGAGCGGCTGGTTGGCCTCGAGGACAACGAGTGCGGTCATGAGCTTGGTGATCGAGGCGATCGGCGTTGCAAGGTCGGCATGCCTCGCGAACAGCACCGCCGATGTCGACTCATCGATGATGAGTGCCGAGCCGGACCTGAGCACCGGCCCGGCGAGGCCGGTGCGGGCGCGATGACTGGCGCGGTGATGGGCCGGGGTCTGGCCCGGATCCGCGGGTCTTGCGAGGGTATCGATTCCGGCCGCCGGCGCGCCGGTTTCGTCCGTGCTCATCGCACGGCAGACCGGGCTCGTCAGGAGGACGGCAGCGCCAAAGAGCACTGTCAGGGTCAGTCCACTTCTGTTCAATCCCGGTACCTGTAAGGCATTGACCACGTTGGAGTGTAGCAAAGCATAGGGGCGTGTCCACGGACTGTGATCCAGCCCGGGATTCTGAGGCCCCTAGCCGCTGCGTTCGAAGATCGCATAGTACTTTCGCGCAGCTTCAAGCGTCTCCCACGTACCGGTGAATCCCGACGGCACGACGAAGGCATCCCCGGGGCCGAACTCGACGGCGCGACCGTCCTCGCCCGTGAGGCGCACGCGGCCCGCGAGCAGGTGGCAGAACTCGTGCTCCGCGTAGCTGACCCGCCACTTGCCGGGCCGGCTCGTCCAGATCCCGCAATGGAACTGCTGCGAGGCGTCCGAGTAGCGGTTGTCGACCGTCGGGTGTGGTTCCCCGGCGATGAGCTTGGCCGGATCGATCGGCGAATCGACCGGCACGGGAGCGTCGCGAAAATCAGCAATCCGGGGCGTCGTCATGCGAATTCCTCGATGTACCTGGGCAGCATCGCGCGCCACGTGCCCCAGTCGTGATCCCACTCCGGGCTCCACGGGTCGACCCGGTTCGGGATCCCCTTGCGCCCGAGCACATCGGCGAGTCGCCAGGACTCGCCGGGGGCCTCCCATTGCCCCTGCCCGGTGGGCAGCACGATGAACCGTCCGCGCAGGCACCCGAGCTGCGGGCTCTCCTGCAGGCCGGGCAGGTAGTGGAGCGGCGAGCAGTAGTGGAAGTCGAGGTTCATCCGCCCGTGCAGGTAGTTCGACAAATCGTAGGTGCCGCTCATGCCGATCGCGAGGCGAAACACGTCCGGATGGCGGCACACGGTCGCAACGGCGTTGAACGCGCCGATCGAGGCGCCGGCCGTCAGGATCTCGATGGTGGGCGAGGCGCAGTCATTGCGGATCAGCGGCGCGAGCTCGTGGTAGACGAATGCGTCGTAGCCGTTCTGCACCTTGGAGCAGTATTCGGGGGAGTCCGTGCCGCGCAGCCAGTGCTTGCCGGCGACGCTGTCGATCGAGTAGACCTTGACGCGGCCGGCCTCGATCAGGGCCGCGACCGCGCCGATCAGCTTGAAGCGTTCGACCTCCTCGTAATCACCGCCCGCGGTCGGGAACAGCAGCAGCGGCGTCCCGTAGTGTCCCCAGCGCACGACCCGCGCCATCTCCGGCAGACGCGGCGTCGCCCAGCTCCAGTACTGCCGCTGCATGCTCAGGATCCGTGCGCGCGGCCGGCGCCCGCGTGCTGGCGCCACAGCTGAATGCGGCTGAAGAACAGCTCGGTGAACTGCTCGATCTCGTGCACCGGGTAGAGCGCCTCGACCTTGGCGCGCACCGCCTCGCGGGCCGCGGCGGTGCCGAAGAACTCGTCGGCCACCGCGTCCAGATGCTTCAGGTGCGTCGCGCAGAACTCGAGGAAGCGGTCGGTCTCGAAGTGCGCGCGCGCGAGCCGCGCGTAGGCGGCAAGGCGTGCGGCATAGGAGTGTTCGTGCTCCGCGGCCACGAAGAACGGCTGCCAGTCGAGGTTCTGCCGCATCCGCCGGCGCGTCGCCGCGCAGTACAGCGACCAGCGCAGGTTCGCCATCACCAGCCACGGGAAATGGTAGTGGAGCGAGGTTACCTGCGAATCGGGGCAGGCGTTGGCGAAGTCGATCGGATGCCAGTCCTCGCCGCGGAGCAGCGCCTCGCACGAGTTGAAGTCCCAGCCGAAGAACGCGTTGATCGTCAGCGTGATCGCCTCGAGCTCGGCCTGCTGCGGGGCGCTCAGGAACCCGCGGTCCATCCGGTAGCGGTCGTGGAGCGGCGCCGCCGGGTCGTAGTTCACGACGCGCGTTTGGGGACCCAAGCCGATGCAGCGGACGAAGCGGTCGTAGGGGATCACGCCCGCCTGCAGGTGCATGATCTTCGTGCCGCTCGCCTCGTAGGCGGCCCGGAGGGCCGCCTCGTCGTCGATCTTCGTCACCCCGACCCAGCCGCCGCCATCGTAGGGCTTCATGAACAGCGGGTAGCCGACCCGCGCGCCGATCGCCCCGATGTCGAACAGCTGCGCGTAGCGCTCGAGCGTGGGTTTGAGGTCCGCGCTCGTCTCGTAGGATTTCGGCGGCACCATCCAGGTATCGGGGATCTTGAGCCCGAGGCGCATCATCGCCGCGTAGGTCGTGTGCTTCTCGTTCGCCTGGATCGACCACGGGTTGTTGAACACATACAGGCCGTCCTTGACGACCGCCTTTTTGATCCACTCGCGGCTCGTGTGGTACCAGTGGGTCAGCCGGTCGACGACCAGGTCGTAGCGACATGGCTGCCTGAGGTCGAAAGGCTCGATCGTGACGCGCTCGGCAGCGAACGTGAGTGTGTCGCCCTGCCACGGGATCCTGAGGTCGAGCCGCGCGAGGATCTGCTCGTAGCAGCGCGGCCAGCAGATGTCGGCCCCGAGCGAGAGCCCGATACGGCGCGTCACGTCTCCCACCGGCATCCCCCCACCCGCAAGGGTTCTATTCGTACACCATCCACAGGGGTCCGGGGAACAGGAACGTGAGGCCCGCGCGCAGCCGGTCGCGCCAGTTCTGCCAGTTGTGACCGTCGCGCGCCTCCTCGTAGCGGACCTGCATCCGCTGCTCGGTCAGGAGCGGCACCAGCGAGCGGTTCTCGTAGATCAGCGATTCGTAGATCCCGCAGCTTACGTAGATCCGTTCGGCCGGCCGCCCGGGCCGCGCGCGGAAGGCATTCATGAAGCGGACGACCGGCTCGAACACCGGGCCTCGCCGGTTCTCGCCGATGTCGGTGAAGGCGAAGGAGCCGGACTGCAGCAGCAGGCGCCCGAACGTGCCTGGGTGGCGCCAGGCGGCGTGCAGCGAAGCCACGCTCCCGAGGCTCGCGCCCATCGCGCCGCGGGCGGCCGGGTCGGGATCGAGCGGTACGCGCGCCGCGACCGAAGGCAGCAGTTCCTCGACGAGAAAGTCGGCGTGCGCATCGAGCCCGACGTAGTCGCGCAGCCGGTCGGGCGAGTCGATCAGCGCGACGATGAGCGGCGGGATCTCGAGGCGGTGAACGAGATTGTCGAGCACGCTCTTGAGCCCGGCGTAGCGCAGGTAGTCGGTACCGTCGTGAAGCACGAGCAGCGGATAGCGGCGGGTGCGACGAAAGCGTGCCGGCAGGTACAGCTGCACCGGGCGGCGGCCGAGATGGCGCGAGTCGATCGCGAACTCCTCGAAGCTGCCGGCCCGGGCACTGCCGTCGGGCAGCGTCCATTCGGGCGGCAGGTAGCCGAAGCCCTGGCACACCGAGTTGACGCCGAAAGGGTCGGAGGCGCGGATCGGGTTCAGCGGATCGGTGATCCACGCCGCCGCGCCGTCGCGCTGCACCTCGAACTTGTACTCGAACCGCGATCCGGCCGGGAGGCTCAGCTTCAGGAGCCACAGATCGCTGCCATCGACGCGCTCCAGAGGCTGCGCGGCCGGCAGGCCCGAGATGAACATCCTGAGGAATACCCCGTCGGCCTCGCCGCGGTAGAGAAAGGTCACGCCCTCGCGGTAGACGAGCGGGATGTCGTGCTCGGCGATGAACGCATCGAGCGCCGCGCCATCCGGGGGGCCGGCGCTCAGCAGCTGGGTCAGCGGCCCACTCATGCCTGCACGTCCGCGACCTGTCCCGAGCGGGCGAGGCGCCGCACGTCGCGCGCCTCGATCAGGCGTCCGCGGTGCCAGCGCAGCAGGCTGCCGTGCTCGAGCGTCAGGCACCTGGCGGGCGCGAAGCGGCGCGCGAATTCCCGCACCCGCCCGGCGTCGTCGAGGGCGAGCCTCACGTGGGCGTGCGGCAGCGGCACGACGCCCGGCACCAGCCCGAGCCCGGCCTCGAGGACCTCGGCGTGCGCCGCGCCCTGCGGCGGCCGGTCGTGGAACAGCACCACGCGATCGCTGACCGCCATCGCCCCGGCGGACCAGGCGATCAGCGGTTTCCCGCGCGCGAGCGCTGCGACCCCGAACAGCCGCAGCCGGTTGAGCAGCACCGCGACGTGCCCGCCTGCGATGAGCACGGCCGCCGCGCGCTCGATCGCGGCGCGCAGCGTCTCGACGTGGGGGACGATGCTCGGCCGCCGACCCGGCTGCCAGTGGTGCGCGAAGCTGTGGTGCTCGCGCTGCGTGGCGAGCAAGTGCTGCCGGTCGAGCCGGCGGACGTCGCCGAGCGCGCTCAGCCGCGCGCGCCTGAGGGCCGGGGAGGCGCCCGGCTGGGCGGCGAGCTCGGCGACCGCACCCATCAGCGATGCGAGCCGCACCCGGTACAGGTCCTGCAGTTCCTGCAGCCGGTCCTGGCGTTCGCGGGTTGCGGCTGCGAGGGCGGGATCGGCTGCGTGGACGTGCTCGGCGCGCGCGTAAAGGCCGAGGTCGCTGACGGGCATCGCGACGTGAGCGCGCAGCTCCTCGATCTCGCCTTCGCGCTCCTGCCAGCCGGCCGTGATCGAGACCAGCGGGCCGATGATCCCGAGGCTCTCGAGGCACTCCCGCAGGTGCGGCCGCCGGTACTGGGGCCCGAGAAAGGCGTGATCGCTCATGCAAGGATCGTCAGAGTCGCGGCCGGCGCTTGTCAAACGGGCCGGGCCTTGCGGGCGAGGGCGGGGCTTAAGGCCCCTCCCGACCCAAGGCCGCGCTTAGCGGCGGGTGCCGGTGGCCGTACCGGCCAGCGCGTCGGCCGGGCCGTCGCGGCCAGGCTCCGCGGCACGGGTCTCGCCCGCAGCTCCGCGCATTCTGGGCATGAACGCCGCGGCGACCGACTCCTGCATGCGCGTCCAGTAGTCGAGGTTCTGCTTTGCGAGCTCGGCCATGGTCGTCATCGGCGCATTGGCCATCAGCTTCGAGATCTGCGTCTGCAGAGCTTCCTGCTGGCTGGCGAAGGTCTCGACGCTCTTGTCGAGGTAGCGGCTCATGAACTCCTGCATGCCGTTGCCGTAGAAGCGGATGATCGACTCGAGCAGCTGCGTCGAGAGGATCGGCTTGCCGAACTGCTCCTGATCGGCGATCACCTGCAGCAGGATCATCCGCGTGATGTCCTCGCCACTCTTGTCCTCGACAACGCTCACCTTTTCGCCCTTGACGACGAATTCGCGGATGTCATCGAGGGTCACGTGGCGCGACTGGGAGGCGTCGTAGAGGCGCCGGTTGGCGTACTTCTTGATCACCCTTTCTTTCGACATGGGTGGCAGTTTAACCCAACCGCCGGGCCTCGCCCTGCACCGCAAAACGACGCGGCCCACAAGAAAATGGGACGGCAGGCACGAGGCCACGCCGTCCCGAGGGGGGAGGGTCTGCCGCCCCGCCGGCGGGGCCGGCGGGACAGCGGGTTCGTCAGGCGGCCTTTGAGGTCTTGGCGCGCGGCGTGTACTCGGTGGACGTCTGGTCGATCCACTCGGTGACGCTCGCCTGCGCCTCGCCGGCGATCTTGAGCAGATCGTGCGAGCGCTGAGTCTGCTTCTCGAAGTAGGCATTGGCGAGCTCGGCCTGCTTCTTCAGCAGCTCCGGCAGGTCCTTCGCCTGGGTCGCAGCGTTGAGCGCGGCGATCGACAGGTTCAGGTAGTCGCCGGCGGCTTCGTAGCCGTAGCGCGCAAAGCGCTCGGTGGTCCGCGCAGTCAGCTCCTGGAACTTCGCCATCGGCTCGGCGAGCTTGCGGGAGTTCTCGATGAAGGCATTGATTTCGGAAGCGGTCTTGGTCATGGTGGGCACTCCGGTGAGAAGCTTTGTTGCGTTGCAGTATAACCGTTTCTTATTGCAATGCAATAGATTGCTGTCCGGCGCTGTCTCCTCTTCAGCTAACTGACTTTATTATTAGTAAAAACAGTCTATTACAGAACTGTCACCGCCGGGCAGCGCAGGGACTTCTGGACCTCTGCAGGCGAAATATGTCGCGTCGCAACGCGTAGGGAGACTCACGCCGATGGCCGAGACGGACGCCTGGATCGCCGACTGGCGCCGCATCACCCAGGGACTCGCGGCGGGCGCCAACGATGCCCCGATTGTCACGGGACTTCCCGGACTTCAGGCCGCGAGTGCGGCGTTTGCGCGCTTCGCAGAGGACTACGGCCGTCTCGTCGGACCCGCGGCGGGAGCTTCCGCCCCCGATCCCACCCGGCCCAGCACCGAGCTTCGGGCGCTCGCGGAGCGTTTCGTCGCGACCGTGGTGTCGGCTCTGCCTCAGGCAGGTGCGGGGCGAGAGTCGCTTGCGGCCCTCGAGGCGTGGTCACCCGTGGTCGCCGGGATTTCGACCGACATCGCCGCGCGCTTCGGCGCGCAGCTCGCGGGCCCCTCGCCGCCGGCGACGCTGCGCGCCACCTTTGATTGCTGGATCGATTGTGCCGAGGCCGCCTTCCAGCACGCGGCGCACTCGGATGCATTCGTCGCCAGCCAGGCGCGCCTGATCAATGCGTTCGTCGCCGAGCGCGCCCGCCAGCAGCAGCTCGTCGACCAGGGTGCGCGTGCGCTCGGGCTGCCGACACGGGCCGAGGTGGATGGATTGCACGATGCGGTGCGCGCACTGACCCGGCAGCTCGCGGCACAGACGCCCGGAACCTCGACGGGCCCGGCGAACCCGGCCGCAGCGCGGGCAGGCAGGCGCACGCGGCGTGCAGGGCGCAAGCCGCGGCCGTGAACCGTCCAATCCCGGACGCTGAAGCGCTCCAGCGCGAGGTCGCGCAGTTCCAGCGCCGGCTCGCGGCGAGTGCCGTGACGCTCGCGCACCTGCCGCCGGTACAACTCGCGACCGCGCCGCGCGATGTGGTGTGCGTGGACGGCAAGGTCACGCTGTATCACTACCGCTCAAGTGCAACTTCGCGCGGGCCGCCGTTGCTGATCGTCTTTGCGCTCGTGAACCGCCCGACGGTGCTCGACTTGCAGCCGGACCGGTCGCTGATCCGGGGATTCCTCGCTGCCGGGCTCGACGTGTACCTGCTCGATTGGGGCTACCCGGATCGCGGCGACCGTCGCACGACGCTCGCGGACTACACGACCGGCTACCTGCATCGCGCCGTTACCCGCATCGGGGCGGATCGCCCGCTCAACCTGCTTGGCGTGTGCCAGGGCGGGACGCTGTCCTTGCTGTACGCGAGCCTCGAGCCCGGGCGCATCGGGAAACTCGTCACCATGGTGACGCCGGTCGACTTCCACACACCCGACAACCTGCTGTCGAAATGGGTGCGGGGCGTCGACGTCGACCGGCTGGTCGACACCTTCGGCAACGTCCCTGGCGAGCTGCTCAATTTCACGTTCCTGTCGCTGATGCCGTTCCGCCTGACTCTGCAGAAATATCTCGCACTCGTGGACGGCGCCGACGACCCGCGCGAACTGGAGAACTTCCTGCGCATGGAGCGCTGGATCTTCGACAGCCCCGACCAGGCGGGTGAGGCGTTCCGCGAGTACCTGAAGTGGTTCTACCAGGAGAACCGGTTGATCCGCGGCACGACGGTCCTGGACGGCCGGACGGCCGATCTCGGCCAGCTGTCGATGCCGATCCTCAACGTCTACGCGACTGAGGACCACCTCGTGCCGCCCTCGGCCTCGCGCGCACTCGGCGGGCTCGTCGGCACCCGGGAGTACGAGGAAGTGCCCTTCGCGGGCGGCCACATCGGCATCTACGTGAGTAGCCGGGCACGGAGTATTCCGGCGCAGATCGCTGCCTGGCTCGGCCGTAGCTCAAGTTGAGCCTTCGCGCCTTTCGGTATCATCGCGATCCGCCCACCACACCCGAGGCACCGGCATGTCGATCGAGCAGGCCCGGGACATGCTGCAGCAGCAGGTCGGCCGGGAAGTCCACTTAAGCGACTGGCTCGCCATCACCCAGTCCCGGATCGACGCGTTCGCAGCGGCCACGGGCGACCGTCAGTGGATCCACGTGAACCCGCAGCGGGCAGCCACGGAATCGCCCTGGCGAGGGACGATCGCCCACGGGTATCTCACGCTGTCGCTGTTTCCGGTGCTCCGCGGCGTCGCCGAGGACGGTCAGGTCCCCTACCCGGGGGTGCGGGCCGTGATTAACTACGGGATCAACACGCTCAGGTTCATGAACGCCGTCCGCGAGGGAGCGCGGATCCGCGGCCGGTCGGTGCTGCTCGCGGTCGAGAAGTTCCGGGGCGGGGTGCAGGTGACCGAGGAGATGACGGTGGAGATCGACGGCGAGTCGAAGCCGGCATGCGTCGCCGAGGTGGTCCTGCGGCTCTACTTCTGAGCCCGCCGAAGTCCGCACCGGCCGGGTGGACCTTCATCGCTGTCAAGCTCGGCGGATTTATCTTTCTCTTTCTCAAACAATAACTTACATGTCTTCGACGGCGGCGCGACCGGGGCCCGCTGGTACAATGGCGGACACCTGACGACCGCCTGCAACGACGTCCGGCACCGCCTTCACGGGCGCCGACACCGACCGGGTCCGGGTGTCAGTCCAGATGGGAAATCATGGCCGCCTCACCCTACCAGCAGCTCGAGGAGGAGTTCCGGCGCCTGCACGCTTTTCGCGGGGCGCTCGCGCTGCTGCGCTGGGACTCGGCCGTCATGATGCCGCGCGGCAGCGCGGACGTGCGCGGCGAGCAGCTCGCAGCGCTTGAGACCGAGTGCCACGCGATCCTCACCTCGCCCAAGGTGTCGCGGCTGATCGACCGCGCGCAGGCCAATTCCCAGACCCTCGAGGACTGGCAGCTCGCGAACCTGCGGGAAATGCGGCGCGAGCGCGACCATGCAATTGCAACGCCGATCTCGCTCGTCTCCCGGCTCGCGAAGGCGTGCGCCCGCGCCGAGCTGCACTGGCTCGAGGCGCGGCGCACCAACCGGTACGCCGACTTCGCGCCGCACCTCGCCGAGGTCGTGCAGCTGATCCGCGACCGTGCGGCGCTGCTCGGCCAGCATCTCAGCCTTGCCCCGTACGATGCACTGGTGGACGAGTTCAGCCCCGGCGTGACGAGCGCCGAGATCGACAACCTGGTGAAGTCCCTGGCACGACGGCTGCCGACGCTGGTGCGCGAGGCGATCGAGCTGCAGGCTGCGAAACCCTCGCTCCCGATCGCCGGCAAGTTCCCCGCCGCCAAGCAGCGGGCGCTGTGCGTGGACGTGCTGAAGGCCGTTGGCTTCCCGTTCGACCGCGGCCGCCTGGATGAGAGCGAGCACGAGTTCACCGAGGGCATGGCAGGCGACATCCGCATCACGACCCGCTTCGAGGCGGGCGACCCGTTCCAGGGCCTGCTCGGCGCACTCCACCAGACCGGCCACGCCATGTACGACCTGGGGCTCCCGGCGCAGTGGCGCGAGCAGCCGGTCGGCAGGAATCGCGGCATGGCGCTCGAGGAGAGCCAGTCGCTGCTGCTCGAGATGAAGGTGGCACGCAGCCGGCCGTTCGTGACCTACCTCAAGCCGCTGCTCGAGAAGCACTATGGCGTCAGCGGCCCGGAGTGGGAGGTCGAGAACCTCTACCGGCACCTGACGCGGGTCCGGCGCGGGCTGCTTCGGGCGGACGCCGACGAGCTGACCTACCCGGCGCACGTGCTGATGCGCTACGAGCTCGAGAAGCGCCTGTTGTCCGGTGACCTCAAGGTCGCCGACCTGCCCGAGGCCTGGAACGAGGCGGCGCAGTCGCGGCTTGGCATGCGCCCGCCGACCGACCTCGAAGGCTGCCTGCAGGAGGTCCACTGGGCGGTCGGGCAGTTCGGGTATTTCCCGGCGTATGCGCTCGGAAGTCTGATCGCGATCCAGCTGTGGGAGAAGCTGCGCAGTGCGCGCGAGAGCCTCGACCAGGAGATCGCGCGCGGCGACTTCGCGGGACTGTTCGTCTGGCTGCGGGAACACGTGCACTCGGTCGGCGCCAAGATGACGGTCCAAGACCTCATCAAGGACGCCACCGACCGACCCCTGTCGGCCGCGCCCGCGCTGCGCTACCTTGAAGCGAAGTATCTCGAGCCGCGTTGAGGCCGCCCGCGCCGATGCCCGATTCCCCCGCCGTGACCGAGTCCGTGTCGACCGGAGCCCCCGCGGCGCGGACAAACGCCGGCACGCGTGCGTCGAGCAGCTTCAAGCGCCTGGCGGCGAAGCTGCGCGGCCTGGTGGGGAAGGCGATCGACGACTACGCCATGATCAGCGAAGGCGACAAGGTCATGGTGTGCCTGTCCGGCGGCAAGGACTCGTACACGCTGCTGGATCTGCTGCTGTCCTTGCAGCGCAGTGCGCCGGTCCGCTTCGAGCTCGTCGCGGTCAACCTCGACCAGAAGCAGCCGGGTTTTCCGGCGCACGTGCTGCCCGAGTACCTGACGGCGCTCGGCGTGCCGTGGCAGGTGATCGAGCAGGACACGTACCGTGTCGTCAAACGGCTGATCCCTGAAGGCAAGACGATGTGCAGCCTGTGCTCGCGCCTGCGGCGTGGCGCGCTGTATGCCTACGCCGCCCGTCACGGCATCACCAAGATCGCGCTTGGCCATCATCGCGACGATATCCTCGAGACGCTGTTCCTGAACCTGTTTCATGGCGGCAAGCTGAAGGCGATGCCGCCGAAGCTCCTGTCCGACGACCACCGGCACATCGTCATCCGGCCGCTCGCCTATGTCGCCGAGCGCGACATCGCGCGGTACGCCCGCGCCCGGCGCTTCCCGTTGATCCCCTGCACGCTGTGCGGATCGCAGCGGCAGCTCGAGCGCGAACGGGTCGGGCGGATGCTGCGGGACTGGGAACGAAGGCATCCCGGCCGCATCGAGTCCGTGTTCGCCGCGCTCAAGGACGTCGTGCCCTCGCAGCTGCTGGATCGACGGCTGTGCGACTTCGCCGCGCTCGATGCCCGGCGCTCTGCGCCGGCTGCCGTCGTGGCGGAGGCCGGGTCAAGCGGGTGAGCGCGAACGAGTCGCCGCGCAGCCCGCCGCCGGGCACGTACTGGATCGTGCCCGACCGGTTCCTGGCGGGGGCCTATCCCGGGCACGTAGACCCCGCCTATGCGCGCGCGCGCCTCGCCGGGCTGCTCGCGCTTGGCATCGACTGGTTCATCGACCTGACCTGGCTGAACGAGATGCCGGCGTACGAAAACCTGTTGCAGGGTTCTGCCGGGCGGGGCGACCGGGGTCCCGTCACGTACTCCCGTCACGCAATCCGGGACCACGGGTTGCCGCAGCAGCCGGCGCAAATGATCGAGATTCTGGACGAGCTCGAACAGGCTCTCGACGCCGGACACCGCGTATACCTTCACTGCCGCGCGGGAATCGGTCGAACCGGGACCGTCATCGGTTGCCTGCTCGCCCGCCGGCTGGGCAGCGGACCCGAAGCGCTTGCCGAACTCGATCGGCTGTGGCGCGGCGGGGGACGGGACGCCGACTGGCCGCATACCCCGGAAACGGACGACCAGATCGCTTACGTGCGCGGCTGGCGCGAGCTGCGGGAATCCGCGATCCCGACGGCGCCCGGCGCCTCCGCCTCCGGTGCGGAGCTGGCCGACCGCCTCAAGGATCGCTATCGCGGGCTCATCTACGGGCTCGCGCTCGGGGATGCGCTCGGCTCCTCCGTCCAGCACCGCCTGCCCGGGTCGTTCACGCCGGTCGGGGATCTCCTTGGCGGCGGGCCCTACGAGCTGCCGCGCGGCGCGTGGTCCGATGACACGGCGGTGGCGCTGCTGCTCGGCGAAAGCCTGGTCGAGTGCCGGGGACTCGACCCGAAGGACCTGGTCGCGCGCCTGCATCGCTGGCAGCGCGACGGCTACGGGTCCGCGACCGGCCAGTGTGTCGGGATCACCGCGACGACCGCCAAGGCGATCGCCCAGGCGCAGTGGAGCGGGAAACCCTTCGCCGGCTCGCACGACCCGGCGCGGGCCGACAAGGAACCGCTGATCCGGGCCGGGGTTGCGGCTGCGTTCGCGCTCGCGGACCCCGAGCAGGCCGTCGAGCTCGCGGTCCAGTGTGCGCGTCCGACCCATCAGGCCCCGCTCGCGCTCGATGCCTGCCGGTACTACGCGGGGCTCGTGGCCGGCGCCCTGCAGGGAGCCTCGCGCGCTGAGCTGACGGCACCCTACTTCACGCCGGTACCGGGCCTGTGGCAGCGCCGAGCGCTGCGACGCGAGATCGCCGCGGTCGCCGGCGGCAGCTGGCGGGACGCCGGGTTTGTACCGGTGGCCAACGGCACGGCGCTCGAGGCGCTCGGGCTGGCACTCTGGGCTCTGGCCCGCGGCAGCCACTACCGCGATACTGTGCTCAGCGTCGTGAACCTCGGGCTCGATGCCGACGCCAACGGCGCACTGGTGGGCCAGCTCGCGGGCGCCCTGTACGGGGCGGCGGGTCTGCCGCCGCACTGGGTGGCAGGGCTTGCGCTCGGCGGGCACCTGGGGAGCAGCGCCGACAGGCTGTTGGCAGCGGCGCTCGCGCGTATCGCCGCCGAGTAGGGGGAATTGTGGTGCGAGAGCGAACCGCGCCGCGCCGCGCCAGTCGCGGCTACTGGTGGGCCAATCTCCCGGACGCCGAGCTGCTCGACGTGCGGTTCTGCGATCTGGAGCTGTCGCTCGAGCGCTCGCCGGTCGCCCCGCTGGTGCATCGCCTCTACCAGGAGCTGAGCCGTCGCGGCATCGCGTTCCGGCCGCACTGCTGGCTGGGCGAGGAGTGGTTCACGCCGGACGGCGTCCCGGGATTCGCGCTGCCGTTTTTCCTCGCCCATCCGCGCCTGCGGCGCCTCGAGCGGCGGATGATGCACGAGCTCGAGGGCGGCAACCGCAACTGGTTCATGCGGATCGTCCGCCACGAGGCTGGTCATGCGGTCGACAACGCCTACCGGCTGCGCCGCCGCCGGCAATGGCGCGAAACCTTCGGTCCCGCCTCGCTCCCGTACCCCAGCAGCTACCGTCCCCGCCCGGGAAGCCGGCGCTACGTCCAGCACCTCGGCAGCTGGTATGCGCAGAGCCACCCGACCGAGGACTTCGCCGAGACCTTCGCGGTCTGGCTGAAGCCGGGCTCGCGATGGCGCACCGACTATCGCGACTGGCCGGCACTCGCGAAGCTCGAGCTGGTCGATAGCCTGATGCGCGAGGTGGCCGGCGAGCCGGCTCCGGTCCGCACCCGGCTGCGCATCGACTCGCTCGCCCGCGACACACGCACGCTGCGCGAGCACTACGCGGCGATGCTCAAGCGCAACGCCGCGCCGACCCGTCGCGAGGAGGACGAGCTGCTCGAGCGCGTGTTCTCGCGCCAGCCCGGCCGAGCGCACCTGAAGGCCGCAACGCTGTTGCGGCGCCTGCGCCCCAAGCTCCATCAGGTGGTGGAGGCCCGGGTCGGCTGCAGCGAGTACCTGATCCACCAGGTCATGCGCTCGGCGATACGCCGCGCGGCGGAGCTCGACCTGTACGTCGTCGGAGGCACGCGGCGGACCCAGCGCAACGCCGAATGGCTGGTGGCGCGGCTCGCGCGCGCGGCCGAGCGCAGCGCCGGCCGGCGGCTGAGCCTGTGAAGAAGCTGCGCATCCTGGTCGCCGTTCACGGCAGCCTGATTCCGCCGGACAGCCTCGAGGGCCACGAGCAGCGCGAGATCGACGAATGGCGAACCGAGTTCGACGTGGTCTCGCACGTGAAGCGTGCCGGCCACGAGGTGCGCTGCATCGGCCTGCTCGACAGCCTGACCGAGCTGCGCAGCACGATCCAGGAGTGGCAGCCACACATCGTGTTCAACCTGCTCGAGGAGTTCGACGGCATCGTCAAGCACGACCAGCACGTCGTGGCCTTTCTGGAGCTGTTGCGCCAGCCCTATACGGGCTGCAACCCGCGCGGCCTGATGCTGTCGCGCGACAAGGTGCTCTCCAAGCAGCTGCTGGCCTATCACCGCATCCCGACGCCGCAGTTCGCGGTATTCCGGCGCGGCCGGCGCGTCCGACTGCCGGCGACGCTGCGCTACCCGCTGTTCGTCAAGTCCGCGACCGACGACGCCTCGCTCGGCATCGCCCAGGCCTCGGTGTGCGCGGACCCGGCGAGCCTGAAGGAGCGCATCGCGTTCGTCCACGAGCAGACCGAGAGCGATGCGCTGGTCGAGGAGTACATCGAGGGCCGCGAGATCTACGTGGGCGTGCTCGGCAATGACCGGCTGACGGTGCTGCCGGTCTGGGAGCTGAGCTTCGGTTCGCTGCCGGAAGGACAGGCGCCGATCGCGACCCGTAAGGTCAAGTGGGACCGCCGCTACCAGGCCCGCCACGGGATCACCTCCGGCGCAGCCGAGAACCTGCCCGAAGCAGTGATCGCGCAGCTCGGCCGGCTGACCAAGCGCATCTATCGGGCACTGCACCTGACCGGTTACGCGCGCATGGACTTCCGGTTGCGAGCCGACGGCTCGATCTTCGTGCTCGAGGCGAATGCAAACCCGAACCTGGCCGAAGAGGAGGACCTGGCGCGCTCGGCGCGCTCGGCCGGCGTGAAGTATGAAGAGCTGCTCGCCCGGATCCTGTCACTCGGACTCGGCTACCAGTCCGCGTGGCGCGTCAGCGAGGCGTCGGCGTGACGGATCTGAACAGCTACGTCCGCGCGATCGCCGATTTCCCGCAGCCCGGCGTGATCTTCCGGGACCTGACGCCGCTGATGGGTGATGCCGAGGCGCTCCGGGCCACGGTAGAGGCACTGGTGGCGCCATTTCGCGCCTCGCAGGTCGAGGTGGTCGCCGGCATGGAGGCACGCGGATTCATCTTCGGGGCGCTCGCGGCGTGGGAGCTCAAGACGGGTTTCGTGCCACTGCGAAAGCCCGGCAAATTGCCGGCCCGCGTCGAGGCGGTGACCTACGCGCTCGAATACGGCACTGCCGCGCTCGAGGTGCATCGCGACGCGCTCGGCGCCCGGCATCGCGTGCTGCTGGTCGATGACGTGCTCGCGACGGGCGGGACCGCGGCGGCCAGCGTCGATCTGATCACGCGGCTCGGCGCGACGGTGCTCGGCTGCGCATTCGTGCTCGAGCTCGAGGCGCTCGGCGGCCGGGCGCGGCTGCTGGGGCAACGCGTTCACAGCGTACTCATGCTGTAACGTCCTTCGGCCGCAACGCTGACCGATTCCACGGCTACACTGTGCGGCAGCCTCCAAGCGAAGGAACCGCGGTGCAGCTGAGCGCGATCTCGATCTATCCAGTCAAAGGCTGTCGCCGGACCGAACTCAGCGAGGCGGTCGTCGGCCGGTCGGGCCTCGTCGGCGACCGCCAGTGGATGGTCGTCCAGCCGAACGGACGCTTCCTGACCCAGCGTACGCACCCGGCACTGGCGCGGATCGTGCCCCGGCTGACCGGACGCGGCATCGAGCTTACGCACCCAGGGCGCGCGCCGCTCGTCGTGGATCTGTCAGCTGCCGACGCGCGGATCGAGGTGATCATCTGGAGCCGAACCGCGACGGCCCGCGACGCCGGTGAGGCGGCCGCAGACTGGTTGACGGCGGTCCTCGGTGTCGCCTCGCGCCTCGTGACGATCGGCCCTGAGACCCGGATGGTGGCGAACCGGGCCTATGTCGGGGAGCGCGACGTGCCGGTCGCCTTCGCCGACGGGTTTCCGGTCCTCCTCTGCAACGGCGCCTCGCTCGATGAGCTCAACCGGCGACTGTCCGTGCCGCTGCCGATGGAACGCTTCCGACCGAACCTCGTCATCACCGGGCTCGGGCCGTTCGCCGAAGACCGCATCGGCAGACTCCGCATCGGCGCGGTCGAATTCCGGTTCGTCAAGCCCTGCGTGCGCTGCGTGGTGCCATCGATCGACCAGACGAGCGGGGAGCACTCGACCGATCCGACGCCGGCGCTGAAGGCGTTCCGCTACGACCGGGCACTGAAAGGCGTGACCTTTGGAGTCAATGCGACCGTCGAGTCGCCACCCGGCGCGGTGGTCGCGGTCGGCAATCCGGTGGAAGTGCTCGAGGAGCTGCACCCGCTCGCGGTCGGCTGACAGCTCCCGCTACAGCCCGACCTCCTCGCTGGGGATCGTCTCCGGCTCGGTCGCGGCGCCATTGACCCACGGGACGACCAGCGGGTCCGCGAGCGTGGCTGCAACATACGCTCGGGCGACGGGCCCGAGACCGTCGGTGCCGTAGGTCTGGAAGCGGAACGCCATTGGCAGGTACATCGCATCTGCCGCGCTGTATCCGCCGAACAGCCACGGCCCGTCCGCCCCGTAGCGCTGGCGGCAGTCTGTCCACAGCGCATCGACGCGCCGCACCGCGGCGTCGAGCGTCACCGTCATCGGTACGCGACGATTACGCGCCCGGATGTTCATCGGGTAGGCAGCGCGCAGCGCCGCGAAGCCGGCGTGCATTTCGGCGCAGACGGCGCGGGCGATCGCCCGCGCCGCACGCCCGGCCGGCCAGCCGGCTCCGCCGGCGAGTTCGCTCAGATACTCGAGGATCGCGCTCGACTCCCACACCACGAGCGAACCGTCGACCAGCACCGGCACCCGCCGGGACGGGGAGTAACGGCCGATCTCGGCCTCGAACTCGGGGGTGTCGAGCGGCAGGCGGATCTCGCGAAACGGCAGTCCGAGATGGCCAAGCAGGATCCAGGGCCGCAGCGACCAGGAGCTGTAGTTGCGATTGCCGATGACGAGCGTCAGGTCCGTCACGGTCGCAGCGAGCGGCGCCGCAGGAATGCCAGTGTGACGTCCGGAAAGTCGCTCAGCAGGCCGTCGATCCCAGCAAGCTCGAACAGCGCCTGATGCGCCGAGTCCGCGTCCGGTGCGTTGTCCGGCAGCTGATCGATGCGCAGCGTGAACGGATACACCGCGAGCCCGACAGCGTGGGCCTCGCGCACGAGCGGCGTCAGCGCCGGCGCCGCGCCCGGTGCGGGCCAGCTCACGACCTGCGGGACCCACGGGCCGATCCCTTGCGCATAGCCTGCGACCGCGGCGAGTCCCGCGCCCGTCCGCAGCCGGTCGTAGTCGGTCGCAGCCTCGCGCCACGCGTTATCGCCGATGAGTTGCACGAGCTTGAGCCGCGAGCCGAGCTCGACGCGGGTGCGTCGCAGTTCATCCGCATCGAAGCACAGCACCCACGCTGCATCGGCGTCGGTGCGATAGCCGAATTCGGCGAGCACCCCGAGCACGATCGGCATCAGGTCCTTGCCCGCCTGCCGGTGCCAGGCGGGGCTCTTTACTTCCGTGAAGACTCCCGTGTGCCGGCCGGTCGAGCGATTGAGTCCGCGCACCAGCGCCAGCTCCTCGGCGAGTGAGTGGATCCGCAGAGGCAGCAGCTCGCCGAAGCGGCGCGGCCACACGGGCTTGCCGCTGTCCGGGTCCGTGCGGTCGTGCAGCGACAGTTGCCCGAGCTCCGCGTACGTGAAGTCGATCGCGTACCAGTGACCGTCGCTCCGCCGGCGTGACGGGAACAGCCGCGCCACGTCAGTCACTTCCTCGAGCGTCAGGTCGTGGAACACGATCGGAACGTCGTCCCGCGTCAGCACGACGTCCTGCTCGAGGCAGTCCGCGCCGGCCGCGTGCGCGTAGGCCTTGGCCGGGAACGTGTGTTCCGGCAGGTAACCAGAGGCGCCGCGATGGGCGATCACGAGTGGTCCGGAGCGGCGGGTAGTGGATGACCGTGACATGGTGCGCGGCGGATAATGCCTGAATGCCGCTTGCGCCGCGCGCCGTCTCGCTCGATCTGGACAACACGCTGTGGGACACGCCACCGGTGCTGGTGCGCGCCGAGGCGGCGTTGCGGATGTGGCTGCTGGTGCACGCGCCGCGGATTGCCGAACAGTTCAGCAGCGCCGACCTGCAGCAGCTCAGGCTCGAGCTCGCGACCGCCGAGCCCGGGCTGTCGCACGACCTCAGCTGGCTGCGGACCGAGACGCTCAGGCATGCGGCGCATGCCGCCGGCTATCCCGCGAGCGTCGCCGAAGAAGCCTTCGCCGTGTTTCTGCGCGAGCGCAACATGATCGAGCCGTTCGCCGACGTACCGGCGGCGCTCGCCCGCCTCGCGCGGCGCGTGCCGCTGTACGCCGTATCAAACGGCAACGCGTGCGTGCACCGTGTCGGCATCGGCACGTTCTTTCGCGGCGCCCTGGATGCTGCAGCCGCGGGTGCGGCCAAACCGGATGGCAGGATCTACGCGCGGCTCATCGCAATGGCGGCCGTCGAGCCGGGCGAGATCGTGCACGTGGGCGACGACGCAATCGCCGACGTACAGGGCGCGCGTGCGGCAGGCCTGCAGACGGTGTGGATGAATCGCCGCGGCGCGCCGTGGCCCACCGACATAGCACGCGCCGACCGGGAGGTTGGCGACCTCGCCGAGCTCGCCGAACTCATCGACGCGAGTTGACGAGGTCCGTCGCGGGCCCGTAGGAATCCGAGAAGTCCGTCACGACAGCGCGGCGCGGTTGCCGGCGCGCTGCGCGGCACTCCGTCGCGCGCCGGCGGCGTGCGCTCGATCAGCACTCGGCGTGCACGGCTGCCAGAAAAATATCTGCACCACTGTGCGCTGCGCCGCTTTTCCTGCGCGCCGCGACGTGGCAACGTCGAGCTGCCCTGCATTATGTATCGGCGGCCCACGCTTCGGAGGCACGATGACGGACGGCACGGTGTTGCGGGTGGCGAGCCTCGAGGAATTCTTCCGCGCGGAGCTGCACGGTGCAGCCGAGAAGCAGCACCTCGCGCTCGCCGGTCATACCGAACACTACGTCGTCAACATGCTGGCGACCTTTTCGCGCGCGGATGCGTTCTTCGAGCCGACGCCGAGCGGACCGCGGCTGAAGCCCCTCGCGCTGATGCTCGCGGAGGCGCTTGGCGCACCCACGCTCGCCGAACGGCAGCACGCGCTGCAGCGGCTCGGCGACGTTTCGCTGTTCATCGCCGGATTCCTGCCGCAGAGCTTCGCGCGCAAGCTGGTCGACGTCGACTACCACATCGCAATGGGCGGCCGGGCCTACTCCTCGCTCGCCGACAGCACCCGCGGCAGCGCACGCGGGCGCGGCATCGCCGCCGTGTTCAGCGAGCTCGCGGCGAAGTTCCGCGAGCTAGTCGACGCTCTCAACGAGATTGCTGAAGCCGCGCGGCCGCCGACGCACGACGACCTGCTGCGGCTCTACGAAGTGTGGATCAAGACCGGCAGCGCGCGCGCGGCCGGACGGCTGCGCGCGCTCGGGGTCGAGCCGGCGGCGACTTCGCGAGTGCGCTGGAGCCACTGAGCCGTGCTGCTGCGCGAGTTGCAGTCGCTGCTCGCCACGATCAACGACGCGGAGGTCGGCGACGATGTCTGCGACTTCCTGATCACCGACCGTCGCACGCTGGCGCGCTGGCACGCACCGACCGGCGCGTCCGGCACTCCGGAGGCGCTGCTGGTTGCCGAGCGCGACGGTGCGCTCGCCGTCGGGCTCTACCTCGATCCGCTGCTGCTGGCACGGCTCGCGGCGAGCCAGCCGCTGGCCAGGCTCGACGACGACAACCTCGAGGATTTCTGCACGGCGCTCGAGGGCGTCAGCCACTTCAACTGCGTTGCATTTTGCGCGGCGCGCGGCTGGTCGGTGTCGATCCTCGGCCTCGAGATGCAGGCCGAGATCGACAAGTACGTCGCCGCGGTACTGCTCGCCGGTACCCAGCGCGGCGGGGCACTGGTCCACGGCTTGCACCAGCGGCTGTTCGAGCGCGTGCGGTTTCGCGAGGACTTGGATGCGGCGCTTGCGGCGCTGTACGCCAAGGCGAATCGCTACGCGGCGCGGTTCTGCGGCAAGCTGGAGGAGCGGTTCCTGAGGCGCCGGCGGGCGCGGGTGCTCGAGATGCTCGGCGAGCTCAGGCGCTTCTACCGGCTCGGCGATGCCGGCAAGCTGCGCTGCATCGAGGCCGTCTGAACACGGCACGGGTGAGGGCGCATCACTGGTCGGATGCGCGCGTCCGGCGCTGTTCGATCCAGCGCGACAGCGCCCGCAGGTCGCGCTTCACGGGCCGCGCCTCCGGCTGGAGCAGACCGCTCTCGTACGGGTTGTAGCCGGACGCGGCGACCTTCGGGCGCAGTTTGAGACTGCCGCGCGGCCCCTGCGTGAACCCGCCGGTGTCCGCGAGCCGCAAGGGACCTGAGACCCCGGTGGCGTCGTCGTCGACGTCGACCACCCACTCCCAGACCGCATTGCCGCGATCGTCGTGAGTCACGCGACCCGTTCCGGGCGCGTGCTCCGGCGGTGACGATCGCTTGCTTTGTTCGCGCACGCACATTTTCGCCACCCGCGTCGCGGACAGCGGATCCTCTTGTAATCTCATCAAGTGAAAAGCTACCGGCCGCGGTGAAGCGCTGCGATGACGTGGGTCACACCGGGCGGGCAGGGGGAGCCGCAGACGATTGCGGATTTCCGAGGGGTGTCGCGTCAGGCCGTGACGCCGAGCCGGCGCGCGGCGCGCACAAGCGCCACGACGGACTTGGCGTCCTCGATGTCGCCCTCGAGTGCGCGGCCGACCGCCGCGGCGAGCGGGACCCACGCGATCTCGAAGACCTCATCGAACTCGGGGGCCGCGGGCACGGCCGTCAGGTCGCGCGCAAGATACAGGTGCACCACTTCAGTGAATACACCGGGCGAGCTGACGACCCGGCCGAGCGTCTCCCAGCGCGCCGCTGCGAGGCCCGCCTCCTCGCGTAGCTCGCTGCGCGCCGTCTCGGAAGGCGGCTTGCCGTCGAGCTTGCCGGCGGGGACCTCCCACAGCCAGCCGCCGGCGACGTGGCGGTAGTGGCGCAGCAGGCACACCTCATTGCGGGCGTTGACCGCGACCACCGCGGCACCGCCCGGGTGGCCGACGATCTCGAGTTCCGCCACCTGGCCATTGGGGAGCCGAACCTCGGCCAGGTCCAGCGTGACCACGCGGCCGGTATAGATCCGGCGGGATGTCGGGTTCATGGCCGCAATGATCCCATGGCCGGGCGAACGCTCGGTAAACTGCCGGCATGAGCCGCTGCATCGTCGTGTCCGGCCCGCCGGGTGCGGGCAAGTCGAGGCTGGCGGCTGCGCTCGCGGCGCATTTCGGCTGGCCGCTGCTCGCCAAGGACGACTACAAGGAGCGCGTGTTCCGCCATCTCGGCGGTCGCGATCGCGGCTGGTCGCGGCGGGTGAGCCTGCTCGCATGGGACCTGCTGATGCGCGAGGCCGCGACTCTGACTCGCCTCGGAGTCGACTGCGTGCTCGACGGCAACTTCCGCGCACCGCAGGCCGAGGCGCTGCGCGCCCTTGCTCCGGCACCGCGGTTCATCGAGGTGCACTGCATGGCGAGCCCGGAAATGCTGCGCGCCCGCTACCTCGCGCGGGCGGTCGACGGTACACGCCACCCGGGGCACGTGGACTACGAGGCGCTGCCGGAGATCGAGCGGGAATTCACCGCCAGCGCCACCAGCCTCGGACTTGCAGGCCCGGTGGTCGAGTGGGACACGACCCGGGATTTCGACGCGGCCGCCCTCGCACAGCGGCTGGACCCACTCCTCTAGCCTGACGCCGGCGCGCCGCGATCGATTGCGCCACACCGGCGTCCTCAGCGCATCATCCGCAGGCATGCGGAGCCCGCTGGCTGGCCCAGGGCAGCGTCGCCTCGAGCTGCGCCGCGAGGCGAAACAGCATCGCTTCCTCGCCGAGGTCGGCGGTCAACAGAATCCCGAGCGGCAGCCCCTCCGCGGTTAAGTGCAGCGGCAGCGACACCGAGGGCTGGCCGGTGACGTTGGCAATCATCGTGTAGGGCGAGGCCTCGAACGCGGGCCGGAACGCCTCGACCAGGCGCGCGCGCTGGCCGCGCAAGGCACCGGCCGGCAGCATCGAGAGCGTTCGCATCGCCGCACGCTGCGCGGCAGGCAGCCTAAAGCTGCCGATCGGCAGCGATGGCACGCCGACGGTCGGTGTCAGCAGCACATCGAAGGTCCGGCTCCAGGTGAGCCACTGCCGGGCGAACTGCTGCGCCTCCCATAGCGCCGCCGCGACATCACCGCCACGCAGCGCCTCGCCCATGCACCTCAGCACCCAGGTGGCAAGCTCCACGTCACGCGCGGCGGCCGCGCGCCCACGCGCTTGCCCGGCAGCTCGGACCAGCGCCGCGGTGTCTGCGCACAGCAGTGTCGCGTAGGTCTCCATGAAGCGCTGGCGATTGAGCGGCAGGTGCGCCTGCGCGACGTTGTGACCGAGCCGGCTGAGTTCGGTCGCGACCTTCTCGACCGCCTTGCGGTTCTCCGGGTGCACGGCGGTCCCGAGTCCGGGATCGAGGCTGTAGGTGATCCGCAAGCGTCCCGGCTCGCGCTGCGTCTCCTCGAGGAATGATCCGGTCTGCCGCGGCAGCGTATAGAGTTGGCCCGGGTAGCCGCCGTGGGTCGCATCGAGCAGCGCCGCGCTGTCTCTGACCGAGCGCGTGACCGCGTGCTCTGCGATGAATCCCCACCAGACATCCGGCAACTGCGGACCCGACGGATTTCGACCGCGAGTCGGTTTCAGCCCGACCAGGCCGCAGGCCGAGGCCGGCGTGCGGATCGATCCACCGCCATCGTTGGCGGCCGCG
>DATNHZ010000090.1:0-2401 GCA_035604655.1 Steroidobacteraceae bacterium | reverse complement strand
CGGGGTCGGCGAGATTTGCGTGCGCGGCCCGCAGGTCATGCGCGGCTACTGGAACCGACCGGACGAGACGGCGAAGGTGATGCTGGAGGACGGCTGGCTACGGACCGGCGATATCGGCCGGATCGACCTCGCCGGCTTCATCTACATCGAGGACCGCAAGAAGGACATGATCCTGGTGTCGGGCTTCAACGTCTATCCCAATGAGGTCGAAGGCGTGATCGCACGCCATCCGGGCGTGCTCGAGGTCGCCGCCGTGTCGCAGCCGGACGAGCGTTCCGGCGAGGTCGTCGCCGTGTTCGTCGTGCGCAAGGACGCCTCGCTGACGGCCGAGCAGGTGACCGAATTCGCGCGCGGCGAGCTGACCGGCTACAAGGTGCCGAAACACGTCTACTTCCGCGACGAGCTGCCCAAGACCAACGTCGGCAAGATCCTGCGGCGAGCGTTGCGGGACGAGCTCCTGAAGAAACCCTGACGCGGGAAAGGCTACGCGCCGAGGTCGCGCCTCAGCACCACGAACCTGAGGTCGGTGCGCAGCGGGATCCCGAAGCGCTCGTCCCCGTACGGGAATGGCCGCAGCTCCGCCGTCCGCCGGTAGCCGCGCCGCTCGTACCAGGCGATCAACTCCTCGCGCACGTCGATGACCGTCATTTCCACCACCCGCGCCCCGAACTGGCGGCGCGAGTAATTCTCTGCGGCCGCCAGTAGGTGCCGGCCCATCATGCTCGCCTGCAGCGCCGGCCGGACCGACAGCATGCCGAGATGGACCACGCCGTCGCGCTCTTTGCGCAGGTGTACGCACGCCTTCAGGCCGGACGGTCCGCGGACGACCAGGATTGCATTGTCGGGCGCGGTGACCAGCGAGCGGATCGCCTCCGCATCGGTACGCTGGCCTCCGAGAAGATCGGCCTCCGTCGTCCAGCCGCGGCGGCTCGGCTCGCCGCGATAGGCGCAGTTGACCAGTTCGACGACGGCGGGCACGTCGGTTTCGCGCGCGACCGTCGTGAACAGCTCGTCCGGCCCCGCATCAATGGTCACCGGGTACCTCCGCTGAACGGTCCGCGGCAGTCAGCGGTCGCGCTGGCCCGCAGGCGCGCGAGGCCACCGGGCACCGCGCCAGATGCATTCCCCGGAAGACTCATATACCCGCAACGATACCCGAAGCGGGCGACCCGCGGCGCCGGGCGCGCGCCTGGCATCGGGCGCTGCACATGCATCCTCGAAGCTCCCGGGCAACGCCTCAAGCGTGATAGGCAGGCGACAGCTCGTGCACCGCCGCCACCATGGCGGCGACGTGCTGCGGGTCGACGTCGGGGTGAATGCCGTGGCCGAGGTTGAAGACGTGCCCGCCGCCGCGGCCGTAGCTCGCGAGCACGCGCCCGACCTCCGCCCGGATCGCGTGCGGCGCTGCGTACAGTGTCGACGGGTCGAGGTTACCCTGCAGCGCGACCTGGTCGCGCACGGCGCCGCGGGCGGTCGCGAGATCGGTACACCAGTCCACGCCGAGCGCATCGGCGCCCGCGCCCACCATGTCCGCAAGCCACTGACCGCCACCCTTCGTGAACAGGATCGACGGCACCCGCCGGCCGTCGTGCTCCTTGACGAGCCCGGCGACGAGGCGCGTCAGGTAGGCGAGCGAGAACTCGCGATAGGCGGCCGGCGTAAGCGCCCCGCCCCAGGTGTCGAATACCATCACCGCCTGCGCGCCGGAGCGGATCTGCGCGTTCAGGTAGTCGGTGGTGGCGCGCGTGAGCTTATCGAGCAGCCGGTGCAGCTGTTGCGGATCGCCGTAGAGCATTGCCTTGATGCGGGCGAAGTTCCGGCTGCTGCCGCCTTCGACAACGTAGGTACCGACGGTCCAGGGGCTGCCAGCGAATCCGATCAGCGGCACGCGCCCGGCGAGTTCGCGGCGGATCAGCCGTACCGCATCCATCACGTAGCGGAGCTCCCGCTCGGGATCGAGCGTCGGCAGCCGGTCGATGTCGCCGGCCGAGCGGACGGGACGGGCGAGCGTCGGGCCGTCGCCCGCTTCGAACTCGACCCCGAGCCCGAGCGCGTGCGGAATCGTCAGGATGTCCGAAAACAGGATGGCCGCATCGAGCGCAAACCGCGCCAGCGGCTGCAGCGTGACCTCGCAGGCGTAGTCGGCGTTCATGCACAGCGCGAGGAAGCTGCCGGCCCGCGCCCGGGTCGCGCGGTACTCGGGGAGGTAGCGTCCCGCCTGGCGCATCATCCACAGCGGCGTGCGCGGCGTCGGCTCGCGCAACAGCGCTCGCAGCAGCAGGTCGTTGGAGAGCGGCGCGTTCATCGCGCCTCAGGCGCGCGCGCAGCAGGCGGCAATCGCTGCCTGGATCGCTTCCGCCGCCGCGCGCGGGTCGGCGGCGTCGCGGATCGGGCGGCCGAC
>DATNHZ010000089.1:0-9500 GCA_035604655.1 Steroidobacteraceae bacterium | reverse complement strand
GCTCGCGATCTCGGATCCGAGCAGCGCCGCCACTTTTTCAAGCGGCATGGCGCCGAGATCCTTGCCAGATCGCGTGCGCACGGCCAACGAGTGGGACTCGACTTCCCGGTCCCCCGCCACCAGCAGGTACGGGACCCGCCGCAGCGTATGTTCGCGAATCTTAAAGCCCACCTTTTCGTTACGCAAGTCGGACTCGGCCCGAACCCCCTGATTTTTCAGGAAATCGGCGCATTCCTGCACGTAGCCGGCCTGGCGCTCGGTGATACAGAGCACCACGGCCTGCGTCGGCGACAGCCACACCGGGAATTTCCCCGCGTAGTGCTCGATCAGAATCGCCAGAAACCGCTCGAACGAGCCGAGGATGACCCGGTGCAGCATCACCGGGGTCTTGCGGCTGCCGTCCTCCGCCACGTACTCGGCCCCCAGGCTCGCCGGCACGACGAAGTCGAGCTGCAGCGTCCCGCACTGCCAGTCGCGGCCGATCGCATCGCGCAGCACGAATTCGAGCTTTGGTCCGTAGAACGCGCCCTCGCCGGGGTTCAGCGTGTAGGCGAGTCCCGCGGCCTCGACCGCGGTCTTCAGCGCCTGCTCCGCCCGGTCCCAGATCGCGTCCGATCCAGCGCGTTTCGTCGGTCGGTCCGAAAACTTGACACGCACATCGGTGAACCCGAAGTCGGAATACACGCTCGTCAGCAGCGAGCAGAACGCCACCGTCTCCGAGTTAATCTGCTCCTCGGTGCAAAAGATGTGCGCATCGTCCTGCGTGAACGCCCGCACCCGCATCAGGCCGTGGAGCGCGCCCGACGGTTCGTTGCGGTGGCAGGACCCGAACTCGGCGAGCCTGAGCGGCAGGTCGCGATAGCTCTTCATTCCCTGCTTGAAGATCAGCACGTGCCCAGGGCAATTCATCGGCTTGACCGCGAGCGTGCGGTTCTCGGACTCGGCGATGAACATCAGATCGCGGTAGTTCTCCCAGTGGCCGGTCTGCTCCCAAAGGCTGCGGTCCAGCAGCTGCGGAGTCCGGACCTCGCGGTAGCCGGCGGCGGCCTGCCGGATGCGCATGTAGCTCTCGACCTCGCGCCACAGCGTCCAGCCTTGCGAGTGCCAGAAAACGCTGCCGACCGCCTCGTCCTGCTGATGGAACAGGTCGAGTTCGCGGCCGATGCGGCGGTGATCGCGCTTCTCGGCCTCCTCGAGCCGGGTGAGGTAGTCCTGCAGCTCCTTCTCGCTGGTCCACGCCGTTCCGTAGATCCGCTGCAGCATCTCGTTCCTGGAGTCACCGCGCCAGTAGGCGCCGGCCAGCTTCATCAGCTTGAAAGCCTTGAGCTTGCCGGTCGATGGTACGTGCGGACCGCGGCACAGGTCGAACCACTCGCCCTGGCCATAGAGGCTGATGTCCTCGCCCTCGGGAATGCTCGCGATGATCTCGGCCTTGTAGTGCTCACCCATGCCCTTGAACAGCGCCACCGCTGCGTCCCGTGGCATCACGCGGCGGGTGACCGGAAGATTCGCCGTCGCGAGCTCCTTCATCTTGGCCTCGAACTTCTCGAGGTCCTCGGGCGTGAACGGGCGTTCGAAGGCAAAGTCGTAGTAGAAGCCGTTCTCAATCACCGGGCCGATCGTGACCTGCGCCGTGGGGTAAATCGCCTGCACGGCCTGCGCCAGCAGGTGCGCCGTCGAATGCCGGATGATCTCGAGCGCTGCCGGATCCTTGTCGGTGACGACTGCAAGCGTCGCGTCCCGCTCGATTGGGAATGAGGTGTCGACGAGTCGTCCGTCGACTCGCCCGGCAAGCGCAGCCTTGGCGAGCCCCGGGCCAATCCTGGCCGCGACTTCCGCGACCGTGACCGGTCGCTCGAAGCTGCGCTGGCTGCCGTCGGGGAGCGTGATCACCGGCATCGAAGTGGCCCTGTGCGAAAAGCGCGGCAGTCTAGCAAACCCGGCGTTCTCAGTCGTTCAGCGCAGCTTCAAAGGCTCGCCGTAACCGGTGAGCTCGAGGTAACCGCGGCCGAGCGGCCCGTTCGGCGTGCGTGCGGTCACCGCGCCTTCCCAGTAGACGGCGCCGGTCGTCAGACGCGAGTCGCTCTCCTGATCATCGAATAGCGGCGTCAGCGTCACCTCAAGGGGTCCGGCGCTGATCTGCCACTCGACCGGCCAGGCGATCGCCGTGCGCGGCGAGCGCCAGCGTCGTCCAGGCCGGAAATCAAGCTCGGCGGAGGCAAGCACGCGGACGGTCCCGTCCGGCGCCCGCCACGTACCGCCCGCCCAGCGCGCCCGGCCCGCCGCGTCGCGGATCCGGAACGCCATCAGCGCCCCTCCGTCCCGGAGGTTGAGTCCCACCCAGTCCCAGCCGACGCTGTCCGCATCGAGGTAGGCACTCGACCACTCGTGGTCGAGCCAGGCCTCGCCGGTGACCGGCTCGGTCACGCCGCCCCGGCGAATCCGGCCCGTGACGCGGAGCCCGGGAATGCTGTAGTACCAGCTGGCCGAAGTCGCCGCCGGGCCCTTCTGGCTGTACCCTCCCCGGCCGTTCGGCATCGGCGGCGCTCGGCGCGCGAGTGCGAGCGTGAGCGTGAACTCCTCGGCCTTCACAACCGCCTCGAAGCCGCCGTCGACGGCGCCGAGCCGCCAGTCGCCGAGAACGACATCGGTGCGACCGATCGCCGCCTGTGCGACCCCGAATCCCTGCCGCGAGATTCGCTCGTCGTGCAGCGCACGGCCGCGGGCCGGGTCACTCAACGCGGCATGCGCGATCAGGACCTGGCGCGCGGCGAAGGCGCTCGGGTTGGCCTGCTCGAGCGTCGGACGGGTTCGGAAGAACGTTACTTGAAATCCCAGCGGCGCCCCCGAGCGGGTCTCGAGCCATCCCGTCACGTACCACCACTCAGTGCGGAAGTCCGGGTGCGCGCCCTCGTCGTCCGGAAAGCGGACGCTCGCGCCCGGACGCACCTCGGGAAAACCCGATGCGCCCGGCGCCGCCGGGTTCGCGAGCAGCGCAAGCGCGAGACCTGCAATGACCATCCGGGCGCGCCTCACCAATCCTCCCGCACAGCCCGGACCGCCGCCTCGCCCAAGGCCGCGCGCGCGGCGACGCGCGCCGTGGCGGCCGCCGCGAGCACAAGCGCCACCGACACGAGCGCGAGCTGCCCCACGGGAACGACGAAGTCGAGACTCCAGTGGAACGACTGCCGGTTCACGACGTAGACCAGCACCAGGCTCAGGATCGTTCCGACCAGCAGGCCATAGGCAGCGCCGAGCCCGCCGAGCAGCGCACCTTCGAGGGCCAGCAGCGCCCGGATCTGCCGCCGCGAGCAGCCGACGTGTCGCAGCACGCCGAATTCGGCGCGGCGCGCGAGTGCCTGCGAGCCGAACGCGACCGCGACGCCGGCGAGGCCTATCCCGACGGCAATCGCCTCGAGCGCATAGGTGATCGCAAAGGCACGATCGAAGGCCCTGAGCGATCGCTCCTTGAGCGCCGTCGACTCGACGACCTGCAGGCTCTCGCCCATGCCGAGGCGCGCGCGCAGAGCGGCGCCGACGCCCTGTGCGGTATAGCCAGGGGCCAGCCACACCAGGCCCTCGGTCGCAGCCTCATCGCCGGTCCAGCCTTGATAGGTGTCGCGATCGACGAGAATGGTGCCCGTCGAGCGCGCATAGTCGCGCCAGACGCCGCCGACCAGCACCTGCCGCACGCGGCCGCCGACCGGCAGGTCGAAGCGCGACCCGGGCGTGAGGCCGTACAGGTCACCCATCGCCTCCGAGACGTACACGACCGGGCGGCCAGGGGCGAGCGTCCCCGCCCGCACGACCCATGGCAGCCGCGCCAGCGTCGCAGCGCCGAGCGGCCGGGCGATCAGCGTCACCGGCGGTCGGTCGGGGGCGAGCGCGAGCTGCGTCAGCCGCCGGAACTCGCTGTGGGCAACGCCCGGAATTCCCGCAACCGCAGCGATCGCGGCGGGGCCGAGGAACGTCGTGTCGCTGGCTGGCGCGATCCGCAGGTACATGTCCGCGGGCAGCACCTGCCCGAGCCAGCGCTCGAACGAGTCGCGGAACGAGTGCACCATGATCGCCATCGCGACCATCAGGCTGAAGCTCACGACGATCGCCGCGAGGCTGACGGACGACTGCACGACCGTGCCCTGCAGGCGCGCGAGCGCAAGCCTGGCAATGGCGCTTCGCTGGGCCGGGACGACGCCGAGCGCCGCCGCCGCAAATGCGGGCACGAGCAGGATGGCGCCGAACAGCAGCAGCGCGACGGCGAGATAGCCAGCGACCGGCAGTCCCGCGACCGGCGGCAGGAACGCGACTGCAGCGCCGCTCAGCAACAGCGCGAGTCCAAGGTGGCCGCCGCGCCGCGCAGCGCCCGCGAGCTCGGGATCGCCTCCCTTGAGCGCCGTTGCCGGTGCAACCGCCGCCACGCGGCGCGCCGGTAGCCACGAGCCCGCGACCGCGACGACGACGCCCAGGCACACGAAAGCCGCGACTGCCGCCGGCGCGGCCTCGACCGTGACCTGCGCTCCGTCGAAGAACCCGGCGCCCAGATCGCCACCGAAACGCACGAGCACCAGCGCGGCGATCAGCCAGCCAAGCCCGGTTCCAAGCGCGCCTCCCGCGGCCCCGACGAGCGCGCCCTCCAGCAGCACGGCTGCCTCGATCTCGCCTCGCCGAACACCGAGCGCGCGCAACAAAGCAAACTGCGGGCGGCGCCTGAGAGTGCCGAGCGCCTGGGTCGCAAAGACCAGGAACGCCCCGGTCAACAGTGCCACGAGCGCCAGCATGTTGAGATTGACGCGATAGGCACGCGTCAAGGTCGCCGCACGCGCCTCGGCGACCGCCGGTGTCGCGGCTAGCGTGCCGGGCGGCAGCCGCAGCGATGCGGCGAAGCGCTGCGCCTCGACTCCGCTCGCGAGCCTGAGCTCGATGCGGCTCAACCTCCCGAGCCGCCCGAGCGTCCACTGTGCGGAACCGATGTCCATGACCCCGAGCCGCCGTCCGTAGGCCGTCTCGGGGAGCACCGCGACCACCTGAAGCGGTAGCTCCTCCGATCCGACCCGGACCTTGAGCGTATCGCCACGGCCGATGCCGACCGAGCGGGCGGCGGCGGCGCTGAGCGCAATGGCCCGTGGCGGCAGCAGGTCGACGAAATTGCCGACGAGATCGGCATACAGTGCCGGCTGCAGCCTGCCGGCGACGAACGGGTCGACCCCCAGTACCGGCAGCGTTCCGCCGCCGGCGAGCGCCAGGTCGACCTCGAGCACCGGGCTTGCGATCGCCACCTCCGGACGCGACGCCAGCGCGCCGTACAACTCCTCCCCAAACCCGGCCCGCCCGCCGTCGATCACGAGGTCCGCAGCACCGGTCAGCGCGCGCGTGGCGCGGGCAAACTCCGCGAGCGCACTCGCATTGACGAGGTAGACGCCTGCGGTCAGCGCAATGCCGAGCGCAATCGCTCCGATCGTCACCAGCAGGCGCAGGGGCCGGTCACGGAGCTGCGCCGAGAGCACCGCGAACGCAACCCGCGAGCGTCCGTGACCTGCCATCAGCCGGCCGGCAGGGGCTTGAGTTCCCGGCCGTCGAATTCAAAGACCCGGTCGGCCGTGGCGGCCGCGGCCCGCGAGTGGGTGCTCAGGATCCCGGCGCCGCCGTGCACCTTGACCTGGCCCCGCAGCAGCGCGAGCACCGTGGCTGCCGTGCGCGGATCGAGATTGCCGGTCGGCTCGTCGGCAAGCAGCAGCCGCGGCCGATGCGCGAGCGCGCGCGCGATCGCAATGCGCTGCAGTTCGCCGCCCGAAAGCTCGCGCGGCAATCGCTCCGCCGCCGCCTCGAGCCCGACCTGCTCGAGCATTGCCGCCACTCGTGCCACACGCTCGGCCGCGGGCCAGCCAAGCAGCTCGAGGGGGAGTCCGACATTGCGTGCGACGGTGAGATACGGCAGCACGTGAAAGGCCTGGAACACGAAACCCATGGACCTGCGTCGCTCGAGGGTCAGCGCATCGTCGTCGAGCACCGTGAGCTCGCGGCCATCGAGCGTCACGCTGCCCGCGTCCGGCCGGTCGAGGCCGGCGATGATGTTGAGCAGCGTCGATTTACCGACTCCGGACTCGCCCATGATGGCCACGTACTCGCCTGCATCAAGCGCGAAGCTGAGCCCGTCGAGTACCGGCGGCCGGTCCGGCTGGTAGCGGCGCACGACGCGCCGCAGCTCGAGCAGCGGCGTCACGGGGAGCGCGGCGGGGGCGGCACGAAGTACAGATCGATGCTCGTGCCGATGCGTTCGCGCGGGCGGTAGGCGTCGAGCCAGTCGAAGCGCTTCGGTGCGTGCACGCGCGCGAGTGCGCTGACCGCGACCCAGCCGGTGGCGTGCTCGTCCGCCTTTAGCCGCACGTACGGTGGCAGCGGCTCGCGCGCCAAGTCTGCCGTGCCCAGATAGGCGAGCGACACCGCGGGCACGTGCAGCGCCGCCAGTCGCGCGGTCAGCCGCCGGAAGTCCTGGCCCCAATCGAGGTCGGAATCGACGAGCACTAGACGCGGCTCGCCGACCAGTTCGTTGAAATACGGCAGGTAGTCCGGCCAGCTGCGCACGATTACGACAGCCTGCCAGAGGAGCAGCGCGCCGAGCACCGCGCTCGCCGCGCCGCGCGCGGCCCCCGCAGGCCGGGCCCGGATCCGGCCCCACACACGCACGCCGAGCGCCGCCGCACCGACTGCGAGCAGCGGGTACAGCACGAGCACGTGTCGCACACCGATGTTGATGTGGCTGTAGAGGCTGCAGAAGGCTAGCACCACGACAAACAGGACCGGTGGAGCGAGACGCATCGCGTCGGGCGCGCGGATGCCATCGCGGGCGAGGAGCGCCAGCCCGGGCAGCCCCAGCAGCAGCAGCGGCAGCGGTGTCTTCACGGCGAGCGCGACCGGGTAGAAGTACCACCAGCCCTGGTTGCGCACCTCGCCGAGCAGGAACGAGGAGTGGCCGCTATGGTTATGGACAGAGAGCGCCTCGATGCCGCCCACGATCAACTGGAAGGCTTCCGGAACCTTGACCCGGGCTCCGACCGCATAGGCGGCGTCGTGCATGGGACCTGCGTAGCCGAACAGGTAGCCGAGCGCCTGGTTGTAGCGACCCGTCTCGTCAGTCAGGTAGATGAACCGTCCGCCATAAGCCGCGGTCAGAACCACGGCCGTGGCAAGCCCCGCGACCAGCAGTCCGCCGGTCCATTTCCAAAGCCGAGGTGCGGGCGCGGGCGTCGCCGCGTGTGCGCTGCGGTCCAGAATAGACACGCCGGCGAGTGCGAGCGCGCCGAGGGCGACGAAGGGAACGGCCGACAGCTTCGTTCCGACAGCGAGTCCGGTCGCGAGGCCGAGCCACAGCGCATCGCGCAGGCGCCCGGTGCGAAGCCATCGCTGCACCGCGTACAGTGCGAGCAGGCAAGTGGCGGCCCCCGGCACGTCGAGGGTCGCGAGCGCTCCGTGGCCGAGGACCACAGGCGTCGTCGCGACGAAGCCCGCCGCGAGCAGCGATCCCGGCCGGGACAGGATCAGCCGCGCGAACGCGTAGGTCATGATGACCAACAGCGCCAGGAACGGCAGCGCTCCGGCACGCGCGAGCGTCAGATAGCGATCGTAGTGCCCGCTGCCGTACAGGATCGCGATGCCCTCGCCCTTGCCGTCGGGCGGCGGAATGCCCTGCGAGCGCGCGCCGGCGAGATACGGCCCGAGCGCCAGCGCGAGGCGCGCGAGCGGCGGGTGCTGGATGTCGAAATCGTAGTGGCCGCGGTCGAGAAGCGCCATGCCCGCCGCGAGGTGCTCGGGCTCGTCCCACGTATGCCCAAACACCGACCAGGTCGAGGCCGCGAGCCCGCACGCCACCAGCGTGATTGCGGCGAGCGCAATCAGCACGGCGGGCGGCGCGCGGGTGGGCTCGGACATCGGCCTCGACCTAAAGCGATTCCGCCCATGATAGCGATCCCAGGATGAAGGGCCGCTTAAGAATCTCTATCCTCGCAGCATGGAAGCGTTTCTCATCTCGGCCGCAACCATCGCCCTCGCCGAGATCGGCGACAAGACCCAGTTGCTGGCCTTGGTGCTTGCCAGCCGCTACCGGCGGCCTGGGCCGGTTATCACGGGCATTCTGGTTGCGACGCTGATCAGTCACGCGATCGCGGGCGCGATCGGCACCTGGGCCTTGCGCATCCTGGGTCCGGCAGCACTGCGGTGGCTGCTCGCGGCTTCATTCTTCGCAATGGCGGTCTGGATCCTGATTCCCGACCGACGCGACGAGCGGGCCGAGCGCGCGACCGCGCGCTTTGGCGTCCTCGGAACGACGATCGTGGCGTTCTTCCTGGCCGAGATGGGTGACAAGACGCAGATCGCGACCATGGCACTCGCCGCCAAGTACGCGTCGTTCTACGCCGTCGTCGCCGGAACGACGACCGGCATGATGCTCGCGAACGTCCCCGCCGTGCTGATCGGCGATCGGCTCGCAGGGCGGACCCCGACCCGCCTCGTACACGCCATCGCCGCGTTGATTTTCGCGGGTCTCGGGCTCCTGGTGCTGGTGGGTTCGGGCGGCGGGCTGCTCGACTGGCTGCCAGCAGCGCCCGCGCCGGGCGCGAAATGACCGAGGGCAGCGCGCTGCATCGCTGGCGCCCGGTTGCCGAGGTTCGGACGCTCCATTATTCTGCGCGCCTCCGTTGCGAGCGGGCGCGTAGCTCAGCGGTAGAGCACTTCCTTGACATGGAAGGGGTCACAGGTTCGATCCCTGTCGCGCCCACCATTAACATCCTGAAAACAAGACAGATAGTTCGCCAAATCGCCCCTTAATCTCGCGGTGTCGCATTCGTTCCGGCGACGCCTGACCAACAGGGTCACGGCTCGGCCGGATCAGCGTGAGGGTTGGGTTGGGTTGGGCTGCGCCACGCGAATGGCCATTAAGTGAAATGGCCCACCGCTAGGATCCATGTGATGGCTAGAATCCCCGTCGACTGGGAGGGATCGATCCGCACCGAGCATTTGAGAAAGCGCACAGCCGATCACTTCGTGACCGTGGAGTTCTTTTCGGCAAGCGCCGGTGTAGCCCGGCCGGAAAGCCGCTGAAATATAGTCAGCGGTGTCGGGTTCGGCTCCAAACCACCGGCACCACGCATGAGACGCGTACGATCAAGCCGAGACGCAAACCGGCCACGGCCAACGGGACCCCGATCGGGCGCCGGGAATTTTCCTTAGGTCGCGTCACGTGGATACCCCATTTCGCGCGACCCTACTTGGGAGCCAGCGGCCTCATGTGGTTCGTGCGATTCCAGTTCACCCGAACGCTCCAGTCGCTGTGGCCGGAAGCGTGCGGTCTTCACTAGCACAATCCGGCCACGACGGGCGCGGCGCCTTGGGCGTGCTTGCAGTGAACGAGCCTAGAACTACACGCTGGTCGCTGTCCGCGGTCCAGCTTGACGCCAGAATGCCGTAGAACGTGCGCTCGGTTACCGATGGTCGAGGACTAATGGGCG
>DATNHZ010000088.1:0-4368 GCA_035604655.1 Steroidobacteraceae bacterium | reverse complement strand
GTGGCGGGGGAGGTTGTCGCGGCTGCTGTCCAGCTCGCGGCAGCCAAGGGCATCGAGGTGGCCGGCGGCGGCAAGTTGCCAATGGCGCGCGCACTGAAGGTGCGTGAACCGAACCTCGAGCCGCTGCTCGGCTTTGCGCGGACCACGGTCAAGGCCGGCTTTGCGAACTTCCCGGCGCCGCTCAAGTGCATCGATGCGATCGAGGCAGCCGCCACGCAGCGTTTCGACGTCGGGCTCGCAACCGAGCGGAGGTTGTTCACGGAGCTGATGCTCGGGCCGGTGTCGCGGGCGCTCCGGCATGCGTTTTTCGCCGAGCGTGCCGCGGCCAAGATCCCCGATATCGGCGAGTCCACTCAGCTGCGGGAGATCAGATCGGCGGCGGTCATCGGCGCCGGCACGATGGGGACCGGCATCGCCATCAATTTTCTCAACGCCGGTATCCCGGTGCACCTGCTGGAGGTCGGCAAGGAGGCGCTCGACAAGGGTGTCGCGCGGATCCGCGACACCTACGAAGGTCAGGTCAAGAAAGGGCGGCTGACGCCGGCGGCGGCCAAGGCCAAGGCCGCGCTGCTGACGCCGACGCTCAGCTACGACGACATCGGCGGATCAGACATCGTGATCGAAGCTGTGTTCGAGGATATGGGCGTTAAGGAACGGGTGTTCAAGACGCTCGATGGCGTCATGCGGCCGGGTGCGATTCTCGCGACCAATACCTCAACGCTCGATGTCAACGCGATCGCTGCCGTCACGAAGCGTCCCGGCGATGTGATCGGGACTCACTTCTTCAGTCCCGCCAACGTGATGAAACTCCTCGAGGTCGTGCGCGGCGCGGCGACAAAGAGCGACGTCCTCGCGACCACCATGAAACTCGCCAAGACGCTGCGCAAGACCGCCGTCGTCTCGGGCGTCTGCGACGGGTTCATCGGCAACCGGATGATCGAGCAGTATTCTCGGCAGGCGTTATTCATGCTTGATGAAGGCGCGAGCCCCGCTGAGGTCGACCGCGCGATCGAGAAGTTCGGGTTCGCGATGGGACCTTTCCGGATGAGCGACCTTGCCGGCAACGACATCGGCTGGCACATCCGCAAGCGCCGCTACATCGAGCACCCGGCGATGGTCTATTCGAAACTCGGTGACCGGATCTGCGAGCTGGGCCGCTTCGGCCAGAAGACTGGTGCCGGCTGGTACGACTACCGGCCCGGCGATCGGACCGCCTACCCCGCGCCCGTCGTCGAGGAGGTGATTGCGAAGTACCGCACCGAGCTCAAGCTCGCGCCGCGCAGGCTCGTGGAGCAGGAGATCGTCGACCGGCTGGTGTTTGCGCTCGTCAATGAGGCGGCGAAGATTCTCGAGGAACGCATCGCGCAGCGCGCATCGGACATCGACGTCGTGTACCTGACCGGCTACGGCTTCCCGGTATGGCGTGGCGGGCCCATGTGCTACGCCGACGAGGTGGGCCTGTATGCCGTCGTGCGGCGGATCGCCGAGCTCAAACGCATCCCCCACGGCGACCCCGGTTTCTGGACCCCGGAGCCGCTGCTGGCGCGCCTCGCCGCCGCCGGCGGCTCGTTCAACGCTCCCGGAGCCCGCCCATGACCCGCGAAGCCGTTATCGTCTCAACCGCCCGCACGCCGCTCACCAAGTCCTGGCGCGGCGCCTTCAACCTGACCCACGGCGCAACCCTCGGCGGGCACGTCGTCAAGGCCGCGCTCGAGCGGGCGAAGGTCGATCCGGCGGAGGTCGAGGATGTGCTGATGGGCTGTGCGTTTCCTGAAGGCGCGACCGGCAGCAACATCGCGCGGCAGATCGCGCTCCGGGCCGGCTGCCCCGTGAGCGTCCCGGGAGCGACCGTCAACCGCTTCTGCTCCTCGGGACTGCAGACCATCGCAATGGCCGCGCAGCGAATCATCGCTGGCGAGGGCGACCTGTTCGTCGCGGGCGGCCTCGAAGCGATCTCGGTGGTGCAGAACGAGGTCAACACGCATTTCGTCAAGGAAGCGTGGCTCGACAAGCACCAGCCCGACATCTACTGGAACATGCTGCAGACGGCGGAGGAGGTTGCCAAGCGCTTTGCCATCTCGCGCGAACGGATGGACGAGTACGGCGCGCGCAGCCAGCAACGCGCGTGCGCGACGCAGCAAGCCGGCGGATTCGCCGCCGAGATCGCGCCGATTACGGTGACGATGGCCGGCACGGACAAGGACAGCGGGCGGCTCTACACGAAAGAAGTGACGGCGGGGGAAGACGAGGGCCTGCGGCCGGGCACGACGGTCGAGGTGCTCGCCAAGCTCCGCCCGGCGCTGCCGGGAGGCCTGATCTCGGCCGGCAACGCTAGCCAGTTCTCCGACGGTGCGGGCGCCTGCGTCGTCATGAGCGGCGAGCTTGCGGCGCGCAGGGGCCTGTCGCCGCTAGGAGCGTTCCGCGGCTTTGCGGTCGCCGGTTGCGAGCCGGCGGTGATGGGGATAGGCCCAGTGTTCGCGGTTCCCAAGCTGCTGAAGCGCGCCGGGCTCGGCGTGGCCGATATCGACCTGTGGGAGCTCAACGAGGCGTTCGCGGTACAGGTCCTCTACTGTCGCGACACGCTCGGTATCCCCGACGAGAAGCTCAATGTCGACGGGGGCGCAATCGCGGTCGGCCACCCCTACGGCATGAGCGGCCAGCGCCTCGTCGGGCATGCGCTGGTCGCGGGCAGGCAGCGCGGCGCGAAGCGCGTGGTCGTCACGATGTGCATCGGCGGCGGCATGGGCGCGGCAGGACTGTTCGAGGTTTTCTGACCTGCCGCCGCCGGGTGTCAGCGCTCGAGGATCGCGGTCACGCCCATCCCGCCCGCGGTGCAGATCGAGATGAGACCGCGACGACCATTGCGCTCGACCAGCAGCTTGGCGAGTGTTGCGACGATACGCGCGCCGGTGGCGGCGAACGGGTGCCCGACGGCGAGGCTCGATCCCACGACATTCAGCCTGGTGCGATCGATCGCCCCGAGCGGCCCGGGGAGCCCGAGCCGGTCGCGGCAGAAATCCGCCGATTCCCAGGCCTTCAGCGTGCACAGCACCTGCGCTGCGAAGGCCTCATGGATCTCGTAGAAGTCAAAGTCGCCGAGCCCGAGTCCCGCGTCCCTCAGCATCATCGGCACCGCATAGGCGGGTGCCATCAACAGCCCTTCCTTGCTGACGAAATCGACGGCGTGCACCTTGCCGTACGTCAGGTACGCGACGGTAGGCAGGGCGCGCGCCTGCGCCCACGCCTCGCTCGCGAGCAGCACCGCCGCGGCTCCGTCGGTCAGGGGAGTGGAGTTACCCGCCGTCAGCGTGCCGTGACCCGACCGGTCGAAGACGGGCGGCAGCTTGGCCAATTGTTCGAGCGACGGATTGGGGCGGATGTTGTTGTCCCTTGCGAGGCCGTGAAACTCGAGGACCAGGTCCTTGTAGAAGCCCTGGTCATAGGCCGCCGCTGCCTTGATATGGCTCTGGTAGGCGAGTTCATCCTGCGCGGCCCGCGTGATGCCCCATTGCTTGGCCATGATCTCGCAGCTTTGCCCCATCGTGAGTCCGGTGCGCGGTTCGGCCACCGAGGGTACGACCGGTTTGAAGTGGCGCGGTCTGAGGCCGAACCACGGGCGGATGCGCGCCCCGAGCGTACGGCCGCGGGCGCTGGCGAGCAGCAGCTGCTGGTACTCGCGCGGGTAGACGATCGGTGCATCACTGACCGTATCGACGCCGCCGGCCATGCCGGCATCGATCTGGCCGAGCGCGATCTTGTTGCCGATCAGGATGGCGGCCTCGAGGCTGGTGCCGCAGGCGCGCTGCAGGTCGAGCCCCGGCGTTTCGGCGGCGAGGCCCGAACCGAGCACTGATTCGCGCGTCAGGTTCCATTGGCTCGAGTGCTTCATGACGGCGCCGGCCGCGACATCGCCGAGGCGCTCGCCGACGAGCTTGAACCGGTCGACGACGCCCTTGAACGCGGCTGTGAGCATCTGCTGGTTGCCAACCTCAGCATAGGCGCCCATGCCGCGCGCAAACGGGATGCGCGATCCGCCGATGATGGCGACGCGCCGGACTGTCGAGCCGATGAGCATGTCGAGTCTCCGCTATACATACGACGGGGCGCGCGGCGGTGGCCGCGGCGCCTAGAATGCCACCGTCCGGCGGCGGGCGTCACGGCTGTCCGGATCCGCGGCCGCAGCGCACTGCCGGCGGAGTTTGACGGCCTATAATTGGCAGGCGCGATCCGGCGGGGCATCGGCTTGGGGCACCGGCGCGGGGCCGATGCGATGGGCGCTGCCGTCGGCAGCGCTACAGCATCATGGACACGCGGATCGCCTGGTCCGGCAGAGGGAATTGCATGCGCACACTGCTCGCCACAGGACTC
>DATNHZ010000087.1:0-3006 GCA_035604655.1 Steroidobacteraceae bacterium | reverse complement strand
GATAACGGAGGCGGGATTTTCGAGTATCTGCCGGTCGCGCGCATCGTGCCCCGCCAGCGCTTTGAGCGCATCTTCGTCGTCCCCCACGACGTCGACATTTGCGCGATCGCGCGTGGTTTCGGCTGGGACGCGGTCCGCGTCCAATCGGCAGCTTCCTTTGCGACGGCGCTATCGCACGCGTTGGACGGCGGTCGCCATGTGATCGAGGTGCCGGTAGACCGCGCAGCCAACACGGCGTGGCACGTGGCACTTTACGAATCGGTTCGCACGGCACTGCACCGGGGTACGCGACCGTGAGCCGCGCGACATTGCACCTCAACCGCCGTGGCCGAGGCCACGCACTGGTGCTGCTTCATGGCTACACGGGCAGCGGTCGCAGCATGGCAGGTCTGGCGCAGGTGTTCGAACGCGAGTACGAGATCCTGGCACCGGACCTTCCAGGCCACGGTCGCTCGACAGCCTTCGAGGGTTGCACTTTTGACGGGAGCGTCGACGACCTCCTTGCAACACTGGACGCGGCAGGTCACGGTCAAGCTCATTGGCTGGGCTACTCCATGGGAGCGCGATTGGCCCTCGGATGCGCTGTGCGCCGGCCTGAGTGCGTGGCTTCACTGATCTTGGTTGCCGGCCGAGCTGGCATCGTCGATCCGGCAGAGCGCGCGGCGCGACGCCGTGAGGACGAGGCCTTGGCCTCGCGCATCGAACGCGATGGGCTCGAGGTGTTCGTCGATGAATGGATGGCACAGCCGCTGCTCGCCACGCAGCGGCACCTCGGGACGTCATTCCTCTCGCGCGCGCGCAGTGAACGGCTCGCGAACAGCGCGCGCGGCCTAGCCGCCAGCTTGCGCGGCATCGGAGTTGGCGCGCAGCCGCCGCTGTTCGACGCGCTGCCACGCGTCACTGCGCCGACGCTGTGCGTGGCGGGGGCGCTTGACATGAAGTTCGTCGCGGCGGCACATGACCTCGCGCGGCGATTGCCACGCGGCGAGGTTTGCGAAATCGCTGGGGCCGGCCATGCCGTGCACCTCGAGCAGCCCGCGGCCTTCGTCGAGGTGGTCCGGGATTTTCTCCGCCGGGTCGCAGACCTGGCGAAATCCAATCGTCCGATTTTCGTCCAGGAGACTGCGAAATGACGGAGACGCGCACGGGGGCGGCGACCGCCCGGCCCGAATGGAAGCCGATCCGCGCCTACGAGGACATCCGGTTCGAACGAACCGGTGGCCTTGCCAAGGTCACCATCTGCCGGCCCGAAGTCCGAAACGCTTTTCGCCCTAAGACAGTATTCGAGTTGATCGACGCCTTTGCCAAAGCACGCGAGGATCAGACGATCGGCGTGATCATCCTCACCGGTGAAGGCGACGAAGCATTCTGCTCGGGCGGCGATCAGAGCATTCGGAGCGATGAGGGCTACGTCGGCGACGACGGAGTGCCGCGACTGAATGTCCTGGACTTGCAGCGGATGATCCGGACGTTGCCGAAGCCGGTGATCGCAGCCGTTGCCGGCTATGCGATCGGCGGCGGCCATGTGCTGCAGGTCATCTGCGATCTGACGATCGCCGCCGACAATGCTCGCTTCGGGCAGACCGGGCCGAGAGTCGGGTCGTTCGACGGCGGCTTCGGCTCATCCTATCTGGCCCGCATCGTCGGTCAGAAAAAGGCGCGCGAGATCTGGTACCTGTGCGACCAGTACGACGCACGGGATGCGCTGGCGATGGGCCTCGTCAACAAGGTAGTGCCGCTGGTGGAACTCGAGGCCACCGCCGTGGCCTGGGGACGGCGCATCCTTGAGCACAGCCCGACGGCGATCCGCTGCCTCAAGGCCGCCTTCAATGCCGACTGCGACGGGCAGGCGGGAGTCCAGGAGTTGGCAGGCCACGCGACACAGCTGTTCTACATGACAGCCGAGGCCCAGGAAGGCCGCAACGCCTTTATCGAGAAACGCAAGCCGGACTTTTCACGTTTTCCCTGGCGGCCGTGAGTAGCCACTCGGCCTGGTGGCTCGCGATTCGCCCGGCGACGCTGGCCGCGTCGGCAGCGCCCGTCGCGGTCGGAGCCGGCGTGGCGTGGTCAGCTGGCGCGTTCTCGATCGGCGCGGCCCTGGCGGCACTGCTAGGCGCGCTATTCCTGCAGGTCGGTGCTAACTTCGCGAACGACGTGTTTGATTTCGAGCGCGGTGCCGACACCGCAGACCGCCAGGGTCCGACACGCGTCACGCAGGCAGGGTTGATCACCCCAGCCCAGATGAAGCGCGCGATGTGGCTCGCATTTGCGGCCGCTTCAGTCGCCGGCGTGTATCTAGCGACGTTGGCTGGATGGCCGGTATTGGCACTGGGGCTCGCCTCAATTGCCGCGGCCTACCTGTACACGGGCGGGCCACGACCTTATGGCTACGTCGGCCTCGGGGACCTGGCGGTGTTCCTGTTTTTTGGGCTGGGCGCGGTAATCGGCACGTACTACGTGCAGGCGCTGGCGGTTTCCGGGCTGGCGGTCTTCGCGTCCATTCCGATCGGCGCGCTGGCGGCCGCCATACTGGTGGTTAACAATCTTCGCGACATCGAGACCGATGCCAGGGCAGGTAAACGGACGCTTGCGGTACGCATCGGTGAGGGCCCTACGCGCATCTATTACCTGACCTTGCTGCTGGTCGCGTACGTGGTCCCGCTGGCGCTGTGGTGGCGAGGCCTGGCGAGTGCGTGGGTACTCCTGACATGGCTGTCACTACCACTCGCACTGCGGCTCGTGGTCAGAGTGCGACGTGAGCGCGGCCTTGCGCTGAATGGTTGCCTGGTCGGCACGGCCCGCCTCGAAGTTCTGTACGGCCTGTTGTTCGCTCTGGGCCTCGCGTCGTGAAACTGCGGTGCGCGCGGGCGACGCCCTTTACCCTGCGCTTCACCCGGCCGATCGTGACTGCCCGTGGCGTGTTCGCCGAGAGGCCGTGCGTGATCCTGGAACTGAGCGATACCGACGATGTGATTGGCTACGGCGAGGCAGCTCCCTGGCCGGGAT
>DATNHZ010000086.1:0-6493 GCA_035604655.1 Steroidobacteraceae bacterium | reverse complement strand
AGCCCAAGCGACTTGCCAGGACCCAGGAGCTGGATATAATCACAGCAGGCTGTATGCCTATACAGGTGCCCCATGACCGATCTGACCACCCGCCAGCGCCAGATCCTCGACTTCATCCGTGAACAGCTCGAAGACTCCGGGATGCCCCCGACCCGGGCGGAAATCGCGAGCGCACTCGGCTTTAAGTCGGCGAATGCCGCCGAGGAGCACTTGCGGGCGCTCAAGCGCAAGGGCGTCATCGACCTCATACCGGGCGCCTCGCGCGGCATCCAGCTCAAGGACACGATCCGCGACCAGCTGGGGCTCCCGCTGATTGGCCGGGTGGCCGCCGGCCGGCCGATCCTGGCCGAGGAGCACATCGAAGGCCGCTTCCAGGTCGACCCGAAGCTCTTCAGTCCGCGCCCGCACTACTTGCTCAAGGTGCAGGGCATATCGATGAAGGGCATTGGCATCCTGGATGGCGATCTCGTCGCCGTGCACCGCACCCCCGAGGTGCGCAACCGCCAGATCGTCGTGGCGCGCCTCGACAATGAGGTCACCGTGAAGCGCTACCGCCAGGAAGGCTCGGTCGTCTGGCTGCTGCCGGAGAATGCCGACTTCGAGCCGATCCGCGTCGATCTCAAGGAGCAGTCCGTGCTGATCGAAGGGGTCGTGGTCGGCGTCCTGCGCCGCGGCACCAAGGGCGATTTCCTGCAATAGCGCAGCGGGCCACGGGCCGCACGCGATGCCGACGGGTAAGGCACGCCATGAATGCGTCACTCGATGCGCTGCTGCAAAGCGCCGCGATCTGGCGGGCCCGGGGTGCGCTCCCTGACGCAGCCGGCGCCAAGGGCATCGTCCAGAGCGGCTGGCCGCGGCTCGATGCCTGCCTGCCGGGCGGCGGCTGGCCGCTCGGCACGCTCATCGAACTGCTGCTGCCGCAGGCCGGAGTTGGTGAGCTGCGGCTGCTGCTGCCGGCGCTCTCAACGCTCGTGGAGCCTGCAACGCGGGGGTTCGAGCGGCGCTGGCTCGCATGGATCGCACCGCCCCATGCGCCGTATCCGCCGGCGCTCGCGCAGAGCGGCATCCCTCCCGACAAACTCCTGCTGGTAGCCACCGACAAGACGCCGGAGCGACTGTGGGCCGCGGAACAGGCGCTGCGCTCCGGCAGCTGCGCCGCGGTGCTGCTCTGGCTCGATGCGGTCGACGATCGCTGGTTGCGACGCTTGAAGCTCGCCGCCGAGTCGGGCGGCACGCTCGCGGTGCTGTTCCGGCCATTCGGGCGCCGTGCCGAGGCCTCCCCGGCGACGCTGCGCATCGCCCTCGAGGCGACGCCGGCCGGGCTCGACCTGTGGGTGCTCAAGAGCCGCGGCCGGGGACCTATTCGGGTGCGCGATGCGCTGACGGCCTGAGGCCACGGCGAATGACCATGCGCGGTGCGAGCGGAAGTGCCAAGGGACAGCGGCCACACCGCGACGCCACGGGCGATTTGTTCGGCCCGCCGGTCGTGGCGGCCGCGGTTCGGGCGGCGAAGCCGCGCTCTGCGCCTGCTGCGCCGGATCTCGCGGCCGTGCCGCTGGCGCGGCCGGCGCCGCGCCAGCTGTGGCTCGCACTCGCGTTCACGACGCTGCCGCTCGTCGCGGCCACCCGGCTGCGCGGCAGCATCGTCACCGACCCGCTCGTGGTCGTGACGGGCGAGGGCGCGCGGCGCGCGGTCAGTGCCGTAAACGCGGCCGCCGCGCGCGCCGGCATACGCCCGGGACTCGGGCTCAATGCCGCGCATGCGCTCGCTCCGCGGCTGACGGTCGCGGAACGCGAGCCGTTCGAGGAAGCGCGCGAGCTGCGGCGCCTGGCGCGCTGGGCGACGAGCCTCACGCCGTGGGTCAGCCTCGAGGCGCCCGACCAGCTGCTGCTCGAGGTGCAGGGGAGCCTGAGGCTCTTTGGCGGTGCGCCGGCGCTGCTCGGCCGGGTCGGGACAGAGCTCGAGGCGCAGGGCCATACGGTGGCGCTCGCGCTCGCGCCCACCTCCCGCGCCGCGATCTGGCTGGCGCGCGCCGCGCCCGGCACCTCGATCGCCTCGCCCGCGACGCTCGCCGGCCACCTCGCGCGCCTGCCACTCTGGGCGACGGCCTGGCCGGCGCAGATCCTCGAGGACTGCGCGCGGCTCGGCCTCGACACGCTCGGGGAACTGAAGCGCCTGCCGCGCGACGGGCTCGCGCGCCGTTTCGAGCCGTTCGTGCTCGCCGAGCTCGACGAGGCCTTCGGCTTCAAGCCCGCGCCGCGCCGGCGCTACCTCGTCCCGGAGCGCTTCCACGAGCGCGCGGAACTCCCGGTCGAGTTGGCGGACGTGGCGCAGCTGACGCCTTACTGCGAGCGGCTGCTTGAGCGCATGGGGCATTTCCTGCGCGCCCGCACCGCCGGCATCACCCGGCTCGCCTTCCTGTTCGCGCACCGCGACCAGAAGCCGAGCTGCGTGGTGCTCGGCCGAACCGCTCCGGCGGCCTGCGTGGCCGACTGGCAGGGGCTGCTGCGCGAGCGACTGATGCGCGTGACGCTGCCGGCGCCGGTGCTGAGGCTCACGCTCAGGACCGGCACTGCCGTCCCGTTGCCCGGCACGAGTGCGACGCTGCCGGGTTTCGGCAGCGGCGAGGCGATAGCCGAGGCCGCCGCGCTCCTCGACCGGCTGCGGGCCCGGCTTGGCGAGGCGGCCGTCAGCGGCGTCTGCCTCGTGCCGGAGCACCGCCCGGAGGCGGCCTGGCGGGCCGTGCGGCCGGAGCTTGCACCGCCGGGGCATACCGGCACCGCGGCATTGCCGCGCGCGCCGCGCCCGCTGTGGCTGCTCCTCGTCCCGGAGCCGCTCGTCGTGCGGGACGGGCAACCCTGCCGGGGCGGGCGGCTGCTGCTCGAGTCGGGACCCGAACGCATCGAGAGCGGCTGGTGGGACGGCAGGGGCGTGGCGCGCGACTACTACGTCGCCATCACGCGCGGCGGCGCGCGGCTGTGGATCTTCCGCGAGCGCGGCGCACGGCGCTGGTTCCTGCACGGCGTGTTCGGCTGATGGCGGGCCCGGCCGCGGCGGCGGGTGCCGCGGCACCGCCGGATTATGCGGAGCTCCACGCGCTCTCGAACTTCAGCTTCCTGCGCGGCGCCTCGCACCCGGAGGAGCTCCTCGGCCGCGCCGAGGAGCTCGGTTATTCAGCGCTCGCGCTGACTGACGAGTGCTCGTTCGCGGGCCTCGTGCGCGCCCACGTCGCCGCCCGCGGCCAGCGCTGCCGGCTGCTCACCGGCAGCGAGCTCGCGCTCGCCGACGGTCTTAGGTGCGTACTGCTCGCCACCGACCGCGAGGCCTATGGCGCGCTGTGCCGGCTGCTGACCCGCGGCCGGCGCGCCGCCCAGAAAGGCAGCTATCGCCTCACGCGCCCGGATCTCGAGGCCGAGTCGCTCGCGGGTGTCATCGCGCTGTGGCTGCCGGGCCCCGAGCCGCTCGCTTCCGACGGCGCGTGGCTGCGCGAGCGCTTCGGTGCCGATGCCTGGCTCGCGGTCGAGCTCGCGGCGGACGGCCGCGACCGCGCGCGGCTCGCCGAGCTCGCCGCGCTCGGCCGGCAACTGGGCCTCGCCTGCGTGGCGAGCGGTGATGTGCACCTGCACCGGCGCGAGCGCCAGCGGCTGCAGGACGTGCTGACCGCGGTGCGCCTCGGTACCACCGTCGATGCGGCCGGGCTCGCGCTGCATGCGAACGGCGAGCGGCACCTGAAGGACCGCGCCGCGCTCGCGCGGCGCTTTCCGGCGCCGCTGCTCGCGGCGACGCTCGAGATCGCCGCGCGCTGCACGTTCTCGCTCGATGAGCTGCGCTACCAGTATCCGGCCGAGCTGGTGCCGGAGGGGCATACACCCGCGAGCTGGTTGCGCTGCCTCACCGACAAGGGACTGCGCGAGCGCTGGCCGGACGGCGCGCCGCCGGCGGTGCGCGCGCTCGTCGCGCACGAGCTCGCGCTGATCGCCGAGCTCTGCTATGAGCCGTATTTCCTGACGGTCGAGGACCTGGTGGCCTTCGCGCGGCGCCGCGGCATCCTCTGCCAGGGACGCGGCTCGGCTGCGAACTCCGCCGTCTGCTACTGCCTCGGCATCACCGAGGTCGACCCGGCGAGGATGTCGCTGCTGTTCGAGCGCTTCGTGTCGAAGGAACGCAACGAGCCGCCGGACATCGACGTCGACTTCGAGCACGAACGGCGCGAGGAGGTGATCCAGTACCTGTACGCGAAATACGGCCGGCACCGCGCGGCGCTGACCGCGACCGTGATCAGCTACCGGCCGCGCAGCGCGCTGCGCGACGTTGGCAAGGCGCTGGGCCTTGCCGGGCCTACGGTCGAGCGCCTGGCGCGCGCGATGCAGTGGTGGGACGGAAACGCCATCGAGGATGCGCACATCCGCGAGGCGGGCCTGGATCCGGCGAACCCGACGCTGCTCAGGGCCGTCACGCTCGCCCGCGAGCTGCTCGGGTTCCCGCGGCACCTGTCGCAGCACGTCGGCGGGTTCGTGATCGCGCGCCACTCGCTCGCCGAGCTCGTGCCGGTCGAGAACGCCACGATGCCCGAGCGCACCGTGATCCAGTGGGACAAGGACGACCTCGATGACCTCGGGCTCCTCAAGGTCGACGTGCTCGGGCTCGGTATGCTGACGGCGATCCGCCGCGCGCTCGACTTCGTCGCTGAGCGGCGCGGCCGGCCGTTCCGGATGAGCGACGTGCCGGCCGAGGACCCGGCCAGTTACGCGATGATCTCGCGCGCCGATACGATCGGCGTGTTCCAGATCGAGTCGCGGGCGCAGATGGCGATGCTGCCGCGGCTGCAGCCAAGAAATTACTACGACCTCGTGATCGAGGTCGCGATCATCCGCCCTGGCCCCATCCAGGGCGACATGGTGCACCCGTACCTCAGGCGCCGCAGCGGCGTCGAGCCGGTCAGCTATCCGAGCGAGGCGGTCAGGGGCGTCCTCGAGCGCACGCTCGGCGTGCCGATCTTCCAGGAGCAGGTCATGCAGCTCGCGGTGGTGGCCGCCGGCTTCACGGCCGGCGAGGCCGATCGCCTGCGGCGGGCGATGGCGGCCTGGAAGCGTCGCGGTGGGCTCGGCGCCTTCGAGGCACGGCTCATCGACGGGATGCGCGCGCGGGGTTATGCGGAGCAGTTCGCGCGCGCGATCTTCAACCAGATCCTCGGCTTCGGCGAATACGGTTTCCCGGAATGCGTCGCGGGCGCGACGCGGGTGGTCGATGCCGACAGCGGGCGCTGGCTCAGCATCGATGACATCGTCGCCGGACGCGCGCGGCTCGAGCGCACCCTCGCCTGTGATGCGCGCCTGCGCCTGGTGAAACGCACGGTGCTCGCCATCCGCGCGAGCGGGGTGCAGCCGGTGCTCGCGCTGCAGACCGCGCACGGCCATTCGATCGTCGCGACGGCGCGGCACCCGTTCCTGACCCTCGAGGGCTGGCGCCTGCTCGGCGAGCTCAAGGCGGGAGATTGCGTTGCAGCGGCCCGCGTGGGCGCTGCGGACCCTGGCGAGCCAGGGCGCGGTGCGGACCCCGATGTCTATTGGGACCGGGTCGTCGCGATCGAGGCGCAGGGGCACGAACCGACCTACGACCTGACGATCGACGGCGATCACAATTTCCTGGCCAATCACCTCGTGGTCCACAACTCCCATGCCGCAAGTTTTGCGCTGCTGGTGTACGTGTCGGCGTGGCTCAAGTGCCACGAGCCGGCGGCGTTCACGGCGGCACTGCTCAACAGCCAGCCGATGGGCTTTTATGCACCGGCCCAGCTGGTGCGCGATGCCCGTGAGCACGGCGTCGAGGTCCTCCCGGTCGACGCGCGGCTCAGCGGCTGGGACGCGGTGCTCGAGGGGCGGGATCTCGCGTCCTTGCGGCTGGGGCTGCGGCAGGTGCGCGGCCTGGCGCGTCCCGCGGCCGAGCGGCTGCTCGCGGCGCGGGGCGAGCGCCCCTTCGAGTCCGTCCAGGATCTGGCCGAGCGCGCGGGCCTCGACCGGCGCGACCTGGGCGCGCTCGCCGCGAGCGGTGCGCTCGCCTCGCTCGCCGGACACCGTCACCGCGCCGCCTGGGCGGTCGGCGGCGTCGCGAGGCCGACGCCGCTGTTCCAAGTCACCCGCATCGCTGAGGCGACCCCGCTGCTGCGGGCGCCCACCGAGGGCAAGGAGATCGTGGCCGACTACCGCTCGCTCGGCCTGACGCTCGGGCGCCATCCGCTCGCGCTGCTGCGCGCGCGGCTCGGGGCCGCAGGGCTCCTGACCGCGGCCGATCTGCGGGGGCTGCCGCACGGCGCCCGGACCCGGAGTGCCGGCCTCGTGCTGGTGCGGCAGCGCCCGGGATCGGCCTCCGGCGTCACCTTCGTCACGCTCGAGGACGAGACCGGGGTCGTGAACCTCGTCGTCTGGAAGAACATCGCCGAGCGCTGGCGGCGGCCGCTGCTCGAGTCGCGCCTCCTCGAGGCGGCCGGAACGG